>CATNCS010000031.1 GCA_950097245.1 uncultured Oscillospiraceae bacterium | reverse complement strand
TTAAATCTGGGTGGAGTAAATATCCGCATGGCCCAGCATCTCCTGGATAGCACGGAGGTCTGCCCCATTCTCCAGCAGATGGGCCGCGAAGGAGTGCCGCAAGGTATGGGGGGTAATCTCCTTCTCAATGCCCGCTTTTTCCTGATAGTACTTGATAATTTTCCAAAAGCCCTGGCGGCTCATCCGCTCGCCGCTCATGTTGACGAACAGGGCGGTCTCCTCCGCCGAGTCCACCAGCTGGGGCCGCACATTGTTTATGTATTCCCCCAGCGCCCTGATGGCGGTGGGATACAGCGGAATCATTCGCTCTTTTCCCTTGCTGAAGCATTTGAGCACCCCGCCGGGCAGGTTCAGGTCGTCCACGTCCAGCTCAATCAGCTCACTGACCCGGATGCCGGTGGCGTAGAGCAGCTCCAGCATGGCCCGGTCCCGGTACCCCTTCAGATCGGTACACTCAGGCTGTTCCAGAAACAGCTCCACCTCTTTGCTGGTAAGCACCTGGGGCAGCTTGCGCTCCACCTTGGCGGGGGATACCCCTCTGGCCGGGTTGCGGTTTATGTAGCCCTTCCCCATCAGGCAGGAGTAGAAGGATTTTAAGGAGGCCACCGACCGGGTGACGGTGGCGGGGGACTTGCCCCGCTTAATGAGGGAGTTGGCGTAGTCCTCCACATCCCGGGTCACTACCTGGGTGAGGTCCACCCCCCGCCCGTCCATCGCCACGGCGAACTGGTTGACGTCCCTAAGGTAGGAGCTGACCGTGTTAGCCGAGGCCTGCTTTTCAGTTTTTAAAAAATCCTCATAGGCCGACAGCAGTTCAGACACTTCTTCAACTCCCAAAACAGATTAAGATAAGATCACGTGGGCGACCGCCCGAAGCAGTACCGGGATAACCCAGTACTCCAGCAGGCCCGCCGCCAGAGTCAAACCCGCACACAGTCCGCTCCGGCACCACCAGGTCCCATGGAGCGGGAAGCCGCTCCGGCCCTCCCCCAGAAACTGGCGCAGCAGCCGCTGAGAGAAAAGGAATCCGGGCACCCCTGCCGCAAACAGGGCAGGAGCCCAGAGTAGCGCAGGCAGAAAAAAGAGAATAAAGGCAGGGAACAGCCCTCTCACTCCAAATACCCGGCAGAAGCAGGCTACCGGAAAGGCGAAAAAAAATCCCCGCAGTCCAAAGAGCACCGGCAGACCCACCAACCCCAGGGCAGTCAGCCCCAGAACCAGCGCGGCCAGTAAATACCTAACCTGACCCCATACCACAGTCCACAGGTTCCGTGGGAGATCGGTACCTCCGGCCAACGTCAAGTAGTCGACCAGGTAACTGCCCAGCTCCTCTGCCCCGGACTTGCCAGACAGGGCGGCCAGGAAACAGCCCGCTGAGCCGCCAACTAAAAACGCGAGGGACAGCACCGCCAGAGCGCCGGTCTGTTCAGACGGCAAGTCCCATTTTTTTCGGATCCTCACAGGCATCACCTCATCAGGAACCTATGAGAACTGGAGGCAAAATAGACGTGGATTTCAGCCGCACTTCAATTGGTAAGTCTTACTATAGCTCTTCCCGACCTTTTTCGCAAGGGGGTTTTGCGATTTTCTCCATTTTTGCCAATTCCATCAACTTGTTATGTAAATAGCGTTATGTAAACTATGTAAACGATAAGAAAACGAGGCCCCAAACGGGGCCTCGTTTTGAGTAAATATTGTGCCGGGCTCGGGGGGTCAACCCCAGATATTGATAAAATCCTTAGGGGCTCAACGATTACAATGATTACATTCTGTATTATTACAATTTGTATTTCGGACGGAATCTGCTTGAGAAGTGATGGCGTTAAGGGCAATTGCGCACTCCAAACGCTTGCGTTCCATTGCGCAGGCCACCTCATTTGAGCTTATTATGTCGCCATTGACAAGCAAATTCGAGGCAGAACAGCCACCACTGCAGTAAAATCGTGCCCAGCACTCCCGACAGGCCGGACGTGTATAAATGTTCTGTTGGGCAAATTGACCAGAAATCGACATATCGAAGGAGCCATCATGGACGCTGCCCATGCGGAACTCCTCTTTTCCCACAAATTGATGACAGGGGTAGATGTCTCCATCAGGAGTAATGGCCACATACTCGCAGCCGGCGCCACAGCCCCGAAGCCTCTTGATGACGCAGGGGCCCTGGGCCAGATCCACATTGAAGTGGAAGAAATTGATGTCCTTTCGGTCCAGCAGCTCCCGGGCCAGCTTCTCGTACTCCTCCTCTACCCTGCCCAGATCCTCCTTCCGAATTGCATAGGGGTCGTCAGACGGGCCGCTGCAGGGCTCTACAGACACATGGCGGAAGCCAAGATCACCCATATGGAGCACGTCCTGGGCAAAGTCCAGATTGTCCCGGGTGAAGGTGCCCCGGACATAGTAGTCCCTGGTCCCCCGGCCGGCTACCAGCTTCTGGAACTTGGGTACAATCACTTCATAGCTGCCTTTTCCGTTGATGGTGGGGCGCATCCGGTCGTTGACCGCCTGCCGGCCGTCCAGAGACAGCACTACATTGGACATCTCACGGTTGATATAGTCAATCGTCTCGTCATCAAGCAAAATTCCGTTGGTAGTGATTGTAAACCGAAACACCTTGTCGTACTGTTCCTCCAAAGACCGGGCGTACTCCACCGTCTTTTTCACGGTGTCCATCGCCATCAACGGCTCGCCGCCGAAGAAGTCGATCTCGATGTTCCGCCGCTTCCCTGACTTGGCCACCACCCAGTCGATGGCCTTTTTAGCGGTGTCAAAGTCCATGGTTATCCGGTGTCCGGTGCCGAAGTCGCCGGTGGAGGCAAAACAGTACTTGCACCGCAGGTTGCAGTCGTGGGAGACATGGAGGCACAGGGCCTTTACCACCGCCGCCTTGGGCAGGGCCATGGCGGCCTCCGGGTCCAGATAGTCGTCAGCGGTGAAGAGCAGCCCGGCCTCCTGGAGCTGGCGCAGCTCCTGCCAGCATTCCTCCAGATCGGCCGGATCGTACTGCGGCAGCTGCTCCACAAGTGCCTGAGGGACCCTCCCCTCCCCTATCGGTCCCTCGCCAATGAGAGTAAGTAAATCGTAGGTCAGTCTGTCCAGAATATGGACCGCTCCGCTGTTTACGTCCGCCGCCAGGTACTGCCCCAGGGCGGTAAAGGTATGTACAGTTGTCATGCTATTTCTCCTGTTCAAATATAATAATCCTCAAATTCGATGGTTCCAAATTCGGAAATCTCATATTTCTTCTCAGACAGCCTGGACAGCAGTTCCCGGGAAAATTCCCCAAAGGAGCTTGCGGTGACCTCTGAAAAGTCCATGCCGGAGCTCCAAAGAAATACCTGGCCATAGGTCCCGTTTTTTCCCGGGTCGCAGTCCAGAATCAGATACCAGCTCCCCTCGTACTCTGTGAAGGGAATCCAGTGCCTCCGCCAGATGTAGGGCTTGATTTTGTCCTCCACCACCCAATCCAGCGGCTCTGTTTCCCTGTTAAAGAGCTCATTCATCATGTTCCAGGTCTCAATGATGCCGGTGATGGACAGAAAGGGGTAATATCCCAGCAGGGGGAGCTCCGCGTTTCTGTCTCTGGTTCGTTCCTCTGTATTGCGCTGTCCGTTCAGTGTGGAGAGGTAATCACAAAAGTCCTGGGGCAGCTTTACCCCTGCGGTCTCCTCCAGCAGCTTGATCTCAGAAGGCGCGGCAGGTGGGTTGACACTCTCATAGATGGCCTCTGAGGCCTGCCTGATCTGCTCCAGTATTTCGCTCCATATCTGTTCCATCTCTGATCTCCCAATTTCATTTATCGGAACAGCTTGTGCACCTCGCTGCTGAACTGCTGGGCAAAGGTGTTGTCCCGCATGATAAGGATGCCGGTATCGTCACCGGCCAGGCTGCCCACCATGCCGTCGATCTCCATAGCGTCCAGGGCGGAACAGGCGGCGGAAGCCAGGCCGGGCATGGTGCGCACAACCACGATGTTTTGAGCCACGTCCACCGAGACTACCCCCTCCTTAAAGATGTTGCGCAGGCGGGCATCCGAGGTGGAGGAGGCTTTCCGCTCTGACAAGGCGTAGCGATAGCCGCCAGAGCCAGTGAGCTCCTTCACCAGGCGCAGCTCCTTGATGTCCCGGGAAATAGTGGCCTGGGTGGTGGTAAAGCCCCTGGCTCGCAGCTCTTCCAGAAGCTGCTCCTGCGTCTCCACGTCCTTGGTCTGCACAATATTTAAAATTTCGCTTTGGCGCACATTTTTCATTGGCTCAGGCCTCCCAGCTTTTGATTGATAACTTGATAGAAACTGCGGTCAGCCAGCCGGACCAGCTGAGTGGACCGGTCGGAACGGCGGATCTCCACCCGGTCCCCCCCTGACAGACGCACCGCCTTGCCTCCGTCTACAGACAGGTACAGGTATTTTCGGTTTCCTCTGGGGAGCTGAACTGTGACCACGCGCTCGGGGGCCAGCACCATCGCCCTGGCAATCAGCTGGTGAGCACAGACAGGGGTGACAATGATCCCTTTCGAGGTCGGTTCCACAATGGGTCCGCCCGCCGACATGGAGTATGCTGTGGAGCCTGTCGGGGTAGCGACGATGACGCCGTCCCCTGTGATGGCGGTGACCTTAACCCGGTCCGCCAGCACCTCCATCTCCGCCACCCGGGCCATGGAGCCCTTGGAAATAACGGCGTCGTTGAGGGCGGTATCCTGACAGATAAGCCGGTCTCCCCGAAGCACCTTTACGTCCAGCATCATACGCTCTTCAACCGTGTACATCCCGTGTACCAGCGGGGCCAGAAGGGGCAGCTCTCCCCGCTCAAGCTCCGCCATGAAGCCCACGCTCCCCGTGTTCACCCCCAGAATAGGAACCCCATGGAGGGTGGCATCCCGGGCGGCGTGGAGTATGGTGCCATCTCCGCCAAAGCAGATAAGCAGGTCGGCGGAGGGCAGTTCTTTATTCAGTGTGGACAGGGTAATCTGCCGGCGCAGATCCAGCCGGTCCCCCTTCTTGGGCTGAAAGGGCAGGCACAGAACGGTCTGAGCTCCGGCATGTTCCAATACCCGCCGGGCCTCCAGCGCCACCCGCAGCCCTTTATCCCGGTAAGGGTTGGAGCTGAGTACAATTTTCATGCTGGCGCCTCCTTCCAGACCTCATGGGACTGCGCTACCAGAGCCCTCAGGTTTCCGTCATATGCAGGCCCGGTACCGGCCTGAAGATAACCTAAATATTCGATGTTGCCCTCCGGACCCTTGATTGGTGAAAAGGTGATATCCTTTACAGAGAATTCTGATTGGGCAGCGTGGTCCAGAAAATGCTCCAGCACCTCCAAATGGACGGCCGGGTCACGGACCACCCCTTTTTTGCCCACCTTGTCCTTCCCTGCCTCAAACTGCGGCTTAACCAGACACACCGCCTGTCCCCCCGCCTTCATCAAAGGACGCAGGGCGGGCAGGATCAGATTCAGGGAGATAAAAGAGACATCCACAGAAAAAAAGTCAAGCGGCTCCGGTATCTGTTCAGCGGTGAGATACCGGGCATTTGTGCGCTCCATACATACCACTTGAGGGTGAGTCCGCAGCCGCCAGTCCAGTTGATTGTAGCCCACGTCCACAGCGTACACCAGCCTGGCCCCGTTCTGAAGCATGCAGTCGGTAAAGCCGCCGGTAGAGGCGCCAATATCGGCGCAGACTCTGTCCTTCAGGTCAATGGGCCACAGGGACATAGCCTTCTCCAGCTTCAGTCCGCCCCGGCTTACATAGCGCAGCGCCTTCTTCTCCCGAACCTCCACGGCGTCGTCCGGCTCAACGGGGGCCCCCGCCTTCAGCTGTTTCTGTCCGTTGACGTAGACCTCCCCGGCCATGATAAGGGCCTGGGCCTTCTGGCGGCTCTCCGCCAGGCCCATCTCCGCAATTGCCACGTCAAGCCTCCGTTTGGCCATGGCCCAACACCTCCAACGCTTTTTGGGCCAGTCCGGGCCCATCCAGGTACAAATCCCGCTTCAGCAGAGACGAGGACCCATGAGAAATAAATCCGTCGCCACAGTTAACCAGAACTATTTTAGCGGACAGGCCAACCTGCTCCAGCCGAGCGGCCAGCCGCTGTCCAACGCTGCCCTGGGCGGACTGCTCCTCTGCCACCAACAGGACCCCCGTCTTGCGGACAGACAGCTCAATCAGGTCTGGGACAAGGGGTGTAAGTTGGTTCAGCTTGACAACCTCGGCCTGAATTCCGCGCTCCGCAAGGAGGTCGGTGGCCTCCAGGATATCGTTAATCTCTCTGCCATAGCCTGAAAGAGTAATGCTGTCCCCCCAGCGAAGAATGGCCGCCGGGCCCTCCCCGCCGGTACCCACATATTTACCCTCGCCGCCCCTGGGATAGCGCACCGCCACCGGTCCGCTCAACTGGAACAGAGCCCGCTCCAGCATGACCTCCAGCTCGGCAAAGCTGGCAGGAGCCAGCACTGTCATGTTAGGTACGCTGTCCAGATAGGCCACGTCGAATACGCCGTGATGGGTCTCACCGTCATCTCCCACCAAGCCGGCTCGATCCACCCCCAGCACCACATGGAGGTTGTCAATCGCCGCATCGTGGAGGAGCATATCATAGGCCCGCTGCAGAAAGGTGGAGTATACTGCAAATACGGGGATGGCTCCCTGCTTGGCCATACCGGCAGCCATAGAGGCGGCACAGCATTCGGCAATGCCCACATCAAAGAAGCGGTCCGGAAATCTTTGGGAGAATTTTTCCAGACCTGTCCCACCGGTCATAGCGGCGGTGATGGCACATACCCGCTTGTCCCGATCCGCCAAACGGGTCAGCGTCCGGCCAAAGACGGCGGAGAAATTTTCCCCCGGCTCCCGGTTCAGCTTTCCGGTGATGGGGTCGAAGGGGGCGACGCCATGGAAGGCATCGGGATTCTCCTCCGCGGGCCGAAAGCCTTTCCCCTTTACAGTTTTGACGTGGAGCAAAACAGGCTCGTCCAGCTCCTTGGCGTATCGCAAAATTTTGGTCAGGAAGGACAGGTTGTGCCCATCCACCGGTCCCAGATAGCGGAAGCCCATATTTTCAAACATGCTGCACGGCAGCAGAGACTGCTTCAGTGCCTGCTTGACCCGGTGGGTCACCTTATATACCGCTCTGCCCAGGGCGGTGGCGTTCATGATTCTGCGATAGTGTTTTTTAAAGGTGAGGTACTGGGGCTTCAGCCTCTGTTTGGCCAGATGGTCGGCCACACCGCCCACATTGGGGGTGATGGACATGCCGTTGTCGTTGAGGATTACCAGAATCTGCTGGCCGCACTCTCCCGCATTGGACAGCCCCTCATAGGCCAGTCCGCCGGTGAGGGCGCCGTCTCCGATGAGGGCCATAACCTTATAGTTTTCCCCCAGCATAGTCCGGGCCCGGGCCATGCCCAGGGCCACCGCCACCGAGTTGGAGGCGTGACCGGCGATAAAGGCGTCGTGAATGCTCTCGCTGGGCTTGGGAAATCCGGCAACGCCCCCGTACTGCCGCAGGGTTGACATGGCCTCCCGTCGGCCGGTGAGCAGCTTATGGGTATAACACTGGTGGCCCACATCGAAGACCAGACGGTCTACCGAGGTGTCGAACACCCGGTGAATGGCCACCGTCAACTCCACCGCCCCCAGATTGGAGGCCAAATGACCGCCGGTCCTGGACACATCCTCCACCAGTTCCCGGCGCAGCTGGGCGCACAAAGCCTCTCCCTCCTGGTCGCTCAGGCGGGAGAGAATGGGTTCATATGTTTTTTTCACATCAGGCACAGTCAAAATGTGATTCCTCCTGATTATTTTGTCCGCTCCGCCAGGGACAGGGCCAGCCAGATGTGGAAATCGGGGGATTCAAAGCCACTGAGCGCTTCAATTCCCTGCCGGGTCAGCCGCTCCACCAGGGCGGCGCAGCCCTCCAGGCCCAGGGCGGTGACAAAGGTACTCTTCTCATTGAACTGATCGGAGCCCACCGGTTTTCCCAGCTCCTCCGGTGAGCTGATGACATCCAGCATGTCGTCCCGGACCTGGAAGGCCCGGCCCAGAGCCTGGGCGTAGGCCCGTACCCGGGCGCGCTGCTCCGTCCCCCCGCCTGCCGCGATACAGCCCAGCTCGGCGGCAGCGGAGATGAGGGCGCCGGTTTTTAAGCTTTGGAGCAGCTCCAGCTCCTCCCGGTCCAGGGCATGGCCCTCTCCCGCCATATCCAGAGCCTGTCCCCCCACCATTCCGGCGGAGCCGGCAGCCCGGGACAGACACCGCACAGCCTCTACAATCTGTTCATCAGGCAGGTTGGCCTCTGTCAGCTGCTCAAAGGCGGCGGTGAGCAGGGCGTCCCCCGCCAGAATGGCGGCAGCCTCCCCATAGACGACATGGTTTGTGGGCCGCCCCCGCCGCAGATCGTCGTTATCCATAGCGGGCAGGTCGTCGTGAATCAGAGAGTAGGTGTGTATCATCTCTACGGCGCAGGCAAAGGGCAATGCAGCCTCGGGCTCTCCGCCGCACAGACGGCAGGTCTCCAGCGTGAGTATCGGGCGAATACGCTTCCCACCGGCCAGCAGAGAGTACTCCATGGCCTCCTGTAGACTGGCGTAATGGACCTCCCCATCAAAGATGCGGGCCAAGCGGTCCTCAACCATATCCCGGTCCTGAGCCATCAGCTGTGTAAAGTCTTTCTCCATGTCAGTTATTGCCTCCAAAGGGCTCTTCCACCACTTCGCCGTCCCTTCCAGCAGTGAGGAGGGTTACCTTCTGCTCCGCATCGTCCAGCTGTCTGGTGCACTCCCGCAGCAGCTTGGCCCCCTCCTCAAAGAGGGACATAGCCTGTTCCAGAGGGGCATCTCCCTTCTCCAGGAGAGAGACGATCTCCTCCAGCCGGGCCATGGAGCTCTCGAAATTCAGCTTCTTTTTTGCGGCCATAGCTCAATTCCCTTTCTCTTTGATTTTTTCGACTCGACAGTCCAGCTCACCGTCAGACAGTCGGAGCTGGAAAATATCCCCCGGCGCGGTATTTTGAATGGAGGACAGCACCGTTCCGTCCCCCTTTTGCGCGATGGAGTAACCCCGGCCCAGCACCTTCAGGGGGCTCATAGCGTCCAGAGCGGCAGACAGCTCCTTTAGCCGCTCCCGGCGGTTGGAGACGGTCCGTTCCCCGCAGCCTGGCAGGGCCGCAGACAGTTTTCCAAGCTGCTCCCGCCGCTCCGAGGCGGTATGGCGCAGGCCGTGGGCCAGGCGGCTGCCCTGAAAGTCCAACAACAGCCGCTTCTCCCGAAAGTAGGAGGCGGGCTCTGTCATAGGCCGGCTGCTGGTCAGCCGGTTCAGCGCTTGACGGTATCGGGCCAGCCGAACGGAGACGGCGCCCTCCAGCCGCTCCCCATCCCCCAGAAGGGACATATAGATCTCATTCTGGTCCGGTACCGCCAGCTCGGCGGCGTTGGATGGAGTAGACGCCCGCAGGTCGGCCACGAAATCGGCGATAGTCACGTCAGGCTCATGGCCTACGGCGGAGATGACCGGTATCTCTGAGCAGTAGATGGCCCGGGCCACCACCTCCTCGTTGAAGGCCCACAGGTCCTCCATAGAGCCGCCTCCCCGGCCGGTGATAATCAGATCGGCCACCTTGTGCAGGTTGGCCCACTGGATGGCGGCGGCGATTTCCTGGGGGGCCTCCTCCCCCTGGACCCGCACGGGAATCACCCCGATTTCTGTCAGCGGCCAGCGTGCCCCCAGAATACGGATCATATCCCGCACCGCCGCACCGGCAGGTGAGGTAATCAGGGCAATTTTTTGGGGAAATTCCGGGATTTTCCTCTTATTGTCCGGGTCAAAGAGGCCCTCTCGGGCCAGCTTCTCCTTCAGCTGCTGAAAGGCCAGGGCCAGGTCCCCCACCCCCTCAGGCGTGAGGCGGGCGCAGTACAGCTGGTACTGCCCGTCCCGGGGGAAGACGGTCACCCGGCCGGCGGCGATGACCTGCATCCCGTTCTCCGGCCGGAAGCGCAGGGACTGGGCGTCACTGCGGAACATAACGCACCGCAGGGCCCCCTCCCCGTCCTTCAAGGTAAAATAGTGGTGCCCGGAGGGGTACATCTTATAGTTGGACAGCTCTCCCCGCACCAGCAGCCGGGACAGGAGGTGGTCCCGATCCATCATAGTTTTCAGATACTGGCCCACCTGGCTGGGGGTCAGAATTGCGTCCTCTCTCATAGCCTGCCCTCCACCTGGACCGCACGCCAGGTGAGGATGGCCGTCCCCATGGCGTTATCGGTGGAGTACCGGGGCTCCGCGAACAGAGCGCCGCAGAGAGAAATCAGTCCCGCCCGCAGCTGAGTATTGGAGGCCACCCCGCCGGAACACAGCACCGGAAGGCCGGGATAGCGCTTCTGTGCCTCCCGGGTTGTCCGCCAGACCACGTTGGAAATAGCGTCGATGGCGAAGCGGGCGATGTTGGCAGGCTTCTCTCCCTCCTCTGCCAGGGCTTTTACCTGGTTCTCCATCCCGGACAGGGAGAATGTAAGGCCTTTCAGCTTTACCCTTGGCTCATAGCAGACGTCCGCCTGGCTATACAGCTCATCCAAAGCCCTTCCGGCCGGAAACTGGAGACCCAGCAGCAGGCCGGTGCGGTCGATCAGCTGTCCGGCGGACAGATCGCTGGTGCCGCCAATGATCTCAGCGGCGACAGAGGTACCCTCCGGCCTCACCAGCAGCAGTTCAGTGGTCCCCCCAGACAGGTGCCATGCCAAAAAAGGGGCGTCCAGCAGGTCCAGTCTCCCGGCGGACCAGGCGGCGGCAGCCAGGTGGCCCTGCTGGTGGGAGTGGGTGTAAAAGGGTACGTCCAAGGCCGAGGCGATTCCTCGTCCCTGGGACTCTCCCGCCAGAAAACAGGGCATATAGGAGCCCTCCACCGCCCTGGGGCGGGTGGAGGCCCCTACCGCTTGAATCTCCGTCCTCCCCTTCAGCAGCCGCTCCAGCAGCTCAGGCAGGCGTTTGACGTGCTGAAACAGAGCGTCGCTCTGCCGCAGCCCCAGCTCGCCGGGCCGCACGTCCAGCAGACGGCCAATGTTTTCCCCCGATGTCCCGTCAAAGAGGGCAGCCGAGGTGGTGTAATTGCTGGTGTCCAGCCCCAGAACAGGCATCAGTCTGCCTCCCCTTCGGTCGGTTTTTTCTCCGGCTTGGGCGGGGTATCTTCAAACTCCGTACGGACAAAGGTGCCCAGAATACCGTTGAGGAAGGAGACCACCTCCGCCGGCTCATATTTTTTGGCAATCTCCACCGCCGCATTGATGGCGGCGGCGTTGGGGATGTCGGGCATGTAGAGTACCTCATACATGGCGGTGCGCATAACAGCCGCCGCCATGCGGGGAATACGGGCAAAGGACCAGCCCACCGAGTAGCGGCCGATGTAATCGTCCAGCTCTGCTCCGTGGGCAAATACACCCTGGACCAGGTCCCGTATATACTGCTCCTGCTTCTCATTGGGGAACTGGGCATAGAGGGGCAGCTCCTCTGCCAACTCCTGAAAGCGCTCCTGGTTCAGCTCAGCCTCCAGTACCTCCCGGGCGCTTCGATGGTCAAAGCCCAGGGCAAAAATAATGTGCACAGCAATTTCTCTCGCGCTGTTTCTTGTCATAAGTACAGCCTCCTATGATTGTTCCACAAAGTTCCTAGCATATTATATACATGAATATACAAAAAGAAAAGCCCTATTTTGAAAATCTTTTCAGAGCTGTCATTTTTCGAGGATATTGAGCTAATATGTCCGCGCAACCACTGGTTTCCCCCAATGCAACGGGGCTGCGGTTTACTTTTTGGAGGAATTTCCCTAAACTAAACGAGGTGAAGATGTAATGGAATTAAATCCAAAGATGTCAAACCTGCGCAGATGCAAGGGTTTGGCGTAGCTGAGCCGGCCGGGATGCTGTCAGTCTCGCGCCGGGCCGCATCAAGATGGGAGGTGGGAACAGCAGTCCCCTCGCTGGACAATCTGGTAAGCCTGAGCGAAGTATGCAATGTTCCGCTGGACGAGCTGGTCCACAGTGGGATGGGCCAGACGAGCAGTACCAGGAGTGTGAGCCCGCTGTTTCAGTCGGCGGCGGGCGCCGCTCTCCTGGTGGGGCAGGAAGGACTGGCTCCGTTCCATGTACTGTTCCTTGTCAACCAGAGGGAGTCACCTACTGGGAGCCCGACGAATATGGACGGGGCTGCATAGACCCCAAGCATCCCAGCATGGCCACCCTTGAGTATGAGGACGCTTCAGATGTCCAACTTCCTGACCTCGGCTCTGCCGCTTTGCCTGTCATGCAGGGCAGCAGTAGAGAGAAAACAGCCAGAAAGGAGGAGCAGAAGGTTCAGGAGGAACGGCTCCGGATGTTCCGGGAGGAGCGGGAGCGGATGGCCCGGCAGGAGGCACTGCTCCGCCGTCTGGCCCAGATCGCTTCGAAATACAGATAAATAACAGGGACGCCCGGCAGGGCGTCCCTTCTCTGTTATCCATAAAATTTGTGTCCGCCAATGGTGGCAATATGCCGCTTATTTCGGGCGGCCCAGCTGGTAGAACCGGAATCGAAATAAAGCGCACCCCTGGACTCCTCCACTACGCCGCCGTCCATTACCAGCTTGGCGGCGATGGTGCTGGATTCAGAGGGATCGGTAGCGGCCAGCACTCCGGACTTATAGGTGCTGAACTGGTTCTTCTGGGCCAGCACCCCCTCCACCGTGTCCGGGAAGACGGGGTCGGCCACCCGGTTGAGCACCACATTGCCTACGGCCATCTTGCCCTCCATAGGCTGGTTGCCGCTCTCCCGCTGAATTACCCGTGACAGCCAGAACAGATCGTCCTGGTTGTAGAAGGAATCGCCGGGCTGAATGGCACTGAGGCCGCTGGTGACTGTGGTCAGGCCGGTAGCGGCGTCGTAGCCCACCTCGGCGCCAAAGGCCTTGGCAATTACCCGCAGGGGGACAATCAACTGGTTTGCATGGTTGATCTGTACTGTCTCAGGCACGTAGAGATACCGCCCGTTGGCTACCACGTAGAGCTGGCCCACCTTGGCAGTCAGGGTCAACTGGTCTGTGACCACCGTGGCAGCAGACCCATCCCAGCTGATCTGGGCATAGGGAGCCAGCTGGCGGGACATGACGGACAGCGAGACATAGGTAACGCCCCTCTGCATCTCCTTATTCAGCTCCAGCGGGGCGGGCATACCGTTGATGAGCAGCATGGAGTCACCCGTTACAACAGGCGGAACAAAGGGACTGTCCTCAAGATCGGGGACCTCTGCGGGGACATCCTCAGCAGGCGGTTCTGTGGGAACATCGGGCTCTTCGGGGTCTGTGGTTTCAGTGGGGGTCTGCGCTTCAGTCTCAAGCACCGCCTCGTTAGAGTCGGGGCTCTCCTCCTCTGCCAAGAGGGCGGCTGCCGGATCAGGATTGGCGGCGGCGCCCATCAAGAGGAGCATGGCAAAGATGCTGAGCAGAATAGAAATCAGCTTTCGCTTCATTGTCTGCACTCCTTTTTGTTGCGAGTTGTATCAAAATTATGACAACTAAAGCCACAATTATGACAACCAAAAGCAACCGCTGTTACTTTTGTAACCACATTGTAACCAATTCTGAAATGCAAAACAAGGGCAAAACTGCCTAGAAATGACCGGTCAATATTGTGTATGTTGTCATAAATTCACAGGAATAACCGGTGTTTTTCCCTTTTTACCTTGAAATCACCAAAAAAATACAGAAAGCGTGTATCTAAAAAGCAACCCGTCTCCAGGGTCCCCACGACCTGGAAACGGGCACTTTTCTAAATTCCCCGGTTTAAGGTTTTGCGCAGGCGAATCTTTCCTGCCAGCGCCTGGTCGATCATGTCCAGGAATTTTTCTCTGTCCTCAGGCAGACCGCCCTTCAAAGGCAGGTAGTTGGAGGCGTGATTGCTGGTGAAGTGGAGCGGGTCAACATCCAGAAGCTCAACAAGCAGACGGCACTCCTCCAACACATGGTCGGCGGAGCAGACTTCAAACCGACCGGCCAGCACGTCCTCCCCCAGCGGGGTGCCCTTGGCGGGAGCAAAGGTCATGGCGGACAGATGCCGCGGCTTCATCTCGTTTATCATTTTTGCGGTGGACCGAATGTGCTCCTCCCAGTCGCCCCCCTCGCCGTTGGCGCCGGTCATCCCCAGGATAATGGTGACCCACAGGTCGATGCCCGCCTCCACCAGCCGCTGGCCGGCCAGAAGCATCTCCTCCGCAGTACAACCCTTGTGGATGAACTGGAGCACCTGCTCGCTGCCGCTCTCCACCCCCAGATAGGCTCGGGACAGCCCCGCCTCGCGGAGGGTGCGCAGCTCCTCCGGAGTTTTGGACAGGGTGCTCCTGGGCCCGGCGTAAAGGGTGACCTTCTCCAGCTTGGGGAAACGGTCGTAGAGCTTGTGGAGAATCTGGAGCAGCTCCTCCGTCTTCATGATGATGGCGTCGCCGTCCATGAGGAACACTCGCCGCAGCTCCGGGCCGTAGTAGTCCCGGGCCATGTCGATGTCCTCCAGAATGTCCGCCACCGGACGGATGCGGAATTTTTTCTCCTTGTACATCCCGCAGAAGGTACACTGGTTGTTGGAACAGCCAATGGTGCACTGGAGCAGATAGCTTTTCCACTCCCCCGGCGGGCGGTACAGAAGATCGCTGTCGTAGCGCATATAGTAAAGCTCCTTTCCTTTACAGGTTTTCTACGGGCTGACCATCCCGGAAAACTTTTTTGATGTTCTTCTCTGCGCGGCTCCTGGGCAGCATGACCTCCCGTCCGCACCCCTGACAGCGCATTTTGAAGTCCATCCCCACCCGCAGCACCAGCCATTCCCCGCTGCCGCAGGGGTGGGGCTTTTTCATCTTTAGGATATCGTTGACGTGGATGTCCATATTCTTCCCACCTCTTTCACCGCACATTATATAATAGTTTTTTCGCCCTTGTCAACGTTCCCTTTTTATGGTAAGATGACACATCAAATTCAGGAGGTCAGGCACATGAGTATGACCATCATCCCCGCTTATGACTATTCCGAGGAGATAGGCGTGTTGTTTTCCGAATATATGGAGATGCTGCTCACGAAGGAGCCTTCCTTTCGGGAGTATCTGTTCCTTCAAAACTATGACGAGGAGCTGGCCCACCTGGAGGTCAAATACGGCCCGCCCTGGGGGCGGCTGTACCTGGCCCGCTGGAACGGCGAGCCGGCGGGGTGCATCGGACTGCGGCGAATGGACGAGGAGAACTGTGAGATGAAGCGGCTCTATGTCCGGCCCCAGTACCGGGACAGGCACATCGGCGGGAAGCTGGTCCGTCAGGTTATTGACGACGCCAGAGCCATCGGCTATTCCCACATGCTGCTGGATACCTTCCCCTTTCTGGACAGCGCCATCCGCATGTACCGGGCCCTGGGCTTCTATGAGATTGAGCGCTACAACGACAACCCTATCGACGGCTGTCTCTATATGAAGCTGGATCTTTAACGGTCAGGGGGCATAGTCCTCCAGAATTTTCAGAATATCTGTCCTGTATATGTTTCCGCCCAGCATCTTGCCGTCCGGGTCAATACAGACCGCCCGAATGTCCGCCGGGTCCTCCTCATAGGGGTCGGTATAATCCATGTCCGCGTCATAGTAGCCGCTCAAATATTTCTTCGCGTTTCCAATCGGAACGATATTATTTCCATTTGATTGGAATATTCCCATTTTTTCAAACTCCACGACAATTTCGGCGGTACGGCGGTTATACGGATTTTCGTGCGCCCTGCTGACCACCCAAGCGGGGTGCGCCCGCACTCTTACGCCAAGCCCGGCCGCCGCCTCCGCGAACTCCATGACCGGCTCCAGCGGGATGGTCTCCTGATGAAAGGCGTCAACAGACAGGAGAATATCGTTCACCCCGGCCCGGGCCAGCCCCTGCGCCACATCCCTTATTTTTCCGCTGTCCCGGCTGAAAAATCCGTTGGTGATGAGCTGCCGCCTGGCGACCCCCGCCTTCGCAGCCGCTGAGTGCGCCGCGTACACCGTCTCCGGGCAGAGCAACGGTTCGCCGCCGAAGGTCATAACCGACGCGATCGAAAAGCGGGACGCCACCTGGCGCACCGCCCTGGCCGCAACTTCCGGGGCAATATAGGCGCCGGAGCTGCTGTGGCTCCCCTCAGAGCAGTGCTTGCAGCGGCCGGTGCAGGCGTAGGTCACCACAAACTCAATTCGTTTCAGATTTTTAACGTATTGATTCATGTCATACACCGTATTTTGATAGATTAAAAACGGGCGGGCGCAGATGCGTCCGCCCGTTTCCGGTTGATCGACTTTATTTGGCCAAAGCGGCGGTGTCGATGGCGATCATCAGCTCCTCGTTGGTGGGGATAAGCAGCACCTTCACCTTGGAGTCGGCGGCGGAGATGACGGCCTCCTTGCCCCGGACATCGTTGGCGTTGTCGTCCAGCTTCAGGCCCATGAAGTCCAGGCCCGCGCAGACCATGGAGCGGATAGCCTTGTCATTCTCGCCCACACCGGCGGTAAAGATAACGGCGTCCACCCCGCCCATGGCGGCGGCATAGGAGCCCACATACTTGCGCACCTCGTAGGCGAACTTCTTCTGAGCCAGGTCAGCCTTGCTGTCCCCCTTGGCAGCGGCGGCCTCCAGGTCGCGGAAGTCGGAGCTGACGCAGCTCAGGCCCTCCACGCCCGACTTCTTGTTCAGCACGTTGAGCATCTTGTCGATATCCATGCCGTACTTGTTCATCAGGTACTGGAGGATGCCGGCGTCGATGTCGCCGCAGCGGGTACCCATGGGCAGGCCGGCCAAGGGGGTGAAGCCCATGGAGGTATCCACAGACTTGCCGCCGTCCACGGCGGCGATGGAGGAGCCGTTGCCCAGGTGGCAGGAGATGAGCTTCAGCTCCTCAATGGGCTTGCCCAGCATGGCGGCGGCCCGCTGGGTCACATACTTGTGGCTGGTACCGTGGAAGCCGTAGCGGCGGACCTTGTCCTTCTCGTAGTACTCATAGGGCAGGGCGTACATGTAGGCGGCGGGGGGCATGGTCTGGTGGAAGGCGGTGTCGAACACGGCCACCATGGGGGTGCCGGGCAGCAGGGCCTGACAGGCCTTGATGCCGATGATATTGGCGGGGTTGTGGAGGGGGGCCAGGGGGTTGCACTCCTCGATGGCGGCCATGACCTCGTCGGTAATGAGGACGGATTTGGCGAACTTCTCTCCGCCGTGGACTACCCGGTGGCCCACCGCGTCAATCTCCTTCATGGAGCCGATGACGCCGTTGGCGGGGTCCACCAGGGCATCCAGCACAGCCTTGATGGCCTCATTGTGGGTGGGCATGGCCACGTCGGCCTCCTTGACAGCCTCCTTGCCCTCGGGCTTGTAGGTAAACTTGCCGTCGATGCCAATGCGCTCGCACAGGCCCTTGGCCAGCACCTGCTGGGTTTCGGGGTTGAGCAGCTGATACTTCAAAGAGGAACTGCCGGCGTTGATTACCAAAATATTCATGGGAATCGTCTCCTTCTCAAATCAAATTTGGGTTGCCTCCCGGCTGGGAATGTACTACAATAGAGACAGCCCGGTCGATACTTCTATTCTAACGCTTTTTTTCAAATTGGACAACCACTTTTTTGCTTTTCTTCCAGATATTTTTTCACCAGGAGGGCCGACCTTGAAGACCATTGGAATCGTCGCGGAGTACAACCCCTTTCACACCGGACATGCCTGGCACATTCGGCAGACCCGGCGGCTCTTTTCGGAGGAAACTGCCGTCGTGGCCGTCATGAGCGGCAGTTGGGTCCAGCGGGGAGAGTGTGCTGTCACCGACAAATGGACCCGGGCGGAGATGGCCCTGGCGGGCGGCGTAGACCTGGTGCTGGAGCTGCCCACCGTGTGGGCCACCTCCTCCGCCGAGGGCTTCGCCAGGGGGGCTGTCTCCATATTGGCCGCCACCGGGGTAGTGGATGTGCTCTCCTTCGGCAGCGAGTGTGGAGAAATCGCCCCTCTGCGGGAATTGTCCCGGTGTCTCAACAGCCCGGACTTCTCCCGTGCCCTGCGCCGGGAGCTGGATGGCAGACGGTCCTTTGCCCACTGCCGCCGTCAGGCGGCCGCCCGACTGCTGGGTGAGGAGACCGCCGCCCTGATTGACTTTCCCAACAACAGCCTGGGCGTGGAGTACCTGCGGTTCCTGCCCTCCGGCATCGAAGCGGTCACTGTCCCCCGACAGGGAACGGAACACGACGGAGAGACGGCGGAAGAATTTGCCTCCGCCTCCCTCCTGCGCCGGTGGATTCGGGCGGGAGAGGTGTCAAGCGCTTTCCCTTTCTTGCCTCTGCCCTGGAAGGGAGAGGCGGCCAGTATGAAGCATTTGGAGCGGGCCCTCATCGCCCGCCTGCGCTCCATGACCCTGGCGGAGGCGGAGGCCCTTCCTGACAGCGGCGACGGTCTGGCCGTCCGCCTACTGTACGCAGCCCGGCAGACGGCCAGTCTGGAGGAGCTGTACACCCTGACCAAGACCCGGAGCTATACCCACGCCCGGGTCCGCCGGCTGGCCCTCTATGCCCTGTTGGGCCTGCGAGAGGCGGACCGCCCCGCCTCCCCCCTCTATATCCGGGTGCTGGGCTTCAACGGTCGGGGCCGGCAGCTTCTGAGAGAGATGAATCAAAAGGCGGCGCTCCCATTTTTTGTAAAACCCGCCCACATCTCCCGCCTCTCTCCGGAGGCCCAGGCCCTTTTTGGTCTGGAGGAGCGGTTCACCGACCTGTATTCCCTCTGCTTCTCCGTCCCCCATCCCAGCGGGCTGGAGTGGACCACAAATCCGGTTATCATAAAGTAAGAAGCGGCCTTTGTCTGCCTGTTGAGGAGAACCTATGGAAACCAAGAGAAGACACAAGTGGTTAAATTCCGTCTGGCTCCATCTGGGAGCAATTACTATCCCTTTGGCGCTGGTCATCCTTTTTGAGGTACTAAAGGGCTGCCAACTCCTGATGACCGGCTGGGTGTTTGGTATTATGGCCCCGGCAGAGCGCTTTTTTGGCCGGCTGTGGGCCGTGTTTCCCTTCTCGGTGGCCGAGATTCTCACTACTCTGTTTCTGGCTGCGTGTGCCGTTTGGCTGGTGAGAGCCGTGGTGCTGCTGTTCCGCCAGAGACGGCCACTCCCCTTTTTGCGCCGCCTGTTGACCTTTGGGACCGCCTGGCTGTGGCTGTGGGCGGGGCTGTGCTGGCTGTGGAACGCCGCCTACTATGTCCCCACCTTTGCCCAGCGGGAGGGATTGGACACCGATCCTTACTCGGTAGAGGAGCTGGCCGCCGTCACCGAATACTTCGCCCGGCAGGCCGCCGTCCTGGCCCCCCAGGTGCCCCGGGATAAAGCGGGACATTTTTCGGAAAGCCTGTCCGACTGTTTTGACCGAGGGCCTGAGATATATCAAAAAATTGCCCTGGAGTTCCCTTCGCTGGACATCACGCCTGTAAGGGCAAAGCCCTTGCTCTGCTCCAGACTGCAAAGTATTCTTGGCTTTACCGGAGTCTATTTTCCCTTCACCGGGGAGGCCAATGTAAATGTGGATGCACCTGCCTGTCTGGTGCCCGCCACCATTGGCCACGAGATGGCCCACCAGCGGATGGTGGCCTCTGAGCTGGAGGCCAATTTTGTGGGCGTTGTCGCCTGCACCTCCTGCGACGATTTGACCTTCCAATACTCCGGCTATCTGACAGGCCTGATTCAGCTGTGCAACGCCCTGTATTCCGCCTCCCCTGACGCCTGGTATGACATCGCCGGACGAACCTTTACCCCGGAGCTGGCTGTTGATTGGAAGGACAACAATGATTACTGGTCGGCGCTGGAATCACCGGCGGAGGACATGGCCGGTGATGTGTACGATTCATTTCTAAAAAAGAATGACCAGGAGCTGGGAATTCGTTCCTACGGAGCCTGTGTGGATCTGCTGGTCAACTATTACTGCTCCAGGATATGAAAAAAGCCGCCATGAGGCGGCTTTTTTTAAAGGAAAAGGCCATAAATCAGTCTGGCCAGCAGCAGGGCCAGAACCACAAAGAACATAGGACGGATCACCTTGGCCCCACCCTTCAATGCCAGGCTGGAGCCCAAATAGTTTCCGGCGATACCGCACAGAGCCGCAGGAATTCCCACCGGCCACAGCACCTTGCCGGCCAGCCCAAAGGTGACCAGGGAAGCCAGGTTGCTGGCTGAGTTGGCAACCTTGGTGTTCCCCGAGGCGGTAAGCAGGTCGAACCGGCACAGTCCGGTAAAAGCCAGCATAAGGAATGTCCCCGCACCCGGTCCAAAAAAGCCGTCATATCCGCCGATCATCAGGCCGATACCAAGCGCCAACCCGATCAACTGCCCCCGGCTCAGCTCTCCGGACCGGTTTTCCTGGCCAAAATCCCGCTTCAGCAGCAGAAAAACGGCCATCACCGGCACCACTGCCAGCATAATGTAATACAGCACCTGCTCCGGCATAATCAGATTGAGCCGCGCCCCCGCCCAGGCGCCAATCAGAGCTCCTGCGGCCCCGGCGGCGGCGCTGGGGCCGTGAACATCCCCCCGCTTCAAAAAGCGGCCGGTGGACAGAAAAGTTCCAAAGGCGTTGCCGCACTTGTTGGTTCCGGAGGCCAGATGAGCGGGCAGTCCCGCCAGGAGATAGGCGGGCAGGGTGATAAGTCCGCCTCCTCCGGCCACCGCGTCAATGATCCCGCCCAGAAACACCAGCGGGCAGACAATCAGCCAGATATGCGCCAGTTCTCCCAGTTCCATTGTTCTCACTCCTTACGACATGCAGGGGCGGCTAACAGCCGCCCGCGGGCGCATACTATGCGCCCCTACAGGCCTCCTTCTCCCTTGATCTCGTCCCAATACCGCTTGGCGGCCTGCTCCGTCTTGTTGTCGCCGTACTGGTAATAATGGGTCCCTGCCAGCTCGTCGGGCAGGTACTGCTGGGCCACCCAGTGACGGGGGAAGCTGTGGGGGTATTTGTATCCCTGTTCCCGCTCCTGGCCGGCGGAGTCGGCATGGACGTTCTGCAGCTCCCGGGGGATACTCCCTGTCCGTCCCGCCCGGACGTCAGCCAGAGCGGCGTCGATGGCCATACAGGCGGTATTGGACTTGGGGGCAGTGGCCAGCAGGATGACCGCCTCTGCCAGGGGCAGCTTGGCCTCGGGCAGGCCCAGCTGGAGGGCGTTGTCCACACAGGCCTTCACAATGGGCACCGCCATAGGGTAGGCCAGTCCGATGTCCTCGCTGGCGGAGCACAAGATCCGCCGGATGGCAGTAATCAGATCTCCCGCCTCCAGCAGGCGGGCCAGGTAGTGGAGGGCGGCGTCCGGGTCGGAGCCCCGAAGGGACTTCATCAGGGCGGAGGCGATGTCAAAGTGGGCGTCCCCCTCCCGGTCGTAGCGCATAGCCGACTTCTGGGCAGCGGTTTGGGCGTCCTCCAGAGTGACAAGGAGTTTTCCCTGCTCCCGCCTGGCAGCAGTGAGAAGGAGCTCAATGGCGTTCATGGCCTTGCGCACGTCTCCCCCGCAGGCGGAGGCGATATGCTCCCGGACGCCCTCCTCACACAGGACCTCCGCATCCAGCCGCTCCGACATAATGGCGATTCCCCGGTCAATGGCGGGGAGCACATCCCGGGCGGTGATCTGCTTGAACTCGAACACACTGGCCCGGGACAACACCGCTCCGAAGACGGCAAAGAATGGGTTTTCCGTGGTGGAGGCGATGAGGGTGATCCGCCCGTCCTCCATAAACTCCAGAAGGGATTGCTGCTGCTTCTTGTTGAAGTACTGAATCTCATCCAGATAGAGCAGCACCCCCTCCGGGGCCAGCAGAGTACCGATATCCGCCATAATATCCTTGATATCGGAGATGGAGGCGGTGGTGGCGTTAAGCCGGTGGAGAGGCCGGTTGGTCCGCTGGGCGATAATGTTGGCTACGGTGGTCTTGCCCGTCCCCGAGGGGCCGTAAAAAATCAGGTTGGGGACATTGCCCCCCTCCACGATCCGCCGGAGCAGGCCGTTTTTACCCAAAATGTGCCCCTGGCCCACCACCTCGTCCAGGCTGGTGGGCCGTATCTCGTCCGCCAGAGGGCGGTATGCCATAAGTCTTCACACCTTTCTTGTTCAGCGCTCCAACGCCCCGCTGTAGCTTTTCAGTGACCTTCGCCGCCTGCGCCAGTCGGGCATAAGGGAATCCATCCGGGCATAGAACCCCGGCCCGTGATCGTGGTGGAGGAAGTGGACCAGCTCATGGAGCGCCACATAGTCCCGCAGCCCCTCCGGACACCGGGCCAGGGCGGTGTTCAGTGTGATGTATCCCTGGGCCCAGTGGCAGTTGCCCCACTGGCTCCTCAGGGAACGCAGCTTCAGTGCCGGAAGGGCCACCCCCAGTGGGGCGACCAGGGGATAGACCCGGGCCAGTGCCTCCTCCAGCAGCCGGGTGCACTCCTCCCGGGACACCGGGGGCAGAGGCTCCGCCTGCCGGGCATCCCGGCGTCGGATGGCGTCTGTAATCCAGCCGCTCTTCTCCCGTATGAAGTCGTCCGCCTGTTTGACAGGACAGCGCAGGGGCAGAGAGACTGTGATCTCTCCCCCGGACCCGATGCGCAGATTCAGATTCTTAACCGCCTTCCGGGTCAGCGTATAGGTGACAGAACCATTTGGTGTGTCCACCAGACGCAGTTGAGGCATAGACTGCTTCACCACTTGTTCTCCACTTCCTCGGCAAAGCCCAAAAAGTCCTTGACAAAAATCTCCGTGCCGTCATCCAGCAGGGCCAGACCGGTGAATTTGCCAAAGATCTGATGCTGGTCCGATTTGATGACCCCCGCCGCGCTGGCGCAGGAGGAACGGTCCATAATGGGGTCAAAGCGCATCTCAAACCGGCCGTCGTCGCTGGTAAATTCCCACTGCTCCATATAGCGGCGCTTACGTCTCCGTCCCGGGATGCGGAAGCGCACTTTAGACAGCTTATGTGCCTTGCCGTTATAGAACAGCATGTTCTCGGTGGCGGCGGAGGTGTCCCCAAAGCCATAGCCTAGGTTGAAGCCGAAGGTTATTCCGTCCACCAGGCCGGATGCGGAGGCCCAGTACCAGGTGTTGTGGTAGGTCCAGACGCCCCTCCCCCAGTCCAGCACAGCGAAGGTGTCAGAGGGATCCAGCATGTACTCCTTCTCCCCCACCGTCACCTTGCCCGAGGCACGGAGACAGTTGATTTTCTGGTTGAAATAGAAATGACCCGGCTTGTCAAAGGGGGTGCAGATGACCATAGACTCCTCCGGCTCGTCGGTAAGTTCGATATAGGCGTCCAAGGGGGCCCTGCCGTCGAAGTGCTCCATATGGGCATAGAGCAGGCGCTTGTCCTCCTCCTTTCGGAACAGCAGGGAGTAGCCGTGTCCGCCGGAGGCGCTGTCCCCCTCCAGAGAAGAAGCCGGCATTCCGGTGTTTCCCATAGGCAGCAGCCGCATGGGACTTTTGGTCACCTGGGTATTCTCCCAGAAGTCCAGCAGGGAGATGGAGTCAAGCCCCATATAGCTGTTGTCCGCGATGGTCAGGGCCAGGGCAAACTGGCCGTTCATCACCAGGTAGTAGTCCCACTCCTTAATGCGCATGGTGTGACCCTTCACGTCGTTCCGGTCGTAGACCGGCAGCATCCGTTTGGCGTATCCCGCCTCACGCAGGTTTCCGTGCTCGTCCAGCAGCGGTCCTGCCTGGGTAATCTCATGCTGCTCCATTGTTCCCGCCCCCCTTTCGTACCCGCCTATTATACTGTAAATTCTCCCGTTCCGCAATTGTTTTCTGGGACAGGCAAGGAATATCTTTTTCCCGCATATGGTTTCAGAGGGAATTTTCCGGGAAATGAGGTGCGGGAAATGGGAAAAATCGTGGGCAAGGCTCAGTATCGGGATATTCTGCTGGGTGCGGGGCTGCTGTGGGCCACCCTGGCCCTGGTGCTGTGGTCAGAGCAGGCTATGGGAGCCATGCGGGATGGTATCACACTGTGCGGCAACGTAATTCTGCCCTCACTGTTCCCGTTCTTCGTCTTGTCCTCCCTGGTTGTGGAGCTGGGGATGTCCCGATATCTGGGCAAGCTGCTGGAGCCGGTAATGGCTCCTCTGTTTCGTGTAAACGGAAGCTGTGCCGCCGCTCTGGCCCTGGGCTTCGTAGGGGGCTATCCTGTAGGAGCCCGGACGGCCATCCAGATCTATGAGGCCGGTCAGTGCTCCCGCACCGAGGCGGAGCGGATGCTGGCCTTCTGTAACAACAGCGGCCCCGCCTTCATCCTGGGGGCGGTAGGGGCCGGGGTATTCGGCAGCGGGGTGGCCGGACTTCTCCTCTACCTGACCCACCTGCTGGCCTCGCTGATGGTAGGGATACTCTTCCGTTTTTACAAGCCCCACGAGGGTCCAAGAGCCCGCAGAAGCCGGGGAGCGGAGTTTCAGTCAGTCAGCTTTTCCAAGGCTTTTACCAAATCGGTCACCGGTGCACTCCAGTCCACCCTGAATATCAGTGCTTTCATTTTATTTTTTACCGTTTTCCTGAGGATTCTGGCCCACGCCGGGATACTGACCACAGCGGCCAACCTGCTGTCTGCCCTCCTGGCCCCCCTGGGAATGGACCAGACCTGGGCGGAGCGGCTGCTCACCGGACTGATGGAGGTGTCCTCCGGGGTATCCTCCCTTACTGACGGGACCCTGTCCGGGCGGCTGTCTATGGCGGCCTTCATGCTGGGCTGGGCCGGAGTATCTGTACACTGCCAGGTACTGGCCTTCCTGGGGGACAGCGGCCTGTCCATCCGGACCTATATAACAGGCAAGCTGCTCCATGGCGGAATCTCCGCCCTTCTGGCCAGACTGCTGTTTAGGGCGGTCCCTCTGAGCAGCCCGGCCTCCTTTTATCTGGCGGAACAGACGGAAGCCATCGCCCACCTGGATTTCCACCAGGCGCTCACCATCTCCGCCACAGCCGCCTGGGGAGTTTGGCTGGCCTTTCTGGCACTGACCGTCTATGTGGTGCAAAAAAACAGTGGAAAAGGGCGGCAGCATGTAGTATAATAGATTTAAAATTATAGTCATAAGGAAGTGACCTGCCATGAATCTGTTTCAAACATCCATCGAGCCGCGCTGCGGCTACTGCGCCAAGGGCCGGGAGCTGGACCACGGCCAGGTGGTCTGCCCCAAAAAGGGAGTCATGTCTGCCGGCTCTCACTGCGGAGCCTTTCGCTACGATCCGCTGAAACGTGTGCCTCCCCGTCCCGCCAAGCTGGCCTCCACCAGCCTGTCGGAGGAGGATTTCAGGCTTTAGCACGTTTCAACCGACAAGAGAAAATACTTTACAGTAAAAATTGTCAGAAAAGTAAACCGCTCCGCTGATTATTCGACAAATTAATCAGTGTGTTCGTTTCAATAGAAAACAAGCGCATGTAAAGGGATTATCTTTACATGCGCTTGTTCTATCGCTCAAGAACTTTTCCCGATATTCTGCCTTACAACGACGCTATGCTTCACCGTTTGCTATTGCCTCTGCCGAAGGCCGTCGTTTGGGATGTTTTTCTGCGATATCTTTCTCTTTTCCTGACGGAACAAGCACTATATAATGTGCTTGTCAAGTGTTTTATTGGAAAGGAGATACTATATCATGGAAATGAAAATTGCAACCTGTCACTGCTCCGATCAAAAGGGAAACCAACGATGCTTCCACTATTTTCTCACTGTGGATCAGGAGGAAACTCCCCGCTTTTTCTGCGAAAACTATGGTGTCCGAATTGCTGAAGAAGCTGGTGATGACATCTCAATTCCGGGAATCACCGCCAGTGCCTCCCGCATTGACGAACTGATGACGCTTCTGGTGGACAACCGGGTAGGACCTGCCGGCCTTGCTGATGTAGTGGCCGATTGGCTGTAAGGCTATTTCACTATACAGATGTTGCGCCGTCTCACTTTTTGCCGTCCAGCTTTTGCATCAGGACTACCAGGAGGGCGATGAGTCCCAACACTACAAAGATTCCCAGCATCCCCTGCCCCAGCATCTCTAATGCCTGAAATAAATTTTCGCTCATATTTATCTCCTCTCCCTTTCTATTGAGATTGTCTTCGGAATTACCCCATGAAGTATTGCAGTACCACGCCGCCGGCCACTACCGGATAGTTGTTGCCCCGGCTGCCGCGCGGATGAAATGCATACTTGTGGGTATGGGCATTGATTGCCACATCGAAAGGCGCCTTCTCTAAAATAGGGCCCCACATTTCAAGACACGGATTG
>CATNCS010000030.1 GCA_950097245.1 uncultured Oscillospiraceae bacterium | reverse complement strand
GCCTGTGGCCGCCCGTTTTTGCCGACGGTTTACGGCGGGCGGCCACAGGCCGCCCCTACGGGCTTTCTATATCCACCACCCGCACATACCGGCGCAGGGGGTATTCCCCGTCGTGGGCCTCGCCAGGGAAGGTGTCCGACATGTGGCCGGGGGCGGTGATCCGGTTGACCCCCGCCCGGGCCAGCAGGGTGGACAGCGCCTCCCGCGACCGGGGAGGGCACAGCAGCCCCGCCGTCTGAAGGCGCCCCCGCCGCCGGCACAGGATGGGAATCAGCTCCTGCCGGGGCAGGCGCTTGACCAGCACATTGCCGTGGAGGTGGGACAGCTCCAGCTCCATGTCCCGCCGCAGGGTGAGGGAGCAGAGCTTCCCGGGGAAGTTCAGGTCGCCCGACCCGGCCCGGTCCACCGCCTGTTCCAGGGCCGTCTCCCGGACATAGAGGGCCCCCTGGGCCGCCTGTCCGGGGGTTTTGTAGTGTTGAGCGGCGGCATTTTCCAATACAGGGAGGAATTTTTTGCAGAATTGTTCCGCAACGGATAGGAGGTCCGTGTCAAGGTAAATCACCTGACAGGAGGAGCACAGCAGCCCGCCGGTGCGGAGAATATGGTCCGCCAGGGGGGACAGGTCCATGCCCGCCCAGTCCGACAGATAGGCGAAGCTGAGCCGGTGGCCCCACTCGATCAGCTTGCAGCCGGGCGGGGCCAGCTTCCGCATGGCAGTGATTGCCCCGTCCCCGCCCCAGGTGACGATGCCGTCGGCCAGAGCGGCCAGCCGCCGGAGAGAATCGGCGTCCCGGGAGGGGACGTCGAAGGCGTACAGCCAGGGTGCCAGCCTGGGCTCCAGCTCCGTCAGCTTCTGGAAGATGGCCAGGGTGAGGCCCTTGTCCCCGCGGGGCAGCTTCACCAGGTTGAGGTTGCCGGTGAGCAGGCCCTCCACGGCGGTGAAGGCGGGCAGGCCCGCCATATTCCCCGGCGCGATGTGGAGCAGCACCCCCAGGGGCCGGACCTCCGAGCGTCCAAAGGGCCGGGAACCGGACAGCCACCCCAGCTCCAGGGCCAGCCGGTCCTCCAGGGTTTTCCGGCTGATCTGGGGGCGGACCCGGTCCAGCTCCTCCCTGGCCCCCGGCGGGGCGTACTGGGCGATGAGAGGGTCCAGCGCCCCGCTGTCCAGCTCCGTGGCCAGGGCCTCCAGGGCGTCCAGGACGGTCTCCGCCGCCAGGGGCGGGCCGCTGAGCGTCCGGGGGACATCCCGCTCCAGCCCGGACAGGACGGCGTTTAACTCCGAGTCAGGGAGTATGTTTCCATTGGCGAAAATCAAAATGCCTCCCCCTTCCCCAGCAGCTCTGCGGCCCCCGCCGCGCAGGTGGTGATGTCGTTCAGCCCCGCCCGGCCCAAAATAGTGAGGTAGGGGGACTTCAGCCCGCAGCCGCAGTCCTCCCCGGGGGTGAGGTAGCCCAGGTCGTCGGTCATGACGCTGGTCACCGGGGTGGCGTTGATGAGGGGGGTGATGAGATTCACCAGCCCCACCTCCCCCATGGGCAGGGGCGCCAGCGTACGCACATCCCGGATGATGACCCGGGCGTAGGCCGGGATGTGGAAATGGTGTTTTTTGCAGGTGTTGAAGAACACCGGGTGCTCCACCGCCCCGAAAAACTCGTGGATGTTCTCCTCCTCCACCCCCAGCACCTTCCGGGCCAGGGCGTAGAGGGTGGACTTGTCCACCTCCCGGACGTAGTGCTGCTTCCAGCCCCCGGCCAGCAGGATTTTGGACCCCCTGGGCAATTTCACCGACAGCCCCAGCTCCTCCAGCCGCTCCATCCCAAACCACAGGTAGGAGGGAAAGGCCACAATCCGCACCGGCAGGGGGGAGCGGGCCCACCGGGCCAGGGTCTTCACCGCCCCGTCCAGGTCGGGGAGGTAGCCGCCGTCCTTCCACTTCAGGGCGTAGAACCGGCCCACCGGCGGGGCGAAGTGGGTCAGGCCGAACATGGTCCGTGCCACACCCATTCTGTCCTGCTTCCCCGGCTTGTAGCCCAGGATTACATAGCGGGCCGGCTTGGGGGAGACCAGCCTGTGGTAGAAGCCCAGCCGGAGCACCATGGGAATTTCCGCGAAGATACAGCCCCAGTCGAAGCCCACCCGGCTGAAGCTGCCGCTGGTCCCCGAGGAGGTCACCTTCATGGCCATTCTCCACTCCGGCATGGAGGAGACGTGGTGCCGCTTGAAAAACAGGGTGGGCAGGACGGGGAGCCTGGCCAGGTCGTCTATCGTCTCCAGGCAGTTGGGGGAGAAGCCCTCCGCCTCACAGATCAGCCGGTATTCGGGGCAGTGTTTGATGTGGTAGGCGCAGTTGTCCCGGACGGCCCGGAGAAAGCGGACGTCCGAGCCGGGCAGGTCATACACCCGGCTGAGCCAGAAGAGTTTTTGTCGGCTGAGCATGGACGCACCTCCTTATCCCCCGTCCCCCGCAGGACAGCCTCCCTTCGCAAAGGGAGGTGGCATTTGCGAAGCAAATGACGGAGGGTTTTCTCCCGACAAGCCTGCTTTCTTTTTAAAGAAAACCCCCAGTCAGCCTACGGCTGACAGCCCCCTTTGCGAAGGGGGCCTTATATTATTCTACATCTCTATAGTAAAGCCCCCGGGTGAAGTCGTTGGGCTGATATTTGCCCCTGTTTAAGTAGCGCTCCAGCACCTGGGCACACTCCAGGGCGTTTTCCGTGGTGAACATCAGCCGCGCCCCCCACAGGCCCAGGCGCTGCCAGTCGGCCTGCTTATCCGCCAGAAAGACCTTTTTGGAGTTGAGGATCTCGTTCCGGCACCCCCAGGCCTTGACCACCGGGAAGCGCTCCCCCTTCCGGTCGGTGAGCAGGTTCACGTTGTCGCAGGTGTGCCGGGAGCAGTGGTTGTAGATGATGCAGTTCTCGGTAATCATCAGGGGCAGGCGGCCGTAGGCGATAAACTCGGTGGGAACGGTCTTGGACAGGTCCCGAAGCTGGGGGAATTTCATCTCGAAGGACACGGTGGCCCCAACAAGGCCCAGCCGTTTCAGCTCCTTCATGGTCTGGCTGTTGTACACCCCCAGTCCGTAGTCCCCCCGGACGGAAAAGCCCAGCTGCATGGCCCGGCGGACCATCCCCCAGGTGCCGGCCAGGGCCTCCTCCACCCCCAGCTCCCTCAGGGCGATCAGGTCCCGCTCCAGCCGGGGCAGCTCCCCGTCGGTGCAGATGCGGGGCAGGGAGGCGGCCACAGGCACCCCCGCCTGCATACACCGCTTTACTGCCTCCGGGTGGGCGGCCCCCTCGTCCGCCGGGAGGTAAATCAGGGCGGGCTTGAGCTTCAGCAGCTCGGCGCTGAGCTGGGAGGCGGTCCGCAGGGAGACGGTGAACACCGGGGGCGCCTCCTGGTTCTCATACCGGACGCCGGGCTGGTACTTGCCCTTGCGCCGCCGGGGGGGCTCCTGCCGCGCCTTTATCAGCTCCTCCACACAGCGCCGCCGCAGATCGTTGAGGGCGGAGAGGGGCAGGGACAGCCCCTCCTCCACCCTGGCGGTGGCCTTTTCGCACTGGAAGGGGGTGCCCCCGGTGCGGGAGAGCTGGAGCTCCACCTTGTCCCGGGTGAGGGAGACGTTCCGGGCCGCCTCGGGCACCTGGCCCTCCACCCGAACCACGTGGCCCTCCCGGTCCTCCGCCGCCGCCTGGGCGGGCCGGCCGGCCTGGATGAGGGCGTACATCCGCACCGGCTCCTTCCGGTTTTCCACCCCGTTCTCATAGGTGGACCGGGCCTGGGCGTAGAGCTCCTTGGGCTCCCTCTCCTCCTGGCGGGTGCCGAACATATCCGGGCCCTTTTTGCCCATGTAGTAGCCGTCGGTAAAGCCCTGGCGGGAGAAGGCCTGCTTTAAAATGTCCATCTCCCCGGGGGTGGGCTCCCGGCCCTCCTTCAGGGCTCTGGCGTAAATTCCGGTGACGATGGCCACATACTCGGGCCGCTTCATCCTCCCCTCCAGCTTGAGGCAGGCCACCCCCAGGTCCTGCAATTCTTTCAGGTGCCCGGCCAGGGACAGGTCCTTCAGGGAGAGGGGGTACTCGGTGGCCTTGCTGCCCCAGCCGTAGTTCAGCCGGCAGGGCTGGGCGCACATCCCCCGGTTGCCGCTGCGGCCCCCGATGACCGAGGAGAAAAAGCACTGGCCCGACCAGCACATGCACAGCGCCCCGTGGCCGAAGACCTCGATCTCGATGGGGGACTCCTTGCAGATATAGGCGATCTGGTCCCGGCTCAGCTCCCGGCCCAGCACCACCCGGGTCATCCCCAGGTCGGCGCACAGCTTGACCCCGTCCAGGGAGTGGACGGTCATCTGGGTGGAGCCGTGGATAGGCAGGTCGGGGACCGACTGGCGGAGCATCCGGACCACCCCCAGGTCCTGGACAATCACCGCGTCCACCCCGATGTCGCTGGCGTGGGCGGCCACCTCCGCGGCGGCGGGGAGCTCCCGGTCGGTAAGCAGGGTGTTCAGGGTGAGGTTCACCCTGCACCCCCGGAGATGGCAGTAAGAAACCGCCGCCGCGGCCTCCTCCCGGGTGAAGTTCCGGGCGCCCCGGCGGGCGTTAAAGTCTCCGTATCCGAAATAGACCGCGTCCGCCCCGTTCTGGACGGCGGCAATCACTGCCTCCATAGACCCCGCAGGGGCAAGCAGCTCCATCATGGGCAGGACCTCCTGTAGGGGCGGATATCATCCGCCCGAATAAATCTGGCGCACTGTGGCGGGCGCATAATATGCGCCCCTACAAGCGCCCTCGGATATACAGGCGTTATTTCCGTGTCCCCAGCTTGAAGATCTCCCGCTTGGCCTCAGACAGCTCCAGCTTCAGGGAGTTGGCCTCCTCCAGGTTCTCCTTCACCTGGCGGCGCAGGTTCTCCGACGTCTCCTGCTCCTTCATCAGCAGGTCGGCGATGTTCATGGCGGCCAGCACCGCCGCGTCCGCCTGGGACAGCCTGCCCCCGGCGGACACCTCCCCCAGGTGCCTGTCCACCAGCTCGGCGCACCGGCGGACGTAGCTCTCGTCCTCCGCCGCCACCATGGTGTAGTCCTTCCCGCCGATGCTGACCACAATTTTGTTTCTCATACTCCGGTCCTCCCTGCTTATTTTCCGGGCCTGTCCTCCCAGTATTATTTATAGATGTAATCCATTATAGCACAGGCGGGAAATTTTGAAAATGAAATAATTGAAAAAATTTGCCCTCAAGCCATGTCAATTATTCTTATGGACGCGGGAAAGATTTTGTTGTAGAATAGGAGAACCGGCATTTTATTCAGAGAGGGGGGCTCGCCCGTGTCTCAGGCCTTTTTGCCCGGGGAGGTGCTGGCCATCACCGCCCAGGCGGCGGACCGGCTGCTGAAGCTGGACAGCGGCGACGCCGCCCTGCTCTATCTTCAATTACTGCGCCACGGCGAGGCAAATGGTTTGAAGTGGACGGAGACCCGCTTGCAAAGCGCCCTGGATCAGCTCCGCGCCCAGGGGCTGGCCCCCAGAGAACTGCCCGTCCCGGCGGAGGTCCCGGTTCCGGAGGAGCCGCCCCCGGACTACTCCACCGAGGATATCACCCAGGCCCTGGCGGAACAGGGCTCCATCTTCCCCGCTCTGGTGGAGGAGGTGGAGCGCCGGCTGGGCAAGCGGCTGTCCGCCGCCGACCTGAAAAGCCTCTACACCCTCTACGACCATCTGGCCCTCCCCGCCGAGGTCATCCTCATGCTGGTGGGCTGGTGCATCGAGGTCCAGGAGCGAAAGTACGGGCCGGGGCGCAGGCCCTTTCTCTCCCAGATCAAAAAGGAGGGCTTCATCTGGGCCCGCCAGGGAATCGACACCATGGAGCGGGCGGAGGAGCACATCCAGAAGCTCACCCGCCTGCGCTCCCGGGAGAGCGAGGTGCTCCGCCTGCTGGACATCTCCCCCCGGCCCCTGGTCCAGCGGGAGAAGGACTACATCGCCGCCTGGGATGAGATGGGCTTTGACAACGAGGCCATCCGCATGGCCTACGAGCGGACTGTTTTAAAAAAGCAGTCTATGGACTGGAGCTATATGAACGGAATCCTCCGCCGGTGGCACGGGAAGGGGCTGCACACCGCCGCCGCCGTCCGCGCCGGGGACCGGGACCCCCGGCCCGTCCAGGCGGGGGGAGCCCAAAAGGCCCCGCCGCCCCCCGACTCCGGCCAGGAGCAGAGGGCGAGAGAGGACATGGAGCGGATGCGCCGGCTGATGGAACAGATGAAACAGGAGGGAAGCTAAGTGCCATACGATGCCAATGTACTGCGCCGGGCCACCCGGCGGCTGGAGGAGGAGAGCCGCCTCCGCCGGGAGGAGACCGAGCGGCGGCGGCAGGAGGCCTACGCCCGCCAGCCCCGGCTGGAGCAGCTGGACCGCCGGATCCAGGGTACCATGGCCGGCCTGGTGGCCGCCGCCCTCCGCCAGGGGGGAGACGCCTCCGCCGCCGTCCGGGCGGTGCGGGAGGAGAACCAGGCCCTGCAGCAGGAGCGGGCCGTTCTGCTGGGGGCCATGGGCCTGCCCCCGGACGCCCTGGACGACAGCCCCGCCTGTCCCCTGTGCCGGGACACCGGCTGGCAGGGGGCGAAGATGTGCCGGTGTCTCAGGGAGCTGTGCGCCCGGGAGCAGATCAAAGAGCTGTCCAAGCTGCTGGACCTGGGGGAGCAGTCCTTCGACACCTTCCGCCTGGACTACTACAGCCAGACCCCCTACCCCGGCCGGGGCGCCTCCCCCCGGGGCAACATGGAGCTGGTCTATGACGTCTGCCTGAGCTACGCCACCAAATTCGGCCGGTTTGCCTTGAAAAATCTGTTTCTCTCCGGCCCGCCGGGGCTGGGCAAGACCTTCCTGTCCGCCTGCATCGCACGGACCGTGTCGGAAAACGGCTTCTCCGTGGTCTACGACACCGCCGGGAACATCTTTGCCCAGTTCGAGGCCCGGAAATTCCTCCGGGACAGCCCCGACGGCCTGGACGCCCGGGACGAGACAAGGCGGTACCTCAACTGCGACCTGCTCATTTTGGATGACCTGGGCAGCGAGCTGACCACCCAGTTCACCCAGTCCGCCCTCTACGAGCTGGTGAACACCCGGCTGGTGGCGGGGAAGCACACCGTCATCTCCTCCAACCTGTCCATGGAGGAGGCGGCCCGGCGCTACGCCCCCCAGATCGTCTCCCGTCTGGACGGGGAGTACCACGTCCTCCACTTCTTCGGCGACGATATCCGGCTGGTGAGGAAGAACCGGCTGTAGAGACGCCAAAAGCCTCCTTTTGAAAGGAGGTGCCCCAGTTCGCAAACTGGGGCGGAGGATTGTATTTCGCCGCAGGCGAAATTTGCGAAGCAAGCAAGTGCTTACAAACCTTATTTACTTCGTATGTTCGCTTCGCGAACACAATCCTCAGTCAGCCTTCGGCTGACAGCCCCTTTCCAAAGGGGCCTTTGGGAGCAAAACTGATACCTGGAGGAACCACCCATGATCTACGCAATCATCGCCGCGGCCCTGGTGGCCGTGGACCAGATCGTAAAGTACCTGGTGATGACCAACATCCCCCTGGGGGAGCACGTCCCCTTTATCCCCTACATCCTGGAGCTGACCTACGTCACCAACACCGGGGCGGCCTTCTCCATCTTCTCGGACCACACCTGGGCCCTGGCCCTGGTGTCGCTGGCCATGTCCGTTGTACTGGCTCTGGCCCTGTGGAAGGGCCTGTTCAAGCACCCCCTGGGCAAGCTCACCATCACCCTGCTGCTGGCGGGGGCGGTGGGCAACCTCATCGACCGGGCCCTCCGGGGGTTCGTGGTGGATATGTTCAACGTGCTGTTCATGCGCTTCGCCGTGTTCAACGTGGCGGACATCTGCGTGGTGGTGGGGGGCATCGCCGCCGGGCTGTACTACCTGTTTCTGTGGGACAAGCTGGAGTCCCACGGGGAGAGCACAAATGACGACGCTGAAAGTGACAGCTGACCGGGAGGGGGAGCGGGCGGACGCGCTAATCGCCCGGCTGGTCCCCGGCCTGACCCGCTCCGGAGCCCAGAAGCTGCTGGAGCGGGGGGCGGTGACGTCCAACGGAACGCCGGTGCGGAAAAACGACAAGCCTGCCCCCGGCCAGGTGCTGGAGGCGGTCCTCCCCGATCCGGAGCCCATCGACGTCCAACCCCAGGACATCCCCCTGGACGTGGTCTATGAGGACAGCGACGTGATTGTGGTCAACAAGCCGGTGGGGCTGGTGGTCCACCCCGCGCCAGGGCACCCGGACGGCACATTGGTCAACGCTCTGTTATATCACTGTGGAAATTCACTATCCGGAATCAACGGCGAGCTGCGCCCCGGCATCGTCCACCGCATCGACCGGGACACCTCCGGGCTCATCATCGCCGCCAAGAACGACCGGGCCCACCTGGCCCTGGCCGCCCAGCTCCAGGACCACTCCCTGGCCCGGACCTACGAGGCGGTGGCGGTGGGGGGCCTCAAGGAGGACAGCGGCACGGTGGACGCCCCCATCGGACGCCACCCGGTGGACCGGAAGAAGATGGCCGTGGACCGCAAAAACGGCCGGGAGGCGGTAACCCACTGGTCCGTCCTGGCCCGGTATCCCGGGTACACCCACCTGGAGTGCCGCCTGGAGACGGGCCGCACCCACCAGATCCGGGTCCACCTGGCGTCCATCGGCCACCCCCTGCTGGGGGACACGGTCTACGGGGCCAAAAAGCCCGTCCCCGGCCTGGCAGGACAGTGCCTCCACGCCCGGCGGCTGCGGTTTGTCCACCCCTCCACCGGGGAGCCAGTGGAGCTGGAGTGCCCCCTGCCGGACTGGTTCCAGGAGGTTTTGCGGAAAATTGACCGGTAATTGGCGAAAATCCCCCTTGACAACCCCGGAAAAAGTGGATAGAATACAGAACATATATGCAAAATGCGCGGAAAAGGACGAGTACCCGCCCCCGAGACGCAAAGAGAGCCGCCGTTTGGTGCGAGGCGGACGGGAGGGAGCTGGGAAAATCACCTTGGAGCTGAGGGCTGAACATCAGTAGGCCCCTCCGGACGCCCCCGTTACCGGGCAGACTTGAGTGGCCGGGCCTTTACGCCCCGGCAAAAAGAGTGGTACCGCAGAGGTTTGCGCCTTTGTCTCTTTGTGGAGACAGGGGCGTTTTTGTTTTGCGGGAGACTTTCAGCGGAGCACCAAAAGGCCCCCTTGCTAAAGGGGGCTGGCAGCGGCGTGAGCCGCTGACTGGGGGATTCCGTTTTTAGGGAGCTTTCCGCTGGACGGAATCCCTCCACCACCGGGCTTTGCCCGGCGGTCCCCCTCCCTTTGGCAAGGGAGGCTTGCCGCCTGCGGGCGGGACGAGAGAACAAAGGAGGAACGCTATATGAACTGTCCAAACTGTGGAAAGGAAATGGAGCCGGGAACCGTATATTCCCCCCGCGGCTACCTGTTTTGGACACCCGAACAGGAAAAACTGAAAAATTTCCAACGGCCAAAGGATGCCGTGCGTCTGCGTCCCGCCGGAGACCACACCAAGTCCGCTTTTTCGCCCCAAGCCCTCTCTGCGCTTCCCCAGTACTCCGGTACGATTTGCCGGAGCTGTGGCGCCATACTATTTTCCTTTGAAAACAAAGAATGACCACTTACTATAAAAGGAGGAACACAAAATGGACTACAACAAGACCATCAATCTGCCAAAGACCGACTTCCCCATGCGGGGCGGCCTGCCCAAGCGGGAGCCCGACATGCTGAAACGCTGGGAGGACATGGACCTCTACCACGAGCTGCTGAAAAAGAATGAAGGAAAACCCCTGTACTCCCTTCACGACGGCCCTCCCTTCTCCAACGGCGCGCTGCACATGGGCCACGCCCTGAACAAATCCATCAAGGACTTTATGACCCGCGCCGCCGCCATGCGGGGCTACCTCACCCCCTATATCCCCGGCTGGGACAACCACGGCATGCCCATCGAGTCCGCCATCATCAAGCAGAACAAGCTCAACCGCAAGGCCATGTCTGTCCCCGAGTTCCGCACCGCCTGCCACGAGTTCGCCCAGCACTATGTGGACGTGCAGCGGGACGGCTTTAAGCGGATGGGCGTCATCGGCGACTGGGAGAACCCCTACCTCACCATGTCCCCCGGCTTCGAGGCCGAGGAGGTCAAGATTTTCGGGGCCATGTACAAGAACGGCTATATCTACAAGGGCCTCAAGCCGGTGTACTGGTGCCCCCACGACGAGACCGCCCTGGCCGAGGCGGAGATCGAGTATCAGGACGACCCCTGTACCACTGTCTATGTGAAGTTCCAGGTGAAGGACGACCAGGGCAAGCTGGGACAGTACGGCGACGTGTCCAAGATGTACTTCCTCATCTGGACCACCACCATCTGGACCCTCCCCGGCAACCTGGCCATCGCCCTCCACCCCCGGGACAGCTACGTGCTGGTGAAGGCGGACAACGGCGAAATGTATATCCTGGCCGAGGCCCTCTGCGAGAAGGTCATGAAAATCGGCGGCGTGGAGCACTATGAGACCGTCGCCACCTTCACCGGCTCCGACTTTGAGTATATGCTGGCCCGGCACCCCTTCCTGGACAAGACCTCCCAGCTGTGCACCGCCGAGTACGTCACCATGGACAGCGGCACGGGCTGCGTCCACACCGCCCCCGGCTTCGGCGCGGACGACTACGAGACCTGCAAGCGGTACAAGATCGACATGGTGGTCCCTGTGGACGACCGGGGCCGCCACACCAACTACGCCGGCAAGTACGCCGGCATGAAGACCGACGAGTCCAACCCGGTCATCCTGGCCGACATGAAGGAGAACGGGGCTCTGTTTGCCAGCGAGGACATCGTCCACTCCTATCCCCACTGCTGGCGGTGCAAGAACCCCATCATCTTCCGGGCCACCCCCCAGTGGTTCTGCTCGGTGGAGTCCTTCAAGGACGCCGCTGTGGCCGCCTGCGAGGCGGTGCGCTGGGTACCCGGCTGGGGCATCGACCGGATGAAGTCCATGATTCAGGAGCGGGCCGACTGGTGTATCAGCCGTCAGCGCCGGTGGGGCCTGCCCATCCCCGTGTTCTACTGCGCCGACTGCGGCAAGCCTATCTGCACCGACGAGACCATCGCCGCCGTGTCCGCCCTCTTCGGTGAGAAGGGCTCCAACGCCTGGTATGAGACCGAGGCGGCGGACATCCTGCCCAAGGACTTCACCTGCCCCCACTGCGGCTCCAGGAGCGGCTTTACCAAGGAGGAGGACACCCTGGACGGCTGGTTCGACTCCGGCTCCACCCACTTCGCCTCCATGCAGAAGGACCAGGGCTTCTGGCCCGCCACCGTGTATATGGAGGGCCTGGACCAGTACCGCGGGTGGTTCCAGTCCTCCCTGCTTACCGCCGTGGGCGCGCTGGGCAAGGGGGCGCCCTTCAAGGAGTGCGTCACCCACGGCTGGACCGTGGACGGCGAGGGCAAGGCCATGCACAAGTCCCTGGGCAACGGCGTGGACCCCGCCGACATCTTTAAGAAGTACGGCGCCGACCTGATCCGCCTGTGGGCGGGCTCCGCCGACTACCACGTGGACGTGCGCTGCTCCGACGCCATTTTCAAGCAGCTGTCCCAGAACTACCTGAAGTTCCGCAACACCGCCCGGTACTGCCTGGGCAACCTGGACGGCTTCGACCCCAACAACCTGGTCAAGCCGGAGGAGATGGTGGAGCTGGACCGGTGGGCCGTCACCAAGCTGAACGGCCTCATCGAGAAGTGCTTCGCCGCCTATGACAACTACGAGTTCCACGTGGTGTCCCACGCCATCAACGACTTCTGCGTGGTGGAGCTGTCCTCCTTCTATCTGGACATCATCAAGGACAGGCTCTACTGCGAGGAGAAGGACGGCACCCTCCGCCGCTCCGCCCAGACCGCCCTGTTCCTGATTCTGGACACCATGACCAAGCTCTTCGCCCCCATCCTGGCCTTCACCTGCGACGAGATCTGGCTGTCTATGCCCCATCGCGACGGCGACGACCCCAGGAACGTCCTGCTGAACGAGATGAACCAGCCCTTCGCGGACTACGCTCTGGACGGCGAGGCCATGGCCCGCTGGGAGGAGATCATCAAGCTCCGCAATACTGTCAACGCCGCTCTGGAACAGGCCCGGAATGAGAAAAAGATCGGCAAGAGTTTGGAGGCCAAGGTCGTGATCGCCCTGCCTGAGTTCGACGAGACCGGGCTGGAGGAGATGGACGTGGAGTATCTGGCCGATATTCTTATCGTCTCCCAGGCGGACCGCATGAAGAGCGATATCGCGGAGGTCCGTGTGGACGTCGCCCCCGCCCAGGGCCAGAAGTGCGAGCGGTGCTGGAAGGTGCTGCCCACCGTGGGCCAGGACAGCAAGCACCCCACCCTTTGCCCAAGATGTGCAAGGGTCGTCCCCGCAATCGAGGTGGAATAAAATAAACACCGCCCGGCGTGCAATTCGCGCCGGGCGGTTCCCTTCTAAAATAATTTAGCGAAGTAAAATTTGCTGTTGAATTTTACAGCAGATTGGTGTATACTATAGACAGAAAGGAGTTGAGTCAAATGCCGAACATCAAACCGGTATCCGACCTGCGCAACTACAGCGAGGTATTGCAGGACGTCGCCGAGGGGTCCCCCGTTTTCCTGACTAAAAACGGGCGGGGAAAATACGCAATCGTGGACATGCGGGACTATGAAAAGACGCTGGCCACCATCCGCCTGATGAATGAGCTGGAGAAGGGGCGCAGGTCGGGGGAGACGGAACCCTTAATCACCCCGGAGGAGATGCGGGAACACTTCCGCAGGAGGGCCAATGCAGTATAAAATAAACTATACGTCAAAGGCCCAGCGGGATTTAGATGAAATTTGGGACTACATTGTCTCTGAATTCCAGAACACTTCTTCTGCGAACCGCATCCTCGGCAGCATTATGGACGCTGTGGAACAGCTTGAGCATTTTCCGGGTCTTGGTCCTTCTCTGGATTCCATTATTGATGTAAAAAGTGATTATCGTTTTCTTACTACAGGGAAATATCTTACTTTCTATCGTATCCTGGGGGATGAGATTAGGGTAGAGCGCATTATGTATGGCGGCCGGGACTACCGTCCATGCCTTTTTGACGATACGTCCGATTCCTGAACAGATAGAGTCCGCCCGGCGTGCAATTCGCGCCGGGCGGTGCTTTTAGTCCTTTTTTCCGTTTCCCACCGATTCCAGATATGCCTCCATCACCTGGACCACCAGGGTGGAGACGCTTTTCATCTCGCTCCTGGCCTGAGCGGTCAGGCGGGCTTTCAGGTCTTTGGTCACCCGGATGCCCAGCTGGGCGTCGATCTTCGGCATGACGATCACTCCTTTGGGCCATTATAACCCCAGACCAGCCGATTGTCCAACGGTTTTACCTTGCGCATATTGTCGAATTTTGGTACAATAGACGTGCCGTTTCCGCTTCGTCCCGTTTAATCGGGAAGGAGGTGAAACCGAATGGACGAATTTTTCAAATTCGCGGTGTCTGTCGTGGCGGGCATAGTGGCTAACTGTGTCTGCAAATGGCTTGGCAGGCATGACAGGAGACGGTAAGCCTGACCCCTGGCAAAAAGCAACCCCGGAGAGTAGCCGCTCTCCGGGGTTGCTTTTGGTTTCGGTGAAACCAAAATGGACGAATTATCAAATTCTAAGGTTATTATACCACAGCCGTCACAGCATATGCAAGAGGGAAATTTACTGCTCCGCTTCCTTTTCCTTCTGAGCCAGGTAATCCTCCATCACAATGCGCACCATACTGGCGACGCTGCGGCGCTCTCTCTGCGCCTGAGCCTCCAGCCGTGCTTTAAACGCATTCGTAACACGGAACGCAATTTGCGTCTCTGTCTTTTCCATAACAGCGCCCCCCTTGCTAGACATTGTATACCATAGTCTGTCAAAGCTCTTGACAATCATTCGTTATCTTTGATAAACTAAGTCAACGGGCCGCCGAGGGCAGCGGCCCCTGCAGAGGAGGTAAACTGATGGAAAATGCAAAAAATGAGCTGACCGCCGAACAATACCACGAGCTTTACCGGAAAGCCTTCGCCAAGCTGGCAGATATCTCCCAGCAGGCGGAGGAGGCCATGCGGGAACTGGAGGAGCTCCAGCTGACCATGGGGGACGAATAAAAATTTTTCGCAAATCCCGGGATTTTCCCTTTACATCAGGAAAAAACTATGATATATTATCCGGGCATGAAATATGCGCCGTCCATCGCTTGGCTGCTGGGACACAGCCCGCGCAGGTGCGCGGGGGATTCACCCGCCCGCTGCCCGGCCCTTGGACAGAACATTTTGAAAGGTGGAATTTCCCATGATCCGCAAGGACGAAAAGACGGCCGTCATCGAGGCCAACCGCACCCACGAGACCGACACCGGCTCCCCGGAGGTGCAGATCGCCATCCTCACCGCCCGCATCAACGAGCTCACCGAGCACCTGAAGGTGCACATCCACGACAACCACAGCCGCCGCGGCCTGTACAAGATGATCGGCAAGCGCCGCAAGCTGCTGGACTACCTGATGGCCAAGGACATCGAGCGCTACCGCGCCATCATCGCCAAGCTGGGCATCCGTAAGTAAGATTGTGTTTCATAGGGCGGCGCGTTTTCGCGTACCGCCCTATGTTCGCATATAGACCCGGCGTTTTTTCTGGTCTTTTAGCAGTTGAATATGGGGTTGGAGGGATATAATCCCCCGTCCCCCGCAGGGCAAGCCTCCTTTTGAAAGGAGGTGGCACGGGCGGAGCCCGTGACGGAGGATTGTATTTTGCGAAGCCAAAATGTGCGAAGCAAATTCTGTTTACTTCGTATGTCCGCTTTGCGAACGACAATCCTCAGTCAGCCTTCGGCTGACAGCCCCTTTCAAAAGGGGCCTTTGCCGCCTGCGGGCGGGACGAAAGAGTGGTCCAAACCCGTATTCAAGTGCTAAAGGGCAGTCAGGACTCCGGGGACACCAACAAAAAGGAGAATCAACTATGTCAACGATTATCAAGCACAAGCAGTTCCCCAAGTTCAAGAGCTGGACCATGGACCTGTGCGGCCGTCCCCTCACCATCGAGGTGGGCAAGGTGGCCGAGCTGGCCTCCGCCTCCGCACTGGTGAAGTACGGCGAGACCACCGTCATGGTAGCCGTCACTGTCTCCCCCCGTCCCCGGGACGGCATCGACTTCTTCCCCCTGAGCGTGGAGTTTGAGGAGAAGCTGTACGCCGTGGGCCGCATCCCCGGCTCCTTCATGCGCCGGGAGGGCCGGCCCTCTCTGCCCGCCGTGCTGGCTTCCCGCCTCATCGACCGGCCCATGCGCCCCCTGTTCCCCTACGACTTCCGCAACGACGTGTGCATCCAGTGCACCGTCATGAGCGTGGACTACGACTGCTCCCCCGAGGTGGCCGCCATGATCGGCGCCTCCGCCTGCGTGAGCTACTCTGAGATCCCCTTCGCCGGTCCCATCGGCTGCCTGGAGGTGGGCTTCTGCGACGGCCAGATCGTCCTCAACCCCAACCAGGCCCAGCGCAAGACCAGCCGCATGGACGTGACCGTGGCCGCCACCCGGGAGAAGGTGGTCATGATCGAGGCGGGCGCCGACGAGATCCCTGACGAGATCATGTACGCCGGCATCGTGAAGGCCCACGAGGAGATTCGCAAGCAGATCGACTTCATCGACCAGATTGTCCGGGAGATCGGCAAGCCCAAGATGGAGTATGACCACGCCCAGTTCAATCAGGAGCTGTTCGACGACATCGTGGCCAACTTCATGGACGAGGCCAAGGCCGCCATGGACACTGACGACAAGACCGTCCGGGAGCAGCGCTGGAACGAGATGATCGACCACTGGCACGAGAAGTATCTGGAGCAGTATCCGGATATGGACCAGTATCTGGAGGAGTTCACCTACAAGTTCCAGAAGAAGATTGTGAAGGCCTGGCTGCTGGAGGGCCACCGGGTGGATGGACGGGCGCAGAATGAGATCCGTCCCCTGGCCGCCGAGGTGGGGGTTCTGCCCCGAGTTCACGGCTCCGGCCTGTTCACCCGGGGACAGACCCAGGTGCTCTCCGTGTGCACCCTGAACACCCTGGCCGCCTCTCAGAAGCTGGATACCATCTGGGAGGAGACCGAGAAGCGGTATATGCACCACTACAACTTCCCCCCCTACTCCGTGGGTGAGGCCCGGGCTCCCCGGTCCACCAACCGCCGGGAGTACGGCCACGGCTTCCTGGCCGAGCGGGCCCTGGCCCCCGTGCTGCCCAGCGAGGACGAGTTCCCCTATGCCATCCGGGTCGTCTCTGAGGTGCTCAGCTCCAACGGCTCCACCTCTCAGGGCTCCATCTGCGGCTCCACCTTGGCCCTCATGGACGCCGGCGTGCCCATCAAGGCCCCGGTGGCCGGTATCTCCTGCGGCCTGATTCAGGACGACAACGGCGGCTTCCAGACCTTTATCGACATCCAGGGCGTGGAGGACTTCCACGGCGAGATGGACTTCAAGGTGGCGGGCACCAAGTCCGGCATCACCGCCATCCAGATGGACCTGAAGAACGACGGCCTGACCCATGAGATCATCAAGGAGGCCCTGGACATCACCCGTGACGCCCGGTTCGCCATCCTGGACGAGGTCATGCTGCCCTGCATCTCCGCCCCCCGCCCCGAGGTGAGCCGCTGGGCCCCCAAGATGATTTCCATGAAGATCGACCCTGACAAGATCCGTGAGGTCATCGGCAAGGGCGGCTCCGTCATCCAGAAGATCACCGCCGAGTCCGGCGCTCAGATCGACATCGAGGACGACGGCACCATCCACATCGCCTCCCCCGACGCCGCCTCCTGCGACGCCGCCAAGAAGATGATCGACACCATCGTGTTTGTCCCCCAGGTGGGCGAGCTGTACTACGGCAAGGTGGTGCGCATCCTCCAGTTCGGCGCCTTCGTGGAGCTGGCCCCCGGCAAGGACGGCATGGTCCACATCTCCAAGCTGGCCGAGCGCCGGGTGGAGAAGGTGGAGGACGTGGTCAACATCGGCGATATGATCTGGGTCAAGGTCACGGAGATCGACGAGAAGGGCCGGGTCAACCTGTCCTATAAGGACGCCCTCCGGGAGATCAAGGCCAAAAAAGAGGCCGGTCTGCCCATCAAATAAAATGAACAAAGCAGGAGCAGGGAAATAACCTCCTTGCTCCTGCTTCTTGCTATACCGGATAGATACATGGTTCGTGATAATCGGGGATTACATGGTCATGGGTGATAAACAGCATATTTTCTACCGCGGCCTGGCAGACCATAATTTTATCAAAGGGGTCTTTATGGGGCGGCGAAGCTTCTGGCCGCACAAGATGTTTCAGATAGAAAATATGCTTCTCGTTCACAGGCAGTCTATAAAAACCGGAGACATTGCAATACTCTAAAATCTGCTCTGCGGTAAAATCCATTTGCCCCGGATGGGCAAGGCATTTCATCTGTATCTCCCAAATTGACGCGATGCTGTAATACACCTCGTTCGCCGGATTTATAATCAGTTTTCGCGCCTTTTCAGGTAATCTCTCACTGTCAGCTATCGTCCAAATCAAAATGTGCGTATCTAATAACAGCTTCATAGCTCTTCCTCAAACGCGTCAGCAATCCCATCATCCCATTTGTCAAAATCCTCCGGCAAATGGATTTTTCCTTTGGCTGCACCAATTCTTTTTGCCTCTGTTTTTTTGCTGGTCAATTTCATTTCTACAATCGGCTTCCCGTTTCTGGCGATGAGGATTACATCCTCTTGTCTGGTCTCAAGCAGCCGTACCAACTTTGACAGGTCAGTTTTGGCTTCCAGCATATTAACCTGCGTCATAAAAACACCCCCTGTTATTATCAGCCGGCGAGGTTAGCCTGGTTAGCTAATCTTATTATATGCTAAAGAGAGCAAAATAGCAAGCTATTTTATTCAAACAGCTCATATGTCTTGCAACCGAATACCTGCGCCAGATTAAAGGCGTCGTCTACCATCATTTCTTCCGGTATCACCCCCTGCTCCAGCGCCTCCAGCATTGCCAGCGGCAATCCGCTGCGCTGAGCCAGCTCCGAAATCGCCAACCCCGCTTCTGCCCTCCTTCGATTGACATTGCCGCAAAAAATCTCTGCTTCTTTTTGAAATTCCATTTTTGTTCTCCCTCCGAAAACAGTTTCAGGCTGTTCCTCTCTTAAATTTTAGCTCATTTTTGACAGAAGTGTTGATTTTAGGTCCTATGGGGACTAAAATGTAGGGGCGGACATTGTCCGCCCGCAGGCGCATACTATGCGCCCCTACAAACGGTTTTTTCATCCCGACGACTTGGAGGCAAGCACCATGGGCTACAGCGTTTTAAGCAAATACCGCACCGAGCTGATGGGGGTGGCCATCCTGTGGGTGATGCTGTTCCACTCCTTCGACCTGGACATGGGCCATCCTCTGCTGGAGTGGCTCCGGGCGGCGGGCTTCGGCGGGGTGGACATCTTCATCCTGCTGTCCTCCATGGGGCTGGTGATGTCCCTGTCCCGCCGGGAACAGAGCTACTCCGCTTTCATGGCCCGGCGGGCGGGGCGGGTGCTCCCCGCCTACTACCTGGTGATGGTGCCCTACACCATTTTCCTGGTCCTGACCGAGGGCGCGCCCCTCAGCGCCCTGATCTGGAACGCCTCTCTGCTCTACTACTGGATGCGTCCGGCGGGGGCCTTCAACTGGTATGTGGCGGGCGCCATGAGCTTCTACGCCATTACTCCCGCCTGCTTCCGCCGCCTGAGGGGCAGCCGGCATCGGGAAGGACTCACCGCCGCCGGTATCCTCTTCGGCCTGGCAATCGGCCGGGTGCTGATGGTGGACGGCTACTGGTACGCCATGGACGTAGCGTACCGGATCCCCATCTTTTTTCTGGGCCTGCTGCTGGGCTTCTACGTGCTGGAGGACCGCAGGCTGGAGGGGAAGGACCTTCTGTTCTGGTGCGCCTGGCTGGGGCTGGGCGCCGCCTACCTGCTGTATATGGGCAAGGGCCCCTACTCCGACTACCACCCCCTGTGCTACCTGTTCCTGTTCACCACCGTGCCCATGTGCTTTGTAATCTGCTGGTGCTTCGACCGCCTGCCCCTGGGGTGGGTCCGGAGGTTTTTCCGCCTGCTGGGGGCCCACAGCCTGGAGATCTACCTGCTCAACGTCAGCCTGTTCTCCCGGGTGGAGCTGCTGCGCCGGTTTGTCTCCTTCGGCCCCAGCAACCGGCTGTACTTTCTGCTGTCCTACGCCGCCAACATCCTGCTGGCCCTGGCCCTCCATCACGCGGTGGAGGCTCTGGGCCAAATATGGTCAAACTTCAGGAGAACACCACGGGAGGCGGCATAGGCTGTCTCCCGTGTTCCATTTTGACAAACAACTGTTGCGCATTTCCCGGGGATACTCTATAATAGGCAGGAAACAACTGTCAGCAAGGGGGACATGCTATGCTGTTAAATATTTTAGCCGTGGGCGACGTGGTAGGCGAGGGGGGCCAGGACATCCTGTCCCGCCGCCTGCCCGGACTGCGGGAGGAGACAGGGGCCCACTTCTGCGTGGTCAACGGGGAGAACGCCTCCGGGGTGGGCATCACCCCCGCCCAGGCCCGGCGGATTTTAGAGGCCGGGGCGGACGTGATTACCCTGGGCAACCACACCTGGAACCGCATCCAGATCGGGGCCTTTCTGGACAAGGACGAGCGCATCCTCCGCCCCGCCAACTACGCCGGACGGGTGCCCGGCCGGGGCTTCGGGGTGTACCAGTGCCAGGGGCTGCGGCTGGGGGTGCTGAACATCATGGGCCGGGTGGACCTGAACTCCAACCTGGACAGCCCCTTCAAGGCGGCCAACTTCTTCTTTAACCGGGGGGGCTTCGACCTGCTGCTGGTGGACTTCCACGCCGAGGCCACCAGCGAGAAGGGGGCCATGGGCTGGCACCTGGACGGCCGGGCGGCGGCGGTGTGGGGCACCCACACCCACGTGCCCACCGCCGACTGCCGGGTGCTCCCCGGGGGCACCGGCTTCGTCACCGACCTGGGGATGACCGGGCCGGTCAACTCGGTGCTGGGCATCAAGGTGGAGAACTCCCTGAATCTCTTCATGGGCGGCCTGCCCCGGCGGTATGAGGAGGCCGAGGGCAACTGCAAGCTCAACGCATGCCTGTTTACCATCGACACGGAGAAGAAGAGGTGCGTCGATGTTGTCCGGACGGATATCACCGAGTAGGGGCCGCCGCCCTCGGCGGCCCGTCCCCAATAAACCCTACCATTTACGGGCCGGCGAGGGCGCCGGCCCCTACACAAAAACCAAAGAGGTATCACCATGCTGAAAATCATCCACGGGGCTGATTTCCACCTGGACAGCCCCTTTTCCGGCCTGACGCCGGAGCGGGCCGCCCAGCGCCGGGGGGAGCAGCGGGAGCTGCTGGACCGGCTGGCCGGCCTGGCCCGGGAGAAGGGGGCCGATCTGGTGCTGCTGGCGGGGGACCTGCTGGACTCGGAGCACTTCTATCGGGAGACCGCCCAGGCCCTGTCCGCCGCGCTGGAGGCCATCCCCTGCCCGGTGTTCATCGCCCCCGGCAACCACGACTTTTACGCCCCCCGCTCCATCTGGACCGCCCTGGACTGGCCGGACAACGTACATATTTTTTCCTCGGACCGCCTGGAGCAGGTGGAGCTACCCGGCTGCACCCTGTGGGGGAGGGCCTTCACCGGCCCCCACCAGGACTTCTGCCCCCTGGAGGGGCTGTCCGTCCCTGACGACGGGAAGCTCCACATCGCCTGCCTCCACGGAAGCGTGGATACGCCGGGGGACTACGGTCCCATTGCCCGGGCGGACATCGCCGCCAGCGGGCTGGACTATCTGGCCCTGGGCCACGTCCACCAGGGCAGCGGTCTGCAAAGGGAGGGGAATACCTTCTGGGCCTACCCCGGCTGTCCCGAGGGCCGGGGCTTCGACGAGCTGGGGGAGAAGGGCGTCCTCTATGTGGAGGCGGAGCCCGGCCGGGTAAACGCCCGGTTCATCCCTCTGGCCCGGCGGCGGTACGAAATTGTCTCAGTGGATATCACCCTGGGTGTGGATATTCTGTCCGCCATCCGGGCCGCCCTGCCGGAAAACAGGGAGAACATGATCTGCCGCATTGTCCTCACCGGGGAGGGGGACTCCCCTGACCTGGCCGCCCTGGACCGGGCGCTGTCCCCGGAGTTTTACGGGCTCACCCTCATCGACAGCACCCGCCTGCCTCAGAATCTGTGGGCCCGGCGGGAGGAGGACACCCTGACGGGGCTGTTCCTGCGGGCGATGTGGGAGAAGTGCCGGGAGGAGCCGGACAATCCCCTGTGGCAGCTGGCCGCCCGGTACGGCCTGACCGCCCTGGAAGGAGGGGAGGAGCCGTGAGAATCAAATCCATGACCGCCACCTTCGGCAGGCTGAACAAGGCCCGACTGGAGCCGGGGCCCGGCCTCACCCTGATCCACGCCCCCAACGAGGGGGGCAAGTCCACCTGGGCCGCCTTCTGGCGGACCATGCTTTACGGAATTGACACCCGAGGCCGGGACAAGAAGGGCTATCTGGCCGACAAAAACCGCTACCAGCCCTGGTCGGGCGCCCCTATAGAGGGGGAGATCACGTTAGACTACGAGGGCCGGGACATCACCATCCGCCGGGGCCCCCAGGGGAACACCCCCTTCGGCGCCTTCTCCGCCGTCTACACCGGCACCCGGGAGCCGGTGCCCGGCCTCACCGCCGCCAACTGCGGCGAGCTGCTCACCGGGGTGGGGGCGGAGGTGTTCACCCGCTCCGCCTTCCTGGGGGACGGCAACCTGTCCCTCACCACCGCCCCGGAGCTGGAGCGGCGCATCGCCGCCCTGGTCACCTCGGGGGAGGAGGACGTGTCCTTCTCCCAGGCCATGGAGCGGCTGAAGGGCTGGAAAAACCGGCGGCAGGTGAACAAGAGCGTGGGGGAGATCCCAAAATTGGACAGAGAGCTGGCCCAGGTGCGGGAAAATCTGGCTCAGCTGGAGGAGACCGCCGCCCTGTCCGCCCGGCTGGAGGGGGAGCAGGCCGCCCTGGTCAGGACCCGGGAGGGGCTGGAGCGGCAGGCGGAGGTCCACCGTGTTCTGGCCCGGCAGAAGCTGGACCACCGCTACGCCCAGGCGGAGGCCGACTATCAGACCGCCCGGAAGCAGCTGGATAGCCTGGAGGAGGAGCGCTCCGCCCACCCCGCCCCCGACCGGGAGGAGCTGAAAAAGGCCCAGGGGGAGCTGCAATACCTCAAGGTGCTGGATGAGGAGATCAAACAGGGCTCCGCCGCCCTGACGGAGGCGGAGGAGGCTTCCGCCAAGGCCAGGGAGGCTGCAAAGGACGAGCACTTTACAGGCATGACCGGCGACGAGGCCGTCGCCAAGGCGGCGGAGATTGCCGCTTCCGTTCAGACCAGCCAGGAAAAGCAGGAAAAATTGAAACGAATCTCCTCCCGGTCCACCGTTGCCGGCCTTATCCTCGCCCCCCTCTTTGGGGGAGGGGTCTGGCTGGTCAGCAGAAGCATCATGTTCGCCGCCATCCTCGCGCTGATAATCTGCGTGGGCGTGGCTGGCAATCTCCTTTGGACCCGGTCCATCGTCCAGGCGTCGGAGAAGCGGATTTCCGCCCTTCTGTCCCCCTTTGGCGTCCAGACCCCGGAGGAGCTCGCCGCCCTGGCCCAGAACTACAAGGAGCGCTGTCAGGCGGCGGACAAGGCCGCCCACGAGGCGGAGGTCATCCGGAATGCCGTCACAGAGCGTCAATCCAAGCGGGACATCGCCAAATCGGAGCTGCTGAACTTTGTCCACACCTTTGCCCCGGAGGCCAGCGATATGTTCGGCTGCTCGGCGGCGCTGAGCCGGGCGCTGAATCTGGACCACGACCTGGCCCTGGCCCGGGAGCGGGCCTCCGCCGCCCGCCGCCGTCTGGACGACCTGGCCGCCCAGGGGGCGGGGCACGACGGGGCAGAGGAGGTCCCGGAGCTGCCCGTCCCGGACATGGGCCCCGAGGAGACGGAGCGCGCCCTGGCCCAGGCGGCGGAACGGCTGGACCAGGTGAGCGCCCGGCTGAACCAGGCCCGGGGCACCCTCCAGGCCATGGGGGACCCGGCGGCCCTGGCCGCCCAGGCGGAGGAGCTGGAGACCCGTCTGGCCCGGAAGCGGCTGGAGCTGGACGCCCTGGCCGCCGCCATGGACGCCCTCACCCGGGCCAACACCCGGCTTCAGGAGCGGTTTTCCCCGGAGCTGAACCGGCTCACCGGGCAGTTTATGGCCCGGCTCACCGGGGACAAGTACTCGGCGGTCTCCCTCACCCGGGAGCTGGAGGGCTTTGTCCAGACCGGCGGGGACGTGCTGCCCCGGTCCGCCCTGTACCTGTCCCGGGGGACGGCGGACCAGCTCTATCTGGCCCTGCGGCTGGCGGTGTGCCGGCTGTGCCTGCCGGAAAAGCCCCCCATCCTGCTGGACGACGCCCTGGCCTCCTTCGACGACGCCCGCCTGGAGCGGGCCCTGGAGCTGCTGTGGGAGCTGTCCGGGGAGCAGCAGCTGCTCCTGTTCACCTGCCAGAAGCGGGAGGGCGAGGTGCTGGGCGATACCCCGGGGGTGACGAGGGTGGAGCTGTAGGGGGCGGCCGCTGCGCCCCCCCACCTCAGGTTTCCCCTCCGGTTAGCGGGGCGGCACAGAGGCCGCCCCCTACATGCCTGTTGCAATTTCTCCCCAAACCGGTTATAATACCACTCACGACACATAGAAGCGAGGTGTCCCGATGGACAAATTCAACAAGCTGTTCCAGAAGCCGGAGGAATCTCAGCCCCCGGAGGCGGAGGAGCCCCAGGAGCCCCGCCGGCCCGGGGCGGAGATCTACGAGTGGCTTCAGCTGTTTTTAGGCTGTGTGGTGGCGGCAGTGGTGCTGTTCAACTGCGTGGCCCGGCTCACCCGGGTGGACGGCGGCTCCATGGACAACACCCTCCAGCACGGTGAGGTTATGCTCATCTGGTCCCTGGGCTACACCCCCGCTCAGGGCGACATCGTGGTGCTGAACAAAACCTCCGTCATTCTCCCGGGCTGGTCTGAGCCCCGGGCCATTGTCAAGCGGGTCATCGCCGTAGGCGGCCAGACGGTGGATATCGACTACGCCTCCGGCGCCGTCTATGTGGACGGCCAGCCCCTGGAGGAGCCCTATCTGCCGGAGGAGATGTACCTGCCCGCCGGCCCCTCCATGCAGGGCACCCACTGGGAGGTCCCCCAGGGCTCCGTCTTTGTCATGGGGGACAACCGCAACAACTCCACCGACAGCCGGGACCTCCAGCTGGGGCCCATCGACAACGGCTATATCCTGGGCAAGGCCGTCTTTGCCCTGTGGCCCACAGAGCGCTTTGGCGCAGTATAATTTCCGCTGCCTCCGGCCTGAAAATCCCGGCCGGAGGCAGTGTTTTTGCATTTTATCTTGAAAACCGCCCTGTTCTCTGATATAATAGGTAAGTTAGCATGTGATAGTATGCTCTGAAGGGGGTATACATACCGTTGGGCCGGGAGGTGACCACCGATGAAATACAAGCAGTGGCAGGTGGCCGCGCCCTGCCCGGAGGGGCAGTGGGAGCTGGAGCAGGCCGGCCTGCCTCCCCTGCTGGCCGGTCTGCTGGCCGCCCGGGGGGTCACCCGTCCGGAGGACGCCCGCAGGCTGCTCTCCCCCGACAGCGAGCCCATCCCGGACCCCATGCTCCTGAAGGACATGGACCGCGCCGTCCGGCGGGTCCGGCAGGCCGTGGAGCAGGGTGAGCCCATCGCGGTCTACGGCGACTACGACGTGGACGGCATCACCGCCACCTGCCTGCTCACCCAGTTTCTCACCGCCCGGGGGGGACACATCGTCCCCTACATCCCCAGCCGGCTGGGGGAGGGCTACGGCCTGAATCCCGAGGCGGTCCACACCCTGGCCCGGCAGGGGGTCAGCCTCATCATCACGGTGGACTGCGGCATCACCGCTGTGGAGGAGACCGCCCTGGCCAACAGCCTGGGGCTTGACGTGATTGTCACCGACCACCACGCCTGCAAGGAGGAGCTCCCCCCCGCCGCGGCGGTGGTGGACCCCCACCGGCCCGACTGTCCCTACCCCTTCAAGGGGCTGGCCGGGGTGGGGGTGGCGTTGATGCTGGCCCTGGCGGTGGCCGGGCCCCAGGACGCCCCGGCGGTGCTGGAGGAATTCTGCGACCTGGCCGCCGTGGGCACGGTGGCCGACGTGATGCCCATGACCGGGGCCAACCGGGCCATTGTCAGCCTGGGCCTGGCCAGACTGGACCCCCCCAGACGCACAGGCTTTGCCAGCCTCCTGCGCTGCGCCGGCCTGGAGGACAGGCCGGTGACCTCTGTCTCGGTGGGCTACACCCTGGCCCCCCGGATCAACGCCTCCGGCCGGATGGGGATGGCGGAGGTGGCGGTGGAGCTCTTTCTCACCCGGGACCCCGCCCGGGCCGACCAGCTGGCCGACCAGCTGTGTGAGCTGAACCGGGAGCGCCAGAGCATCGAGGGGGACATCTTTCAGCAGTGCGTCCAGCACCTGGAGGAGGCCCCCCAGGAGGGGGCCATCGTGCTGGCCGGCGCCCAGTGGCACCAGGGGGTGGTGGGCATCGTGGCCTCCCGCCTGGCGGAGAAATACGCCTCCCCCTGCTTTATGATCTGCCTGGACGGCGGCATGGGCAAGGGCTCCTGCCGCTCCTGGGGGGACATCAACCTCTTCGAGCTGCTGTCCTCCTGCTCCGGGCTGCTGGAGAACTTCGGCGGGCACGCCCTGGCCGCCGGCTTTACCGTGAAGGAAGAAAATATTCCCGCCCTGGCCCGGGCCCTGCGCCGGGCGGTGGCGGACAGCTGCCACGGCCAGGCCCTGCCCTCGGTGCTGGACATCGACCTGGCTGTGGCCCCCCAGCACCTGACGGTGGAGGCGGTGGAGTCTCTGGACCTGCTGGAGCCCTGCGGCACGGGCAATCCCCGGCCGGTATTCCTCCTTCAGGGCGCCCAGGTCCACGGCATGTCCCAGGTGGGCCGGGGACGGCACCTGAAGCTGCGGCTGGAGAGCCGGGGCGTCCCCCTGGACGCCATCTACTTCTCCAGCCAGGGGGCCGAGCTGGGACTGTACCCCGGCTGCCGGGTGGACCTGGTGTTCTACCCCCAGATCAACGACTTCCGGGGGGTGCGCACCGTCCAGCTCCAGGTGGTGGACCTGCGGCTGGCCCCCTCCCGGGCCCAACTGGAGCAGGCCATCTATGACAAATACAGCCGGGGAGAGGAGCTCACTACCGAGGAGGCCAGGTTCCTCCTCCCCGAGCGCCGGGACTTTGTGGGCCTGTACCGCTGGCTGGAGCGGCAGTCCACCGCCTCCACCGTGGTGGAGGACACCCCCGCCCGCATCGCCCGGTCCGTGGCCCGGGCCACCCGCCAGCGGGAGGTGCCCGCCCGCACCATGCTCTGCCTGGAGGTGCTGGAGGAGCGGGGCCTTATCAGCCTGAACCGCCGCACCGACCGCATCCAGATCACCCTGTGCCACGTGGAGCATAAGGTGGATCTGGAGGCATCGGAGATTATCCGGCGGCTGCGGGCGGTTTTGGAAAATGGCCTGTAGGGGGCGGCCCCTTCGCCGCCCCGGCACCCGCCACCCCCACCAAAAAAACCGGCCGCGC
>CATNCS010000029.1 GCA_950097245.1 uncultured Oscillospiraceae bacterium | reverse complement strand
AGATCGGCGAGATTTTGGGCATCAGCCGGGGTCATACCCTGATTGTAATGGGCACGGGTAACCTGGGCCGGGCCATCATCCAGAATTTTCGCTTTTCTGCCAACGGCTTTACGCTGCTGGCCGCCTTCGACGAGGACCCGGCGGTGGTGGGCACCGAGATTGCCGGCCTGACAGTCCGCCACGCCGGCGGGCTGGAGGACTTTCTCTCCACCCACAAGGTAGACGTGGGGCTGCTGACTGTGCCCATCGCCGTGGCCCAGCAGGTGGGGGACCGGCTTATCGCGGCCGGGGTGAAGGGCATTTGGAATTTTACCAACTATGAGCTGGTGTGTACCAGGCCGGACGTGGTGGTGGAGTCGGTTCACTTCTCCGACAGCCTGCTGACACTCAGCTACCTGATCTCCCAGCGGGAGGAGGAAAACGAATGAAAAAGTATCTGCGTCCCCTGGGGCTGGCGCTGGCCTTCTGCCTGCTGACGGCAGGGGCCTATGCCGCCGCCTCGGGAGACAGCCTCATCTCCCTGAGCTATCTCCGGGAGTCCTTTTTCCCCAAAGCCGTTCAGGCGGGGGAGGAGGCGGGAAACAAGCTCCTTCAGCAGACCTATGACGACGCCCTGGCCACGCTGGACGCCGGAGAGGGGGCCGGAGCCGCCGGCAGCTACAGCGATACCCTCCAGCGCCGGGAGTGGCCCGACGGCCAGATTGTCACCCTGCCCACCGGCGCCGGCTTCCTCATGCTGGACGGCTCCGCCACCCTGGTGCACACCGGGGCGGTGATCGACGTCACCGCCGGGGGGGAGGTCCCGTCAGGGTCTGCCCTGACCCGGAACCACCGGTATCTGGTGGGGGAGAACACCAACGCCGCAGTGACCGTCCGCTCGGGCCAGGCGGCCATCGGCATCCAGGGGAGCTATGCCCTGACGGGGGGAAAGACGGAGCATACCCCCTTCTACGACGTGAGCCAGACCGACTGGTTCTATGCTCCGGTGGGCTACGCCTATGAGAAGGGCCTGTTTTCCGGCATGGACGCCAACCACTTTTCTCCCGGTTCCTCCATGAACCGGGCCATGCTCATGTCGGTGCTCCACCGGCTGGCGGGGTCGCCCCAGACCACTGCCCAGATCGCCTTCAACGACGTGCCCGGCAGCAGCTGGTACACCCAGGCCGTCCTCTGGGGGGCCTCCCAGGGTATCACCTCGGGCACCGGAAACGGCAATTTCAACCCCGACGGCCAGGTCACCCGGGAGCAGGCGGTAGCCATGATGTACAACTTTGCCGTCAAATACAAGGACCTCACCGGAGGGGCGGGGGCCGATCTGTCGGGCTACGCAGACCTGAACCGGTTGAGCGGCTGGGCCAGGCCCGCCATGGCCTGGGCGGTGGAGCAGGGGATTGTCAGCGGTGTGGCCAACGGCTCCACCCTCACCCTGGAGCCCCAGCGCAGCGCCACCCGGGCAGAGATGGCCACTATGCTCCGGGCCTTCTGCGAGAAAATCCTGTAGGACAGGGCAGATTTCCCTCCGCCGGGATGCACCGATCGTCTCCCGAAACATATGATGGAATTGAGAGCGGCAAACAGCCCTCTTAATACTTTCATATGTAGGAGGTACTCATCATGGGGTGCTGCAATAACGGTTGGGGCGGCAACAGCTGCCTGTGGATTGTTATCCTTATCATCATCCTGTTCAGCTGCGGCGGCTGGGGCGGTAATAATTGCTGCTGCAACAACAACTGTGGCTGCAACAACGGCTGCGGCTGCTGAGTCCGGACGACCTGGGCGCGGGGGAGAGACCTCCGCGCCCTATTTTTATACTCCGGACTGAGGGAAAAATTTGACGAAAAAAGACAAGCCCCCGTAAAAAAACTTGCAATCTTTTCAAGACTGGTGTATCATACTTTTACGAAGCAGGACCGACGGTTTCAACACAGCGCAGAGAGGGGAACCGGCGGGCTTTGTCGTGTGTCTGACGCGATCAGACATGGCAGATGCGGTCCGGTACCGGAGAGGGCGAAGCGAGTCCGGGCCGCGCTACCCCAGCAAGTTATAGGGAGGTCGAAAACTTACATGAGCAAATTTCTCAAACGATCTGCGCAAGGTGCGCAGGTCCCGCATGAAAAGCGGACGTCCAACCAGGAGACCGTGAAGATGCCGCTGCCCTCCAGAATCGTCCTGTCTATGGGCCAGCACATCGGCGCCCCCGCCGCCCCCCAGGTGGCCAAGGGCGACCAGGTCCTTGTGGGCACCGTGGTGGGCAAGGCGGGAGGCTTCGTCTCCTCTGACATCCACTCCGGTGTGTCCGGCACGGTGGACAGCATCATCACCATCACCGCCCCCAACGGAGCCCCCCAGACCGCCGTGGTCATTATCCCCGACGGCAAGCAGACGGTGGACCCGGCCATTGCGCCCCCCACCGTCACCGATCTCAAGTCCTTCCAGGACGCGGTCCGGGCCAGCGGCCTGGTGGGCCTGGGCGGCGCCGGCTTCCCCACGGCGGTGAAGCTGTCCCCCAAGAACCTGGACGAGATCGACACCCTCCTCATCAACGGCGCCGAGTGTGAGCCCTATATCACCTCGGACAACCGCTGCTTCCTGGAGGACACCCAGTACATCCTGGACGGCATCCAGGCGGTGATGAAGTATCTGGAGATCCCCAGGTGCATCATCGGCATCGAGGGCAACAAGCCCGAGGCCATCGCTAAAATGAAGAGCGTGGCCACCGCCGGCATCGAGGTGAAGGAGCTGCCCTGCCGCTACCCTCAGGGGGCTGAGAAGGTCCTCATCGAGAACTGCACCGGCCGTGAGGTCCCCTTCCCCGGCCTGCCCTCCGACGTGGGGGTCATCGTGATGAACGTCACCTCCGTGGCCTTTGTGGGCAAGTACCTGGCTACCGGCATGCCCCTGACCACCAAGCGCCTCACCGTGGACGGCGACATCATCAAGGAGCCCAAGAACGTGGAGGTGGTCATCGGCACCCCGGTCCAGGAGCTGATGGACTTCTGCGGCGGCTTCACCGAGGAGCCGGGCAAGGTGCTCTACGGCGGCCCCATGATGGGCAACTGTATCGCCGACCTGTCCCAGCCCATCCTGAAGAACAACAACGCGGTGCTGGCCTTCTCCAAGAAGATGGCCCAGCTGCCCAAGCCCACCAACTGCATCCACTGCGGCCGGTGTACCAACGCCTGCCCTCTGGGCCTGTCCGCCAAGGAGATTGTCCAGGCCTACAACGACGGCAACGTGGAGCTGCTTATCGAGCTCAACGCCGACCTGTGCATGAGCTGCGGCACCTGCTCCTTCGTCTGCCCGGCCAAGCGGCCTCTGGCCCCCTCCATCGCCCTGGCCAAGATTATGATGAAGAATGGAGGTAAGAAGTGATGGACAACAAGCTGATTGTCACCGCCGCGCCCCACATCACCAGCGGGGACAGCACCCAGAAGATCATGGGCCGGGTGTGTCTGGCCCTGTGTCCGGCGCTGGTGGCCTCTGTGATCGTCTTCGGCATCAACGCACTGATTCTCACCGCCGTCACCGTAGCCGCCTGCGTCTTCTTTGAGTGGGCCTACTGCAAGCTGATGGGCCGGGAGATTCCTGTCGCCGACCTGTCCGCCGTGGTCACCGGCATGCTGCTGGCCTTTAACATGCCCGCCACCCTCCCCTGGTGGATGGCCATTGTGGGCGCGTTCATCGCCATTGTCATCATTAAGCAGCTCTTCGGTGGCCTGGGCTACAACTTCGCCAACCCCGCCATCGTGGGCCGCATCGCCCTGGCGGTGGGCTTTGCCAGCCGCATGGCCAACTACCCCAAGCCCGTCAACGGCATCGACGCCCTGGCCTCCGCCACCCCTCTGGCAGTGGAGAAGGGGGTGCTGGGCGCCGGCGAGTACGTCACCCTGCTGCTGGGCAACCACGGCGGCGTGCTGGGCGAGACCTGCGCCCTGGCCATCCTCATCGGCGGGTGCTACCTCATCGCCACCAAGGTCATCAGCCCCATGATTCCCGTGAGCTACCTGGCCACCGTGGCCGTGCTGTCCCTCATCGGCGGCTACGACCCCATCGTGCAGCTGCTGTCCGGCGGCCTGATGCTGGGCGCCTTCTTTATGGCGACCGACTATGTCACCTCTCCCACCACCGACAAGGGCAAGCTGATCGCCGGCATCTTCATGGGTGTGGTGACCTGCGCTATCCGGTTCTTCGGCACCATGAGCGAGGGCGTGTCCTTCGCCATCCTGCTGATGAACCTGGTGACCCCTTACATCGACGCGCTGACCCGGCAGGATAAGCTGGGCATCGCCAAGAAGAAAAAGGAGGCGGCGAAATGAGCAACTGGAACAGAGTATTTAAGCCCATTGTGGTGCTGTGCGTCATCTGCATTGTCATCACCGGGGCCCTGGCCGCCACCAACGCCGCCACCGCCCCCGTCATTCTGGAGGCCAAGCTGGAGGCGGAGCGGCTGGCCCGTATGGAGCTGCTCCCCGAAGCCGACGACTTCACCCGAGTGGACGGCGTCAGTGTGGACAACGTGTCTGATGTCTACGCGGCCAATAACGGGACCGGTTATGTGATTACCAGCACAGCCAAGGGCTATGGCGGCACCATGACCGTCATGACCTCCTTTGGCCCTGACGGTACCATCAAGCAGATCAAAGTGACAGAACAGGCTGAGACCCAGGGTATCGGCAGCAAGGTAGCCGGCACCCCCTCCTACTGGGAGCGCTACCAGGGGCAGCCCGCCACCGAACTGAAGATCAATAAGGATGGGGGCACCATCGACGCCGAGAACGGCGCCACCATTTCCAGCCGCGCGTTGGCCAGGGCCGTCAGCTCCGCCAATGAGGCGTACAACGCCATTCCTTGAAAGGCAGGTGAGTCAAGATGAGTGAAAATAGTAAAATGAAGATTCTTACCAACGGCATTCTCAACGAAAACCCGGTTCTGCGGCTTGTTTTGGGCACCTGTCCCACTCTGGCCGTCACCACCATGGCCTCCAACGGCATCGGCATGGGGCTGGCCGCCACCTTCGTGCTGCTGTGCTCCAACATCGTGATCTCCGCCCTGCGGAAGGTCATCCCCAACCAGGTCCGCATCCCCTGCTACATCACCGTCATCGCCGGATTTGTGTCTGTGGTGCAGATGATTGTCAAGGCCTATGTGCCCGACCTGGACAAGGCCCTGGGCGTCTACCTGCCCCTGATCGTGGTCAACTGTATCATTCTGGGCCGGGCCGAGATGTTTGCCTCCAAGAACGGCATCCTGGACTCCGCCCTGGACGGCATCGGCATGGGCATCGGCTTTACCCTGACCCTCACTGTGATGGGCTCCATCCGTGAGATCATCGGCTCCGGCACCTGGATGGCCGGCCTGGGCAAGCTGATTCCCGCCCTGGGCGCCGATTTCAAGGTACAGATCATTCCCGAGGGCGTGGACACCTTTTCTCTGATGACCAGCGCCCCCGGCGGCTTCTTCGTCTTCGGCATCCTGATGGCCGGGGCCACCTGGCTAACCACCCGCCCCAGGAAGGAAGCCCCCGCTGTGGAAGGAGGTAACGCATAATGGTCAAGCTCGCCGCCATATTCTTTACCATGATCCTGGTGGACAACTACGTCCTCGCCAAGTTCCTGGGTATCTGTCCCTTCCTGGGCGTGTCCAAAAAGCTGGACAGCGCCGTGGGCATGTCCCTGGCCGTCACCTTCGTCATGGTCATGGCCACCGCCGCCACCTGGCCCATCTACAAGCTGATCCTGTGCCCGGAGGGCATGGAGAACACCAGCCGTGACATGAGCTATCTCCAGACCATCGTCTTCATCCTGATCATCGCCATTTTGGTCCAGCTGCTGGAGAACTTCCTGAAGAAGTTCATTCCCGCCCTGTATAAGGCTCTGGGCGTCTATCTGCCCCTGATTACCACCAACTGCACCATCCTGGGCGTGACCATCCTGAACCTGGACAACGGCTATAACTTCATTGAGTCCATCGTCTGCGCCGCCGGCGCGGGCATCGGCTTCCTGGTGGCCATGGTGCTGTTCTCCGGGGTCCGCCGCCGGGTGGAGCAGGCCGTCACCCCCAAGTGCTTCGAGGGCCTGCCCATCACCCTGGTGGCCGCCGCGGTAACCTCCCTGTCCTTCATGGGCTTCGGCGGTATCGTGGACGCCATCTTCAAGGCTTGACAGGAGGGGGAGTATAGTAATGAATCCGATTTTAATGGCAATCCTTGTCGTCACCGTTATCGGCCTCATCGGCGCGGTGATTCTGGTGGCCGCCTCCATCTTTATGTATGTCCCCGTGGATGAGCGGGTGGAGCAGATCACCGCCGTGCTGGCGGGGGCCAACTGCGGCGCCTGCGGCTGTGCCGGCTGCGCCGACTACGCCAAGAGCGTGGTGGAGGACGGCAACGCCGTCAACAAGTGCACCCCCGGCGGGGCGGCTGTGGCCGCCAAGGTGGCCGCCATCATGGGCGTCGAGGCCGGCGCCTCCACCCCCATGAAGGCCGTGGTGACCTGCTCCGGCACCTGCGGCAAGACGGGCAAGAAGTACGAGTTCCAGGGCGTCCAGAGCTGCCAGGCCGTCAAGGGCCTCTATGGCGGCGACGGCCTGTGCCGGTTCGGCTGCCTGGGCTACGGTGACTGTACCCGTGCCTGCGCCTTCGACGCCATCCACATCGTGGACGGCATCGCCCATGTGGACCGGGCCAAGTGTACCGGCTGCGGCGCCTGTGCCGCCGCCTGTCCCAACAGTGTGATTTCCATTGTTCCTGAGCACAAGCGCAAGCCTGTGGTTCTGTGTCAGAACAAGGACAAGGGCCCCGATACCCGGAAGGCCTGCACCGCCGGCTGTATCGGCTGCATGAAGTGCGCCAAGGCCTGCCCCAAGGAGGCCATCACTGTGGAGAACTTCCTGGCCAAGATTGACCAGGACAAGTGCGTGGGCTGCCAGCTCTGCGTGAAGGAGTGCCCCGTGGGGGTCATCCACGTGCCCGCCAACGAGTAAAACTGTACATGAGAACGCCCCGCCGTCAGGCGGGGCGTTTCTTATGCGTATTTTAAGCGGCCCTTGGGTTCCGGTATGGGACGCCCCAGTTTTTGAGCGGTTTCCATCCATTCCTGAGCGATTTGCTCCACGTTGTGGAGCGCATCTTTTGCGGTGGGACCATCCGCCATACACCCGGCCAGTTCCGGAATTTCAGCAATATAGGCGTTATCATCTTCGCTCCAATAAATAATTGTCTCGTATTTCATGCTGAATCGCCTCCTAGGTGATAAGACAAAATCATAGTTCGGACCTGTTTGACCTGATAGGGTTTTGCTTTGTTGCCCAGCGGCTGAATGTTGATAATTTCCTCTATCCCATCTTTAAAATAGATAAAATGATCGCCTTTTATGCGGCATTGAAACCCTAAATGCTCCAAAACCAGACGCAGATCAGAAAAGGAGAGGTCCTTGTCCTTCGCGCCGCTTAAAACGGAGCGAAGAAGTTTTTCGTACTGGCCCATTTCAGTCCTCCTGTGGGGGTATCCATATTTACCTGTTAATCTCCCGTTTCTCCGTGCGTCCAGTGAGGTAGTCGAGGGAAATGTCAAAGATGTCTGCAAGCTTGATTAAGTTTACGTAATTCGGAGTGCAGCCATCAGCCTCAAATCTTTGATAATTCCGAAGTGCGATAGAAAGCTTCTCAGCCATTTGATTTTGCGTTAGTCCATGCTCTTTTCTGAGAAGTTTTAGTCTTTCATTAAAAATCATTTTCTCACCCCTATTGACATGATGTACTTTATCATATATAATGTTTACGATAAAGTAAATCATAATTATGGAGGTACAAACCATGCAAAATGAAATTCCGTTTGTTGTCCAGGACCTTTACCTCAATTTTGTGTCCCAGCCGAATCCGGACTTCTGGCCGGACGATATGAGGGACGATCCAGTTCGGGGGCACGCTCTCTGGGCCTTCTATCAGGGCCTGCGGCTGGGAGTGCAGCTGGGGGACGCCTGCCTGGAAAAGGTTTAAACCTGGCTCCGGTCCCGCAGCCAGCTGGGCATGGGCCGGGCCTTTACACTGGAGACGATACCCATGGCGGCGAACAGGGTGATGATGGACGACCCCCCGGAGCTGACGAAGGGGAGGGTAAGCCCCATGACGGGCAGGACATACAGGCACATGCCCACATTGAAGGTGATCTGGCTGAGGAGCATCCCGGCCATGCCCATACACACATAGGCGGAGAAGGGGGAGCTGGCGTGGCGGCCCACCCAGATGCACCGCAGGACGATAGCGGACAGCAGCAGCAGCAGGGCCATGCAGCCCACCAGGCCCAGTTCCTCGCCGCAGACGGCGAAAATCAGGTCGCTGTCCCGGACGGGGAGGGCGGAGCTGTTGGAGGCCTGGGTCTGGATACCCTTCAGGTAGCCCTGGCCGAACAGCTTGCCGGAGCCGATGGCCAGTATGGACCGCTCCTGCTGAAAGCCCATGCCGGATGGGTCCAGGCTGTGGTCCAGGACCACCCGGAAGCGCATGATGCGGAAGTTGGTCCACAGGCTGGTCTCCGGCAGGAAAAACAGCCAGAAAATCACCACCGCTGCCACCATGCCGCCACCCACCAGCACGAACCACCGCAGCTTCACCCCGGCGGTCCAGGCCATAAAGGCGAAGATCATAATGTAGACGGCGCAGGTGCCCATGTCATGGCAGATGGCGGCAATCAGACCCAGCATAAACACGGTAAAGCCGGCAATCTGCATCACCGAGGGAATGGAGCTGATGCTGTAGCCCCGGTCCTGGATCCTGATGATGAGGAGGGCCAGGAGCAGGATGAAGGGAATCTTTACAATCTCGTTGGGCTGGAGCATCATGGGAAAGTGGGGGATCTGGATCCAGTTCCGGTTGCCATAGCGTTCCACCCCCCAGGGGGTGAGGAGCATGAACAGCAGGAGGATGCTCCCCAGAAGCATCAGCTTCCACCGCTTTTCCGTAAAAAGCTGGAAGTCCACGAAGGTGAGCAAGATATAGGTCACCACCCCCAGGCAGATGGCGATGGCCTGGATAATGACGGAACGGCTGACCGTCTGACCGGCATCCAGCTGATACTGGGTGGCGGAGTGGATGAGGGCCAGCCCAAAGGTGCTGGCTGCCAGGCACAGTCCCAGCAGGATCACGTCGCCCTTTTTCCAAAATTCCTTGATGGGGGAGAACAGCAGGGACAGCAGATTCATGGCCTCACCTCCTCGTCGACGCAAAGTCCGCTTCATTCGGAACGCCCGCGGGCGGGCATTCCTCATTGCGCTCCCTTGCGTCTCCTCTCCAAACCGGACCCGCTTCGCTGGGCTCCGGTTTGGCAGGCGGCTTCGCCGCCCTCTGAAAAATTACCCATATATTTTATCACATTTTGCTGGAAAGGCAAACCCCAACTGTGCTATAATATTTAAGAACGTGAAAATTTTCTGTGAACGGGGGAGCGGCGTGGAGTTTATCACCAACAGCGAGCGCGAGACGGAGGAGCTGGGCGTCCGGCTGGCGGAAAGGCTGGAGCCGGGGAATGTGGTCGCCTTCACCGGCGACCTGGGGGCGGGAAAAACCGCTTTTACCCGGGGCCTGGCCCGGGGCCTGGGGATCACAGACCGGGTGACCAGCCCCACCTTCACCATTGTCAACGAGTACGAGGGAGGGAGGCTCCCCCTGTTCCACTTCGACCTGTACCGGCTTTCCTCCTCCGACGAGCTCTTCGATATCGGCTGGGAGGACTACCTGGCCCGTGGCGGCGTGTGCGCCGTGGAGTGGAGCGAAAACGTGTCTGACGCCCTGGAGGAGGATGTGATTTCAGTGGAGATTTACCGGGGAGAGACCGACAGTCGGCGGATCATTACGATTGAGGGGGTGGCGCTGTGAACATCTTAGCCCTGGAGTCGTCGGCCACAGCCTGCTCCGCCGCCCTGTGCCGGGACGGGGCGCTGATTGCCCAGTCCTTTCAGTGCAGCGGCCTGACCCACAGCCGCACTCTGCTGCCTATGGTCCACGACATGCTGGAAAACTGCGGTCAGTCTCTGGACGGGGTGGACGTTATCGCCGTGGCCGCCGGGCCGGGGTCCTTCACCGGCCTGCGCATCGGGGTGGCCACCGCCAAGGGACTGGCCTGGGCCCAGGGGAAGCCCTGCGCCCCCTGCTCCACCCTGGAGTCCATGGCCTGGCCCCTGGCCCATCTGGAGGGGAAGCTCATTGTCTGCGCCATGGACGCCCGGCGGAAGCAGGTGTACAACGCCCTGTTTCGGGCCAGGGGGGACGGACTGGAGCGGCTCACCCCTGACCGGGCCCTCTCTCTGGCTGAGCTGGGGGAGGAGCTGAAAAATTTTCCAGAATCGAAAATAGTCGTTGGCGACGGGGCTGTCCTGTGTTATAATAGCTTGAACGAAGCGATTTCCGGTCTGTTTCCTGCCCCCGTCCACCTGCGAACCCAGAGCGCCTGGGGTGTGGCCCGGGCGGCGGAGGAGCTGGCCAAGACCGGGGCCCTGGTGTCCGGGGCGGAGCTGGCCCCCGTCTACCACCGGCTGTCCCAGGCGGAACGGGAGCGCTTGGAACGGGAGCAGCGGCCTGTGTAGGGGCGGATATTATCCGCCCGTGTCCCGGAAGCTGCATTTTATTGCGGGCGGATGATATCCGCCCCTGCAGAGATAAGAGCGATATTCAACATGATATAAAAGGAGAGAAAAACATGTATAACGAAAAGGTACACATTCTGGACCACCCGCTGCTTCAGCACAAGCTGACCATCCTCCGGGATGAGAGGACCGGAGTAAAGGAATTCCGGGAGATTGTCTCGGAAATCGCCGCCCTGGAGTGCTATGAGGCCACCCGGGACCTGCCCCTGGAGGATATTGAGGTAAAAACCCCCATTGCCACCGGCACCTTCAAGACCCTGGCGGGCAAGAAGCTGGCAATTGTCCCCATTCTCCGGGCCGGTCTGGGCATGGTGGACGGCATTATCAACATGATCCCCTCCGCCAAGGTGGGCCACATCGGCCTGTACCGGGACCCGGAGACCCACCGCCCTGTGGAGTACTACTGCAAGATGCCCGCCGATATCGCCGAGCGGGACGTCATCGTCCTGGACCCCATGCTGGCCACCGGCGGCTCCGCCTCCGCCGCCATTACCTTCATCAAGGGCTACGGCTGCAAGCACATCAAGCTGATGAATATCCTTGCCGCCCCCGAGGGCATTGAGTGCATTATGAAGGACCACCCCGACGTGGACATCTACGTGGCAGGCGTGGACGAGAAGCTCAACGAGCACGCCTACATTGTCCCCGGCCTGGGCGACGCGGGGGACCGGATTTTCGGCACCAAGTAAGCGGAAAATGTCCCGGCGTCCGAAAAAGGGGCCGGGACGCTTGACAAGGTGGGTTGAGCCGGTTATAATAAAAACAAGAGAGCGGTTAACCGGGGCCTAAGCCGGTTAGCGGTCAATCTCCAACAAGTTTATAGATTGAGAAAATGCCGCTTCCTTATTAGTACCGGGGGGCGGCTACTTCTTTAGGTCATGGCCCAGCTTGATAGCCGCTATGACAAGCATAAGTAACGCGATGACTTCGCCTATACTCATCGGCCTCGCCTCCTCAGGCCTTGTGGAGGATCGGCCCCGCCCTTTTGTGCTGACAGTATAGCACAATTCCACAGAATACGCAAGAAATACCTCAAACGGCTCTTAACTTTCTGCCAAAAGCTGACGACAAATAAATAATTGTCTGCAACAGAGCGGTAAAAAGGGGTGCTGGTTTTATGGAATTTACCCTGAATGGTGTAAGGACGTACAACGGAGAACAGGTCAAAGCAGAGTTAAAATTTGCTAGAAGGGATGACGGAACCTGGTATCTGTCGGACTTCGGCGAAGAGCTGAAGAAGATGGGCAAGGAGGTCACAGCACAGTTCAGTGGCTGGGATACAAGGCAGGTGGAGACGGTGGTCCGCAGACAGCTGTCGGCCCAGGAAATTGCCGATCTGTCCGACAAATACGATCCCAGCCATATGAGCCAGGATCAGTACGACGCGTTTTTGGATGAGCTGGTGGAGAAGGGCGCGCTGACGCCCGCCGATACCACATGGCTGGGATATCATGGGCTCCAGCGTCTGGATGTTGACATGGATAAAATGTTTGATTCGTTGGCGGAGGGCCGCTTGTATTCCGACGGCAGGGGCTATGTGACCAGCGCGGACAATTATATTCCAGGACTGGACTCGCTGGAGGAAGCGGGCGGCGACCTGCTCCGCTGGCTGGAACATATGCTGGCCCGGCTGAGCCTGGGGATTGACCCGTCGACCAGGGAGGGCAGCCGCCAGAAGGAGGAGGCGCTGAACGCCCTGCGGGATATCGTCCGGCGGATGTAGACCTTTTCGCTTGACAAAAACACATTCTCATGGTATGCTGTCCCCAACAAACAGACGGGAGGCGGGAAGATGCGCAAGACCACTTGCTGATTCTATGACAGGAACATTTTGGAGAGCCGCAGGGACGGCTCTGTTCTGTCATGGGTCCGCGAGAGGAAACGCGCAGTCTTCCCCTTTCGGCTCAAATGGGCGTATTGTGCCCCTGCCGCCGCGAGAGGGAGGTCCCTCTTGCGGCTTTTTCGCGCACATGACAGGAGGGTACGATATGTCGAAGATTGCCATACAAAAGCTGTATTTCACCTATGACGGGGACCACACCCCGGTATTTGAGGGCCTGAATCTCCAGCTGGACACCAATTGGAAGCTGGGGTTGGTAGGCCGGAACGGCCGGGGGAAGACCACCCTCCTCCGCCTGCTGGCGGGAGAGCTGGAGGGCCGGGGGACCATTTCTCTGACCCAGCCCTGTCTCCGGTGGCCCAGGCCGGTGGTTGACCCGTCCCGGCGGGCGCTGGACGTTCTGCTGGAGGGGGTGCCTCCGGAGGAGGAGTGGCGGCTGAGCCGGGAGCTGTCCCGGCTGGGGCTGAGCGAGGAGGCGCTGGACCGGCCCTTCTCCACCCTCAGCGGTGGGGAGCAGACCCGGGCTCTGCTGGCCGCCCTCTTCCTGGACGAGGGGGCCTACCCAATGATCGACGAGCCCACCAACCACCTGGACGGCCCGGGCCGGGTGCTGGTGTCGGAGTATCTGCGAGGGCTGGACCGGGGCTTTCTGCTGGTGTCCCACGACCGGGCCTTTCTGGACGGCTGCGTGGATCACATCCTGGCCCTGAACCCCACCGGCCCGGAGCTGGTGCGGGGGACCTTCTCCAGCTGGTTCCGGGACAAAGAGGACCGGGACCGGGGGGAGGCGGCCCGGAACGAGAAGCTGAAGGGGGAGATACGCCGTCTGGAGCAGGCGGCCGCCGACCGGAAGCAGAAGGCGGACGCGGTGGAGCGGGCCAAAACCGGAATTTCGCAAAACGGGATTGTCAAGCACGGCCTGCGGCCCTATCTGGGGGAGAAGTCCCGGAAGGGCCAGCAGCAGCGGAAGAATATTGAGCGGCGGGCGGACCGGGCCATTCAGGAGAAATCCGCCCTGCTGAAGGATGTGGAGCGGGCGGACAGCCTGAAGCTGACCCCGCTGACCTGCCACAGCCTCCGTCTGCTGGAGGGGAAGGAGCTGACAATTTCCTACCCGGGAATGGGTGACAGGCCAATTGACTTTACACTGAACCGGGGGGACCGGCTGTGTCTGGACGGGGGCAACGGCTCAGGGAAGTCCAGTATCCTGCGTCTGGTGCTGGGGGAGGAGGTTCCCCACAGAGGGACCCTATGGAAAGCTTCCGGGCTGGTGATTTCCTGTGTCCCCCAGCGGGCGGACCACCTGCGGGGCCCCCTTCTGGACTGGGCCGAGGGGCAGGGGGTGGACCGGACTCAATTCCTCACCGTCCTGCGGAAGCTGGACTTTTCCCGGGCTCTCTTTGAGCGGGACATGGCCGAGTACAGCGCCGGACAGCAGAAAAAGGTGCTGATTGCCGCCAGCCTGTGCCAGAGCGCCCACCTGTACCTGTGGGATGAGCCGCTGAACTATATCGACCTGTTCTCCCGGATGCAGATTGAGGCGCTGCTCCTCCAGTACCGGCCCACCCTCCTCTTTGTGGAGCACGACCGGGTTTTTCGGGAGAAAATTGCCACAGCGGTCGTGGAGCTGTAAAGGGAAACGCCCGCCGGATATCCGGCGGGCGTTGTTTTAAGAAGTTCTGTAGGGGCGGCTATTAGCCGCCCGCGGGCGCATACTATGCGCCCCTACAAAAGATTTTCTTATCTCAACGCCTTCATCCGGCGGGCGTTGTGTTATGACCGGGCCTGGCAAAGGGCCTCCAGGTCTCCGGACTGGATGGCGTCCAGGTTTGCGGCAATTTTTTCAGCGGGCCAGTCCCACCACCGCAGGGCCAGAAGCTGATCGATCTCCGGCTGGGAGAAGCGGGCGCGGATGGGCCTGGCGGGCACGCCGCCCACGATGGTGTAGGGCGGAACGTCTTTGGTGACCACCGCCCGGGCGGCGACGATAGCTCCGTCGCCGATGGTGACGCCGGCCAGGATCACCGCCTCATAGCCGATCCACACGTCGTTTCCCACGACAATGTCGCCCTTGTTGTCCCAGGCCTCCGGGATGCGCCCCACATCCAGGCCCCACTCCTCAAAGAGGACGGGGAAGATGTAGGTGGACAGGGAGCGCCGGGTGTGGTTGGCGCTGTTGAACAGAAATTTTGCGCCGCAGGCGATGGAGCAGAATTTGCCAATCACCAGCCGCTCATGGTTGATGGGGTAGTGGTAGAGGACGTTATTGCGTTGAAAATCCCTGGGGTCGTGGACAAAGTCGTCATAGATGGTGTAATCCCCCACCGAAATGGAGGGATCGGTCACCACATTTTGCAGGTAGACCGTGCTGTGCCCCTGGGAGCGGGGATAAATTTTCCACTGCGGAATCATGATAAAACCTCCTGAATTGTTCTATTTTTCCATGATTCCGCTGAGGACAATGCATCGCTTCACGCATACCACCCCTTTCACGGCGCGCTTTTTGCGTTATGTGCCCTCCTGCCAGCCCTTGCACACGTCGATCCAGCCCAGGCTGTGGGAGTACTGGGCCAGCTCGTCGCAGGTAAGCTCAATGGCGGAGTTGCCGCTGCCGGCGGCGGGGAAGACGGTGTCAAACCGCTGGAGGGACACATCCAGGTAGGTGCGCACTCCCTCCGGGTTGCCGAAGGGGCACACGCCCCCTATGGCGTGGCCGGTAAAGGCGGACACCTGCTCCGGGGTGAGCATCCTGGCCTTGGTGTGGAACATGGCCTTGTACTTGCTGTTGTCGATCTTGGCGTCCCCGGCGGTTACAATGAGGACACAGCCCTCCTCCACCAGGAAGGAGAGAGTCTTGGCAATGCGGGCGGGGATGACTCCCACCGCCTGGGCGGCCAGCTCCACCGTGGCGCTGGAGACAGGGAACTCCAGAATGTCCCCCTCCCGGCCCAGGGGGCGGAAATAGTCCCGGACTTTTTCAATGGACATGGCTCAGCCCTCCAGCTTCTTGGCCGCCTTGGCCAGAAAGCGCTCGTCGGTGACGATAAACCGCTCGTGGGTGCCCTCGCCGATGGGGCCCTTTTCGTCAAAAGCAGACACCTTCAGCACCAGCCGTTTGCCGTCCACTTCGGTAATTTCGCTCTCCGCCCGGACCTTCATGCCGATAGGGGTGGCGCTGTCGTGGGAGACGTTGAGCCGGGTGCCCACGGTGCTCTGGCCCTCCTCCAGGTGGGGGGCGATGGACTTCCAGGCCGCCTCCTCCATCAGGGCGCACAGGAAGGGTGTGCCGAATACAGGCAGCGCTCCGGAGCAGGCCGCCTGGGCGGTATTGCTCTCGTTAACAACAGTTTCCGCGCGGCCCTTCAGGCCGACAATAACAGACATTGTGATGTCCTCCTTTATCTTTGGTTGCCTGATTATATCACAGAGGAACGGAAAAATCCAGTAGGGGGCGGCCTCCGCGCCGCCCCGCTGTTTAAATTTTTGCCTTGGCCGAACGGGGCGGGACGGAGCCCGCCCCCTACATCTCGCTGCGAATCTCCGCCATGGCGTTGAGGACCACCCAGTTTTGGGGGAAGGGGCGGTCCAGATTCCAGTAGCCCACGCCGTACAGGCCGTACTCAAAGGCCAGGTCAAGCTTGGCCTGGATGGAGCGGGCATCCTCAAACCAGACCTCGTGTTCCCTGCCCTGGTCGTCCACGTACCGGAACCAGGGGGCCTGGGCCTGATCGTCGTAGCGGATGGCGGCCCGCCGGTCCCAGGCCAGCTGGACAGCCTCCACATTGCTCAGCGACCGGGCGCGGCTGCCCTCCCGATAGGGCAGAGTCCAGTCGTAGCCGTAGTTGGGGATGCCCAGGTAGAGCTGGTTGGGGTAGAACTCGGTGAGTGCGTACTCCACCACCCGGCGCACCTGGGGCAGGGGGGCCACCGCCATAGGGGGCCCGCTCAGATTGCCCCAGTCGTAGGTCATGAGCAGGGCGAAGTCCACAGCCTGGGCAATCAGGTGGTAATCGATGCCCTCATACAGCCGTCCGGGCTGGCTGCCGGAGGTCTTGGGCACTAGGGCGGCCATGAGGGGCAGTCCCCGGGAGATGAGGGCCCGGCGCAGCCGGGCCAGGAACTGGGCGTAGGCCCAAGAGTCCGTCCCCCGGACATACTCAAAGTCCACATCCACCCCCTGGTAGCCCTTCCGGTCGATGGTCTCCAGAATCTCCTCAATCAACTCCTTCTGGTCCTCCTCGTCCTCCAGAAGCTCGTGGGCCTTCTCTCCGGAGAACTGCTCCCGATCATCCAGGTTGGACAGGTGAAGGATGGGGGCCACCCGGCTCTGGAGGGCGGCGTTGATCAGGCTCTCGTCCCGGAGGGGAATCAGGTCGTCCCCGTCGAAGCGGTAGGTAAAGGGGGTGAGCTGGGACAGGTAGGGGAGGGTGGCCCGGAGCAGATCACGGTCGATGTAGGGGTAGGCATAGCTGTTTACGGTGAGGGAGCCCTTGGAGGGCGTATCGTACCTTACCACAATGACCTGGCCGGGGAAGAGCAGGTCCCGGCCCTGGAGGGCGGGGTTGTTGCGCAGCAGCTGGGCCACCGTGGTATTGTGCATCTGGGCGATGGAATACAGGGAGTCCCCCGCCTTTACGGTGTGAGTCAGGGCCGGGTACCGAATGACCACAGTCTGACCCACCACCAGCTGGGAGGGGTTTTGGAGCTGGTTGTCCTGGAGCAGCCGCTCCATAGAGACACCATACTGTTGGGCCAGCCGGTACATGGTGTCCCCGGGCTGGACGACATGAATATCCATAGATGTTACCTCCTTTTAAGTCACCGTTACAAATTCGCTGCTGACATAGCCGATGATGCCGTTGTAGTTCACCAGATGCCAGCCGTTGGCGGTGTTGATAATGGTAATGGGCGCGCCGTCGGGGGCCTGGGCCACAATGGCGGCGCTGGTGTTGGGCCGGGAACGGACGTTCAGGCTGCCCCACTCCACATCCACAACCCCCTGCCGCCGGTGCTCGGTCTCAAAAAAGGGGATGTCGAAGTACTCGGTCAGGGCCAGCACCATTACCCGGGCAGCGTTGTCCAGATTGGCCTTGATCCAGTTGGCGTCATCCACATTGTCGTGGAAAGCCAGCTCGACAAGGACGGAGGGGGCGTTGACCCGGGCCACCTCCCCCAGAGAGGTGGTGGCCTCGGTGCGCACCTTGTTGGGGTCGGGATAGATAGTCTTCAGGCCGTCGGCGATGAGCTCCGCCGCCCGCTGGCCGTCAGTGCTGCCGGGGTAGTAAAAGACGATGGACCCCCGGGCCTTGCCCGCCTGGGCCCCGGCGGCGGCGTTGGAGTGGAGGGCCAGGTGAAGATCGTAGCTCCCGGCGTTGGAAGCGGCAATGGAGGAAGCGGCGGTCATGTCCGGGGTGTTCCGGGCGTAGCGGATGCCGGAGGCGTCCAGCATGGGGACCATTTTGTCGGCCAGCAGATTCATCCACTCCTCTTCCGTTCCGCCGTTGACGTATGGATTCCAGTCCTGTGTACTGGGGGACAGGTATATGATGGGCATAGCGATGCACCTCCCGAATTTACCCCATCCTATGAAATTTTTTTGAAAAGGGTGCAACCTTTTCCTGTGGTTTACGTCTGTATTTACAGGGGCGGATATCATCCGCCCGCATCGAGAGATTTGCCGGGCATTATGTGCGGGCGGGTAATACCCGCCCCTACAGAGAAAGGGAGGATATTTATGAAACAAAAGCTGTTTGCAATCAGCCTTGCGGCGATTCTGCTGCTGGCGGGGTGCGGGGGAGGGAACCTCGCTTCCAAAGGTGAGGGGATGAACAACGCTCCTGCCTCCAGTGCCCCCTCCGCCAGCGCCCCCAGCGGGGAGTGGAACGGAACCGACTACTGGGACATGGACATGAGCGGCGGGTCGGCGGAGGCCCCCTCCATGCCTGAGCCGGACATGCCCCAGGAAAGCGCTCCGGGCGCCTCGATCTACCAGCGGCCAGACGCCAAGCTCATCCGCCGGGCGGAGCTGTCCATCCAGACGGAGCAGTTCGACGAGAGCAGAGAGGCCCTGAACAAGCTGGTGGACGACTGCGGCGGCTACTTTGAGGTGGCATCCGTCCACGGCGGCAGCTACCGGGACGCCTACGCCCGGCGCAACGGGGAGTATACCGTCCGGGTGCCGGCGGAGAAGTATAACCAGTTCCTGTCGGGTACCGGGGATTTGGGCTATGTGACCAGCAAGGACGAGAGCAGCGAGGACGTAGGCGAGCGGTACTACGACACCGAGTCCCGCCTGAAGACCCAGCGCACCAAACAGGAGCGGCTGCTGGCCCTGCTGGAGAAGGCGGAGACCATGGAGGACATCATTTCCCTGGAAAATGCCCTCAGCAACGTGGAGTATGAGATCGAGATGTACTCCTCCGAGCTCAACCGCTACGACGCCCTCATCAACTTTTCCACCTTCCAGATTTATCTCAATGAGGTGGGGCAGGTCACCAAGGAGGTGGGGGAGACCGCCTCCCTGGGCCAGCGCATGGCCGCCGGCTTCCAGGCCAGTGTCCGCAACCTGGGCCAGGGCTTCCGGGACTTCCTCATCTGGGCGTCCTACAACATCATCCTGCTGGTGATTCTGGCCGCCGTGGCCGCTGTGGCCGTCACTGTGGGGAGGAGGAAGCTGAAAAAACTTCGGAGACAGAACGAGAAGAAAGAGGAATAGAAAAATGACCGCCCGGCCATAGGGCTTGTTTGAAAAATGTCAATACGCCCAAGCGGCGGCTCTTTTGCTGCCATATTGCCCCAATTTTTCTTGAAATCCACCCAGGATTCCCGCGAAAAATTGTGTTTGTCTGGCCGCAAAATCCCTCGCCGTTGTGCATATTTCCATTTTTCAAACGGCGCCTGGACCGGGCGGTCAAAATTTTTAAAATCTCCTTGACATTGACGTAACGTCAAGTGATACTATCCTGTTTGAGGAGGTGATGGTCATGGAATATACCATTCAGGAGCTGTCGCGCCTGTCGGGGGTGACCACCCGCGCCCTGCGCTGGTACGACAAAATCGGTCTGCTGACGCCCAGCGGCCGGACGGAGGGCGGATACCGCCTCTACGGTCCGGCAGAGGTGGACCGGCTCCAGGACATTCTATACTACCGGGCCCTCGGGGTGGAGCTGGCCCAGGTGAAGGAGATTCTGGACGATCCCTCCTTCGACCGTCTGGCTGTCCTCCGGGGCCACCTGGCCGCCCTGGAGGGGGAGCGGGGACGGCTCCAAAGACTGATCGACTCCGTACAGGAGACGATCCGGACACAGGAAAGGGATGAAATTATGTCAGATGAGAAAAAATTTGAGGCCTTCAAGCGCCAGTTTGTGGAGGAGAAGGAGCGCCTCTACGGCGCGGAAGCCAGGGAGAAATACGGCGATGCCGAGGTGGAGGCCTCCAACGCCCGGGTGATGGGGGTGACTCTGGAGCAATTTCAGGAGTACGAGCGCCTGGGGCAGGAGATTCTGGACAGGCTGTCCGCCGCCGTGGCCGCCGGGGAGGACCCGGCGGGGGAGACGGGGAGGGAGATTACAGACCTCCACCGCCGCTGGCTCACCATCATGGGGGACAGGCACGACGTCCAGCGCCACAGAGGGATTGCGGAGCTGTATGTTCAGGATGAGCGGTTTACCGCCTACTACGACAGGGAGCGGCCGGGCTGCGCCCAATTCCTCCGGGACGCGGTGCTCCACTGGGTCAAATAAGACAAAAGGGCACGGGAAAAATCCCGTGCCCAATTTTGTGTCTCTGTCTACGGCCGCTGGATTTCTCCCAGCTTGACCACCGCCACGCCGTTGTACATGATGACCGAGCCCTCCGCCGGCCAGCAGGGCATGGGGTAGATGAAATCGGAGTCGTACACCGAGGTCCACTGCTCCTCGGTGAAGGGGGGCATCCGCAGACCGGCGCAGTACTGGAGTACGTCCCGGGCGGAGTAGTAGTACTCCAGAAGGATGTCGTCGGTGCCGGTAATGGCCTCCGGAGCGGAGAAGGCGGGGACGGCCCGGCCGTACAGGTCGCTGGGCAGCAGGCCGATGAGGGCCACCGGGGTGTCCCTATTGTAGCCCTCCAGCGCCTCCACCCGGGCGGCAATCCGGTTGGCAAGGGCTGCGGAGTTCTCATAGCGCACCTGGAGGCGGAGGTAGGAGATGTTGTTGGTGTAGAACCCGCACCACACCAGCAGTGCGCACAGGGCCAGGTTGACCCCCAGCACCCCCATCCAGCCGGGTTTTCCGGCAGAGGCCAGCTCCTCCATGACCAATTCGGCGATTTTAACGGTCAGCAGGAAGACCAGCACAAAGGCGTAGACCATCAGGTAGTGCATTCCGGCGCCCACCGCCAGAATAAAGACAAAATTCAGAGCCAGAGGGACCAGGGCCGCTCCCGCCACCGCCAGCAGCAGCCGGGGAATGTCCCGGAACAGCCCCTTCAGGGTCGCCAGCCGCAGGCCCATCACCACCAGGAACAGGCAGTCAGCCATCTGGACATAGCGGTAGAACCGGTTTAAATGGGCAGGACGGCGGAAGTAGGTGAAGAAATAGTCATAGGCGTCGGGGATATTTTTCAGAAAGGCCACAATATTTTCCAGCCCCATCTGATTCAGCCCCTGATAGTCCACCAGCTGGGTGTGGGTGACCAGAAGGATCACCTTCAGAACGGCGTAGTACACCACCAGAGAGGCGGCGCAGACCCCTACATACACAAGCCCTTTCCGGACGACTGCCGGGATGTCCGTCCCCTCCAGCAGCATGAAGATACAGTCGAAGAGAAACAGCCCGATGGCGTAGCAGAGGAAGGCCTGGTAGGTGCCGCAGGCCAGGGCCATCATGGCGATGGCTGCCGCCCAGCCCCGGCGGTATTTTTTGGCGCAGTACACCGCCAGCGTATTGAGGAGGAGGGCGATACAGTAGGCGTCGGCGGTGAAGAGATAGGAGAGGATGCCGGACAGGGAGGGGAAGGTGACCAGCAGGGCGGCGGCCATGACAATGTTCCCCCGGTGGGTCAGCCCCAGAATCCGGACGGTGAGTCCGGCGGTGAGGGCCAGGGCCAGAATGGAGATCAGTCCGATAACCACCGGCATCTGAAAATACGTGCTGAAGGAGGACAGCAGCTTGGCCGACCACCGGCCGCTGGAGAGCACGTCGTTGTCGGAGAAGATGGAGTGGATGCTGTCGTGATTGGGCAGGAAATTGGTGAACAGGTACAGATGGGTGATGAACCCGGCCAGACAGGCGGTAAAAAAGGCCAGCCGGAACTCCCGGGATATCCTGGGCAGGGGGAGGGCGGGCCATTGGAAGGCGTTGTGGTCCATAGTGACAGGGCTCCTTTTCCAAAATTTGATGCCTGCCCTTTATTATGACAAGTTTTAGGATAAAGTCAAGGCAAAAGGGAAAATAGCTTGCAAAGCTTTCCGGTATCCGTTATGATAAGGGTGTGTCTCAAATCAAGGAAGGAGAGAGCCTTATGAGAGAACTGACTCCCCAGATGCTCCACTCGCTGAAGCACTACTCCAGAGAGGATTTTACCAGGGATCTGGTGGCTGGAATTATTGTAGCCATCATCGCACTGCCGCTGTCCATCGCCCTGGCCCTGGCCTCGGGGGTGTCCCCGGAGCAGGGGCTGTACACCGCCATTGTGGCCGGCTTCCTTATCTCCGCCCTGGGCGGGAGCAAGGTGCAGATTGCCGGCCCTACCGCCGCCTTCGCCACCATTGTGGCGGGTATCGTGGCTAAAAACGGCATGGACGGCCTGGCGGTGGCCACCATCCTGGCGGGTATCCTGCTGGTTCTGATGGGTGTGCTCCGTATGGGCAGCATGATTAAGTTCATCCCCTACACCATCACCACCGGCTTTACCGCCGGCATCGCGGTGACCATCCTCATCGGTCAGCTGAAGGACTTCTTCGGCCTCACCTTTACCCGCTCCCCGGTGGAGACCATGGAGAAGGTGGAGGAGGTGGTCCACACCTTCCACACCGCCAACTGGACCGCCGTGGGGATAGGGTGCCTGGCACTGGCCATATTGATTGTGTGGCCCAGATTTTTCAAGAAGATTCCCGCGTCCCTGATTGCAGTAATTGTCACCGCAGGAGCTGTAAAGCTGTTTTCCCTGCCGGTAAACACCATTGGTGACCTGTATACCATCTCCAGCGCCCTGCCCCGGCTCACCCTGCCCGCCCTGTCCTATGACACGGTGGCTGCGGTGCTGCCCGACGCCTTTACCATCGCGGTGCTGGCGGCCATTGAGTCTCTGCTGTCCGCTGTGGTGGCCGACGAGATGATCGGCTCCCGGCACAACTCCAACATGGAGCTGGTGGCTCAGGGGGTGGGCAACGCGGCCTCCGCCCTCTTTGGAGGCATTCCCGCCACGGGCGCCATCGCCCGGACGGCGGCCAACATCAAAAACGGGGGCAAGTCCCCGGTGGCCGGCATGGTCCACGCTGTGGTCCTGCTGCTGGTGCTGGTGCTGCTGATGCCCTACGCCGCCCTCATCCCCATGCCCTGCATCGCCGCCATTCTGTTCCAGGTGGCCTACAACATGAGCGGCTGGCGGACCCTTGTCCAGGTGGTAAAGCACTCCCCCAAGAGCGATGTTGCGGTGCTGGCGGTCACCTTTCTGCTCACGGTAGTCTTCGACCTGGTGGTGGCCATTGGGGTGGGCCTGTCCCTGGCATGCCTGCTGTTCATGAAGCGGATGGCCGATGTGGCGGACGTGAAGGAGTGGGATTATGTGGAGGACACCGGAGACGATCAGGGCCGGCTCAAGCCGGTGCCTTCCCACGTGATGGTCTACGAGTTCACCGGTCCCCTGTTCTTCGGCGCGGCGGACAAGATACCCCATATTGAGCGCAACACCGGGCGAAATGTGCTGATCCTGCGGATGCGCTCCGTTCCGGCCATGGACATCACAGCCCTGAACAGCCTGCGGCGGCTGTATGAGGAGTGTAAATCGAAGGGAATCCGGGTGCTGTTCTCCCACGTGAACGAGCAGCCTATGTCAGTGTTCCAGAAATCCGGCCTGTACGACCTGGTGGGGGAGGAGAGCTTTGTCCCCAACATCGACGCCGCACTGGACCGGGCAGTGGAACTGAACGTATAAAAGAGGGCCCTCTGGCATCTGCCAGAGGGCTTTTACAAGTTACATAGCTCTTTCAATCTGTCCGGTTCCCGGAGGTCTATGGCCCGGTATCCCAGCTCCACCCAGCCCCTTTGGGCGAACTCATTGAGCACCCGGCTCACCGTCACCCGGCTGGCGGAGACGGCGGCAGCGATGTCGTCCTGGGTGCAGGAGACCGTCCCGTCCCGGCCGGCCAGGGTGAGCAGGTAGCTGGCCACCCGCCACCGGGCGGGGCGGAAAGCCATCTGGTCCACTTGTCCCGACAGCAGACGCACCGTCCGGGCCAGATATTTCATCATAGCCAGGGCCAGCTCCGGGTTGCGGGCAAACTCCTGGGTCACCAGCTCCCGGTCGATGGGAACGATCTCGCAGGGAACTACCGCCACCGCCGAGGACACCCGGGGCAGCTCGTCGAAGAAGGAGGCCTCCCCAAAGAGACTCCCGGCGGCGTAGACATTCAGCACCCGCTCTGCTCCGTCCTCCGACTGGATGAAGCTCTTGACCTGGCCGGATTTCAGGTAGTAGAAGCAGGTGGCCTGGGTGTCCTGCAAGTAGATCAGATATCCAGGGGAGCACCGTACCGGAGGCCGGCTCCGGGCGAAGGCCTCCCAGATGCCGGCGGGGAAATCCAGCTCGTGGTTCATCGTATTTTTCTTGATTCTGCAGAAATGTAAGAATCGAAAATGTCGTTTATCTCTTTAACTGTGTACATTTTATCGGGAGTTTGTTCTAAGATTCGTAAAAGATCGTAAAGAGTAGCCTTTTGGACAATAAGAACCTCTCTGTCTGGCATCTTTGAGTCCTCCTTTAAAATTTTTTAAATTATATCATACGTTACATTCTTTTGGCAAGCCCTGTGGTAGAATCCCTTCAATAAACCGCAAGGAGGTAATTTTCCTATGGGAATGACAATGACGCAGAAAATTTTAGCCAAAGCCGCCGGGCTGGACAAGGTGGAGGCCGGCCAGCTCATCGAGGCCAAACTGGACCTGGTGCTGGGCAACGACATCACCACGCCGGTTGCCATCACCGAGTTTGAGAAGGCGGGCTTCACCCAGGTCTTCGACCGGGACAAGATCGCCATCGTCCTGGACCACTACACCCCCTGCAAGGACATCAAGTCCGCACAGCTGTGCAAGCAGGCCCGGGAGTTTGCCCGCAAGCATGAGATCACCAACTTCTTCGACGTGGGCCAGATGGGGGTGGAGCACGCCCTTCTGCCCGAGAAGGGGCTGGCCGCGCCCGGCGAGGTCATCGTCGGGGCCGACTCCCACACCTGCACCTACGGCGCTCTGGGGGCCTTCTCCACCGGCGTGGGCTCCACCGACATGGCCGCCGCCATGGCCACCGGCCTGCTGTGGTTCAAGGTGCCCTCCGCCATCAAGGTGACCCTCAAGGGCAAGCTCCAGCCCTGCGTGTCCGGCAAGGATGTAATTCTCCACCTCATCGGTGAGATTGGCGTGGACGGGGCCTTGTATCAGTCTCTGGAGTTCGCCGGAGAGGGAGTGGCCAGCCTCACCATGGACGACCGCTTTACCATCTCCAACATGGCCATCGAGGCCGGCGGCAAGAACGGCATCTTCCCTGTGGACGAGAAGACCATGGAGTACATCAACGGCCGGGTGTCCCGCCCCTGCGAGGCCTTCTCCGCCGACCCGGACGCCGTCTACGACCGGGAGATCGTGATTGACCTGGACAAGCTGGAGCCCACCGTGGCCCTGCCACACCTGCCCGAGAATACCAAAACGATAAGTCAGGTGGCCGGTACCCCCATCAACCAGGTAGTCATCGGCTCCTGCACCAACGGCCGCATCGGCGACCTGCGCATTGCCGCCGCCATTATGAAGGGGAAAAAGGTGGCGGACAACGTGCGCTGCATTGTGATTCCCGCTACTCAGGAGATTGTCCTCCAGGCCATGAGGGAGGGGCTCATTGAGACCTTTATCCAGGCGGGCGCGGCGGTGTCCACCCCCACCTGCGGCCCCTGCCTGGGCGGACACATGGGCGTGATGGCCGAGGGGGAGCGCACCGTCTCCACCACCAACCGCAACTTTGTGGGCCGTATGGGCCACACCACCTCTGAGATCATTTTGGCCTCCCCCGCCGTAGCCGCCGCCTCCGCCATTGCCGGCTGCGTGGCCGACCCGAGAGCTTAACAGAAAGGAACGAGTATCATGAAAGTTTACAAATACGGCGCCAATGTGGACACCGACGTCATCATCCCGGCGCGGCACCTGAACGACCCCTCCCCGGCGGCTCTGGCCAGCCACTGCATGGAGGACATCGACGCTGACTTTGCCTCCACCGTCCAGGCGGGGGACATCATCGTGGCCGGGCCCAACTTCGGCTGCGGCTCCAGCCGGGAGCACGCCCCCCTGGCTATCAAGTCCTGCGGGGTGAAGTGCGTCATCGCCCCCTCCTTTGCCCGGATTTTCTACCGCAACGCCATCAACATCGGCTTCCCCATCGTGGAGTGCCCCCAAGCCGCCGAGGAGATTCAGGCCGGGGACCAGGTGGAGGTGGACTTCGCCACCGGCACCATCACCGACACCACCACCGGCAAGACCTACCAGGCCGCGCCCTTCCCCGAGTTCATCGACGGCATCATCAAGAGCGGCGGTCTGCTCAACTCCCTGAAGGAGCGGGGCGTAGCAAAGTGAGCTATGGAAGATAGAGAGCTGGTCCGGCTGATTCTGGATTTTGCCCAGGAGATGAACAATCTCCAGCTGTGTTACGCCGTCCTGCTGCGCAGAAAGGGCGCTGACAGCACCGACGTATTCCGGCGCTACCGGGAGGAAGCGGACCGAATCTACACCCGCTGTCTGACCCGGCGGAAGCGCAGCTGTTACTACGGCATCAGTTACCCGCCTTTTTTCTGCGGAATCACAGAGGCGGCGGAGTTCACCGTGGAGCACACCGAGAAACGGGCGGTGGTGACAGTACATACAGATGTGGGCTCGCTGGATTTCCAGTTCAATCTGGCTCTTCGCAAGGGGGAGTGGCGCATTGACAGCTTCAAGCAGCGATACCGCATAGAGGATGGCTGCTCCCCCTATCAGTGGCAATACGGGAATTTTTGAAAGGAAGAGGCTTTATGAATTATAAAATTGCCCTCATCAAGGGCGACGGCATCGGCCCCGAGGTAGTGGGGGAGGCCGTCAAGGTGATGGACGCCATCGGCGAGAAATTCGGCCACCAATTTGAGTACGTGGATATCCTCATGGGCGGCTGCGCCATCGACGCAGTGGGCAAGAGCTATCCCGACGGCACCGCCGAGAAGTGCAGGGCCTGCGACGCCGTGCTGCTGGGTGCGGTGGGGGGACCCAAGTGGGGCCACTCCACCGACCCGGACAAGCGGCCCGAGACCGCCCTGCTGTCCATCCGCAAGGACCTGGGGCTGTACGCCAATCTGCGCCCCGCCGCCCTGCGGCCCGCTCTGGCGGAGTCCTGCCCCCTGAAGAACGACAAGAACATCGACCTGATGATCGTCCGGGAGCTCACCGGCGGGGTGTACTTCGGCAAGCGGGACCGCTATCAGACCGAGGACAGGGGGGAGGAGGCCAGCGACCTGATGGCCTACTCCGAGAAGGAGATCGAGCGCATCGGCCGCCGGGGCTTTGAGCTGGCCCGGCTGCGGAGTAAGAAGCTGGCCAGTGTGGACAAGGCCAACGTGCTGGAGACCTCCCGTCTGTGGCGGCAGATCATGCACAGGCTGGCGGAGGAGTACCCCGATGTGGCGTATGAGGACGTGCTGGTGGACAACGCCGCCATGCAGCTGGTGAGGGACCCGGGGCAGTTTGACGTGGTGGTCACCGAGAATATGTTCGGTGATATTCTCTCCGACGAGGCCTCTATGATTACCGGCTCCATCGGTCTGCTCCCCTCCGCCTCCATCGGCGACACCGCCCCCGGCCTCTATGAGCCCATCCACGGCTCCGCCCCCGACATCGCCGGCCAGGACAAGGCCAACCCCATCGCCACCATTTTGTCGGTGGCCATGATGTTCCGCTACTCCTTCGACCTGCCCGCCGAGGCCAAGGCCATTGAGGAGGCGGTGGACGCCGTGCTCAACGAGGGCTGGCGCACCGCCGACATCGCCAAGCCCGGTGAGGAAGTGATCGGCACCGTCAAAATGGGCGAGCTGATCCGGGCAAAGCTGTAAAATATCCAGACCCGGCGGAGAAATCCGCCGGGCTTTAAATTCTCCTTAAACTTTTGTGAAAATTTTCCGCAAGGGTAGCAAAGGGGGGAGAAATGCGTTATAATGAATGGGAAAAGTAGGGGCGGCCTGTGGCCGCCCGCACAAAAGGATCAAGGAGAGAGAAAAATTATGTCAACCAATCGCTACGAGAGCCCCCTGTCCTCCCGCTACGCCAGCGACGAGATGCAGTACATTTTTTCCCCAGACAAGAAGTTTTCTACCTGGCGCCGGCTGTGGGTGGCCCTGGCCAGGGCGGAGATGGAGCTGGGCCTGCCCGTCACTCAGGAGCAGGTGGCCGAGCTGGAGGCCCACATCACCGACATCGACTATGAAAAGGCCGCCCAGTGGGAGAAGAAGCTGCGCCACGACGTGATGGCTCACGTCCACACCTACGGCGAGCTGTGCCCCAAGGCCATGCCCATCATCCACCTGGGGGCCACCAGCTGCTACGTGGGGGATAATACCGATGTCATCCTCATGCGGGAGGGGCTGGAGCTGGTCCGGGACAAGGTGGTCCGGGTGCTGGCCCATCTGGCGGACTTTGCCGGCAGGTATAAGGCCTTGCCCACCCTTGGATTTACTCACTTCCAGCTGCTTCACCTTTTCGTG
>CATNCS010000028.1 GCA_950097245.1 uncultured Oscillospiraceae bacterium | reverse complement strand
GATGACCTTCACCCGGTGGTCCACCCGCTTGACGCAGAACTCCACAGCGGCGATGTGCTCCCGGATGGACATAGTGGCCGACTCGCCGGTGGTGCCGCAGACACACACCGCATCCACACCGGCCTCAATCTGAGCGTCGATGAGCCTGCCGAAGGCGTCGTAGTTGATAGCGCCGTGTTCATTAAATGGTGTAACCAGTGCGGGACAGGTGCCCGTGAAGACTGGAGTTCTCATGAAATAAGTCCTTCCTTTCACAGCCTGCCCGCGCAGGGCAGGCTTACTTGTGATTGATATAGCCCTCGGCGCACAGCAGCTCAGCCAGCAGGACCCCGCCGCCGGCGGCGCCGCGGAGGGTGTTGTGGCTCAGGCCCACAAACTTGTAGTCGTACTGGGTGTCGGGGCGGAGACGTCCGGCGGAGATGGCCATGCCGCCCTCCAGCTCCCGCTCGGTGTGGGCCTGGGGCCGGTCGGGCTCCTCGAAGTAGTGGATAAACTGCTTGGGGGCGGAGGGGAGGTCCAGCTCCTGGGCCCGGCCCTTAAAGGTATTCCAGATCTCCTTGATCTGTTCAATAGTGGGCTTTTTGCCCTCCTTGAAGGTGACGAAGGCGGCGGCGGTGTGGCCGTCGGAGACGGGGACCCGCAGACACTGGGCAGTGATGGCGGGACCGTCGGCCTTGACGATCTTATCGCCCTCGATATGCCCCCAGACCTTCAGAGGCTCCTGCTCGCTCTTCTCCTCCTCGCCGCCGATGTAGGGAATCAGGTTATCCACCATCTCGGGCCAGCGCTCGAAGGTCTTGCCCGCGCCGGAGATGGCCTGATAGGTGCAGACCAGCACCTTGTCAATATCGTAGCCCGCCTGCATCAGAGGGGTGAGGAGGGGGGCATAGCTCTGGATGGAGCAGTTGGACTTGACGGCGATAAAGCCCCGTTTGGTGCCCAGGCGGGTCCGCTGGGCGTCGATGATCTTGATGTGGCCGGCGTTGAGCTCAGGCACAACCATAGGCACGTCGTCGGTCCAGCGGTTGGCGGAGTTGTTGGACACCACCGGGCACTCGGCCCTGGCGTACTGCTCCTCCAGAGCTTTGATTTCCTCCTTCTTCATATCCACCGCGCAGAAGACAAAGTCCACCATACCGGCGATCTTTTCCACATCCGCCTGGGCGTCCATAACCACCAGGGATTTGGCTTCTTCGGGAATGGGGGACTTCATGGCCCAGCGACCGGCTACGGCCTGCTCATAGGGCTTTCCGGCGGAGCGGGGACTGGCCGCCAGAACGGTGAGCTGGAACCAGGGGTGGTTTTCCATCAGGGTGACAAACCGCTGACCTACCATGCCGGTTGCGCCAATGATACCTACATTGTACTTTTTCATAGCTACCTCCATATCGGTCCGAAACATTCTATGCTTCGGAACAAAAATTGATGCATCTAATTTTCCAAAATCAGCCGATGAAAAAAATAAATCAGCGGCTTTTCAAGCGGCTGATTTTGTACTATAATGTCGGAGAGGACGAATATGCTTCACGCAAGCCGCAGTCCTCTACATTTATGACATCCTACCATGCCTCAGGACGGATTGTCAATAGAAATACGCAAATCAGCGAAAAGAAATGGAGTACCAATATGCGCAGAAGATTTATGCAGTTTGCTGCCACCCTGCTTCTGGTGTGCTTGGCAATTCCCCCGGCGGGAGCCATTACCACCAACAGAGACGGAGAAGTGATGATTCGGGTGGGCCTGGCCTCCTCCAACGCCCATGTGTCCACGCCGGAGCTGGAGTCCGCCAATCTGGAGAACAACAACAGTCAGGGCTTTGGCTGGGGTTACTGCTTCGGGTATTACGACGGGAGCCTTAACTTTGTGGAGCTGGCCCGCACGGACCGGGATACCATTTCAATTTCGGTTCTGAAGACCCAAAATCTGCGTTTTGACGGCAGCCGCTATTCCACCAACGGAAGCGGTATTTTGGTGGGATGCTACCATATCCAGATACCCGGCAGCTTTTCCAGCTACAGTGAGGCCGCAGCGGCGGCAGCCGGTTACAGTGGGGGCTTCGTGGCCTGGATTGACGGGGCCTATCAGGTCCGGGTGGGAGCATACCCGTCCAAAGAGGCGGCCGAGTCGGCCGGAATCAGCGGTACCGTGGTGGGCACCAGCTCCTACGGCATGAGCGTGGTCAAAACGGGAACGGGCCAGATTCTGTTTCAATATGACTGCGGGGAGTCCGGAAAGCTGGCCATTCAGCCCGATGTCACCGGGGCGGAGGAGACGCGCACCTGGTTTGACGGCTTTAAATACCGCGGCGGATTCCAGTACCACCGGCGCGGGGGCGGCAACCTGACGGTGGTCAACGTGCTGCCTCTGGAGGACTATGTGAACGGTGTCGCCTGCTATGAGATGGGCAGGGAGTGGCCCCTGGAGGCCCTGAAAGCTCAGGCTACCTGTGCCCGGACCTATGTACTGGGCAATCTGGGCAAGCATGAGAGCTACGGATTTGACATTTGTACCTCCGCGAACTGCCAGGTCTACTACGGGATGGGTACCAAACGGACCGACTACGGCCCCAGCGAAGTCAGCATGCGGGCAGTGGCTGAAACAGCGGGGATGGTGGTAAAATACAATGGCCGCCTGGCCGAGACCTTTTACTCCTCCAGCTTTGGCGGAGCCAGCGAGGACGCCAAAAATGTGTGGGGGACGGATACCGTCCATGAATATCCCTATCTCCGCGGCGTAACGGACCCCTATGAGGCCGATCTGGACGACCGCAATGACATGTCCCCGTGGACCAAGACCTACACCGCCGCGCAGCTGACTCAACAGCTCCAGAGTAAAGGTCTTGGGACGGGCACCTCGGTCAAAAGCCTGGAGCTGACTTACTCCCAGCTGGGCAATGTAATCCAGGTGGTGGTCCGATGGGCTAACGGTCAGAGCAGCACCATCAGCGCCAGCAACATCCGAAACCGGTTTGATATAAAGTCTATTCGGTTTACAGTCAACGGCGCCGGAGCGGACAGCGCTGTCCCCGTCACCCCCTCCGCGCCCACAGGGGATATCTCCATCAACGGCTCAGGGACGGTGGGCAGCTGGGAGGGCAAGTATGCCATCTCCGGAAACGGATCCGTCTCCTCCATAGGGGAGCGGGCCTGCATCATCTCCGGTACGGGCTCTGTGTCTGAGCTGGAGGGCAGCGGAACAGGAGGGACCTCCGGAGGAAACACCCCCTCTGTCCAGCCTGGGGGCGGGACAGTGTCAGTCTCGGGAAACACCTATGTATTTAATGGCGGCGGCTGGGGCCACCAGGTCGGCATGAGCCAGTTTGGCGCCAACGCTATGGCCCGACGGGGCTTTACCTATGATGAGATTATCACCTTTTACTTCCCAGGCGTCCAGCTTGCACACTATTGAGAAGGATGTAGATTTTGAAGACTTCTGATTTTGATTTTCAGCTCCCTGAGGAGCTTATTGCCCAGACTCCGCTGGAACGGCGGGACGCATCCCGTCTGCTCACCCTGGACAGGGACAGCGGGGCCGTGGGCCACCACCACTTCTACGACCTGCCGGGCTTCCTGCGCCCGGGGGACTGCCTGGTGCTCAACGACTCACGGGTGCTGCCCGCCCGTCTCATTGGCCGACGGCTTACGGGAGGAGCCTGTGAAGTGCTTCTCCTTGTCGACAGGGGGGAGGGCCTTTGGGAGTGTCTGGTCCGTCCGGGCCGGAAACTGAGGCCGGGGGCCCGGGTGATTTTTGGAGACGGCCAGCTCACCGCCACCGTCGAGGCTGAGCTTGCCGACGGCAAACGGGCGGTCCGGTTCCACTACCAGGGGATTTTTCTGGAAATTCTGGAGCAGCTGGGTAAAATGCCCCTGCCACCCTATATTAAAGCGGAGCTGGCCGATCAGGAGCGGTATCAGACGGTCTATTCCAAGGTAGTGGGCTCCGCAGCTGCCCCCACCGCCGGACTCCATTTTACACCTCAATTGCTGGAGGATGTCCAGAAAAATGGTGTAAAGGTCTGCTACGTTACACTCCATGTGGGACTGGGGACCTTCCGTCCTGTAAAGGCGGAGGAGATCACTGACCACGAGATGCACTCGGAATTTTGTATGATCTCCCAGGAGACCGCCGACACCATCAACGAGACAAAACGAAATGGCGGGCGGGTCATCTGCGTGGGTACCACCTCCTGCCGCACAGTGGAGAGCTTCTCGGCGGAGGACGGGACGATGTCGGAGCGCTCCGGGTGGACTAATATCTTTATCTATCCGGGGTACCGATTCAAGGTGCTGGACGCCCTCATCACCAATTTCCACCTGCCGCAATCTACCCTCATCATGCTGGTGTCCGCCCTGGCGGGACGGGAACACGTCCTGGCGGCCTACGAGGAGGCGGTGCGGGAGAAATATCGCTTCTTTTCTTTTGGTGATGCGATGTTTATTTCGTGAGGAGGGGGCTCAAGATTTTCGATGAAATATTATTATTTGGGGCATATTTTGGAAAAATACTACGATGACTGCCGTACGGGGATTTTAAAGCATAGGTGGGACGATCACCTGACCCTATGGGCGTTGGATATGCTTGAAGCTGGTTATAGCAGTCCGGCTCTGCTGGAGGCAGCCGGCGGCTTCAACTGGGAGCGGACCCACGACCTGTTTGAGACCATCCTGGCCGAGCTCCATATTGCGGAGGACCCCTCAGTTATTGACGACGACTTTATCGACAACATCTTTATTGAGGAATACAAACATGGCGTCATTGCAAGCGGATGCGAGCTTTTGTTCCACCGGGGACATTTGAGGGAAAAAATCAACTTTCCTTACTATGTTTATCATGGAAAGTATTACCCGGACGGGCCGGATGGGCGCTTTAGGCTGGGCTGGCGCACCTTGGAATACTCAGACTGGTCCCAGATGACCGTTGTGATGCACACGGACGAGCTGGAGCGGTTTGTCACGGAATTTTTGCGTCAGAACGGCATTACAAGATAAAAAGGAGTTTTTGCGTGTTTGAAGTATTGAAACAAGAGGGGAGAGCTCGGCGGGGGATATTCACCTGCGCCCACGGGGTAGTGCAGACCCCGGTGTTTATGAACGTGGGCACCCAGGGGGCTATCAAGGGGGCGGTTTCCGCCCACGATCTGAAGGAGATTGGCTGTCAGGTGGAGCTGTCCAACACCTACCACCTCCATCTGCGCCCCGGGGACGGGGTGGTCCGCCAGATGGGCGGGCTCCACAAATTTATGGGCTGGGACGGCCCCATGCTCACTGACAGCGGGGGCTTTCAGGTTTTCTCCCTGTCCGGCCTGCGGAAAATCAAGGAGGAGGGGGTCACCTTTGCCTCCCACATCGACGGCCGCCGCATCTTCATGGGCCCGGAGGAGTCCATGCAGATTCAGTCCAACCTGGGCAGCGACATCGCCATGGCCTTTGACGAGTGTGTGGAAAACCCCTCTCCCTACGAGTATGTGAAGGCCTCCTGTGAGAGGACAGCCCGGTGGCTGGAGCGCTGTGTTGCAGAGCATGACAGGTTAAATACCTTGCCGGAGACAGTCAATCCCCGGCAGCAGCTCTTCGGCATCAACCAGGGGGGGACCTACGCCGATCTGCGGGTGTGGCACATGGAGGAGATTGCCAGGCTGAACTGCGACGGCTACGCCATCGGCGGCCTGGCGGTAGGGGAGCCCACACAGGTGATGTACGACATCATCGACGCGGTGGAGCCCCACATGCCGGCGGACAAGCCCCGGTACCTCATGGGAGTGGGGACCCCCTCCAATATCATTGAAGGGGTGGCCCGGGGGATCGACTTCTTCGACTGCGTCATGCCCGCCCGGAATGCCCGCCACGGCAAGCTGTATACATGGAAGGGAACCATCAACATCAAGAACGAGAGGTATAAGCTGGACGGGCGGCCCATCGACCCCACATGTACCTGTCCCGCCTGCCGTTCCTTCTCCCGGGCCTATCTGCGCCACCTGGTGGTGGCCCAGGAGATGCTGGCCATGCGGCTGGCGGTGCTCCATAACCTGCACTTTTACAACGAGCTGATGTCCCGCATCCGTCAGGCCATCGACAGCGGGACCTATGAGGACTTCCGGGCTCAATATTCCGGCCTGCTGGACCGGCCCGCCCAAGAAGAATAGAGAAATTTGGCAAAAGGGCTTGTCAACCGGGAAAATATCCGGTATAATACTTTTTACTGCGTCAAGGAGATATTCTGTTGACAGTCTGATTATGCAGTAGTTTTGGAGGAAAGATTTTATGGATCCTAATATGATTTTAATGCTTGTCCTGATGTTCGCTATGCTGTACTTCTTCATGATCCGCCCGGAGAACAAGCGGAAGAAGGAGGCCCAGAACCTGCGGGACTCCCTGAAGGTGGGCGACGTCATCACAACCATCGGCGGTATTGTGGGTACCATCTGTAAGGTGGACGAGAGCACCATTGTCATTGAGACCAGCGCCGACCGGGTACGCATCGAATTTACCAAGTGGGCTGTGTCCAGCAAAAATGTGGCCCCTGACCAGCCTGCGAATTAAAAGTTACAGGCATGTCTTTCATCCTCCCCGCATAGGTTTTACCAAACCGTGGGGGAGGGTGTTTTTATGAAAAAGAAGGTGCAGCGGCCGGAGGAGATAGGCGGTCAGTGGCTCAATGCCATGTGTGAGGTGCTTAAAGGGGGCGTATTGGCCGGGGTGACCGTCATCCTGGCGCTGCTGATCTGTGCGGTGCTGGTGTCCGTTGGCGTAGTGCCGGTGGGAGCCATGTACGGCGGGGTGCTGGCTGTCTGCGTCCTGGGGGCGCTGACAGGGGGGGCCTACGCCGTCCGGCGGGTGGGCGGCCGGTCTCTGCTGGCAGGGCTGGGCGTGGGAGTGGTATTGTTCCTCCTGCTGCTCACCGCCGGACTGATTGCCTACCAGGGAGCCTCTGTCGCTAACGGCGGGGCCGGAATTTTGTGCGCCTGCCTGTGCGGCGGAACTATCCCGGGACTCTTGGGAAGAAAACCCAAGAAAAAACACAGAAGATGATTGAAATAAATTTTATTCTATGTTATAATGCGTATCACTATGGCAGAATCTGCTGTAAGCAATAAACAGGAGGAGATACTAATGAAGCACATTCAGACTTTAAACGGGGCCACCCTGAAGGCCAGCGCCGCCAAGGGCGGCTGCGGTGAGTGCCAGACCTCTTGCCAGTCCGCCTGCAAGACTTCCTGCACTGTCGCCAATCAGAAGTGTGAGAACAAGTAAAAAAGGTCTGAAAAGGCGGGCGCTTCTCGGCGCCTGCCTTTTGCTGTACTTCTTTTATACATATGAGAGACAATGGGGAGGAACAAAGCATGCTCTCATTGCTGCATATAGAAAATATCGCGATTATCGAATCGGCGGACATCAGCTTCGACGGGGGGTTTAACGCGCTCACCGGTGAGACGGGTGCCGGCAAGTCCATCGTGATTGACGCCATCAGCGCGGTGCTGGGGGAGCGTACCAGCCGGGAGCTGATTCGTACCGGCGCCAAATCAGCGGTAGTTAACGCGGTGTTTACCGGTTCTCTGCCTGTAAAATGGCTGGAGGACAACGGGTTTCCCGCAGAGGGTGAGGAGCTGATGCTCCAGCGTGAGATACAGGGGGACGGGCGCAACGCCTGCCGGGTGAACGGACGGCCTCTGACGGTTGCCCAGCTCCGGGAGCTGGGGCGTCAGCTGCTGAACATCCACGGCCAGCACGACGGCCAGCAGCTGCTGGACCCGGACTGCCACCTGGGCTATCTGGACAGCTTTGGCAAAACCGTCCCCCTGCTGGAGGACTACCAGAGTGCGTACCGATCTATGGCCGACCTGCGTAAGCGTATCGCGGCCCTGGAGATGGATGAGGCGGAGCGCTCCCGTCGGGTGGACACCCTGGAGTATCAGATCAAGGAGCTGGAGCGGGCGGAGCTGAGGGCCGGCGAGGATGAGGAGCTGGATGCCCGGAAGACTCTTCTGCGCAGCTCCGGCAAGCTGATGGAGGCCATTCAGGAGGCCCAGCTCGCCCTGTCCGGAGGGGAGGACAGCCAGGGAGCCTGTGACCTCATCGGCGAGGCGGAGGGGGCCGTCCGCTCGGTGACCCGGCTGAGCCCTCAGCTGGAGGAGCTGGGGGAGAAACTCACCGCCCTGCGGTGCGAGGCGGATGACGCGGCGGAGCTCCTGCGGGACTTTGCCGACGCCTTTGATTTCTCTCCCGAGGAGCTGGACCAGCTGGAGAGCCGGCTGGATGTGATCTACCGCCTGAAAAAGAAATACGGCCCCACAGTGGCCGACATGCTGGATTATCTGGAGAGATGCAGGGCGGAGCTGGAGCAGATCCAGGATGCCGACGACACCATCCAGCGGCTGGAAAAGGAGCTGGAAAAGGCCCGGAAAGAGGCCAAAAAGAGGGGAGAGGCCCTGTCCAAGGCCCGGAAAAAGGCGGCGGACCAGCTTCAGAAGCGGGTACAGGAGGAGCTGCGCCAGCTGGATATGCCCAAGGTGCAGTTTGTCACCGACTTCACCTCCAGCGCAGCCCAGGACGGCATGGACGACACCGGCATGGACCAGGTGCAGTTTCTCATGTCCGCCAACCTGGGCGAAGCGCTGAAGCCTATCCAGAAGGTGGCCTCCGGCGGTGAGCTGGCCCGGATCATGCTGGCCCTGAAAAACGTGCTGGCTGAGGACGACGGCATCGGCAGCCTGGTCTTCGACGAGGTGGACACCGGCGTGTCCGGCCGGGCGGCCCAAAAGGTGGCGGAAAAAATGGCCGACGTGGCCCGCAGGAAACAGGTGCTTTGCGTCACCCATCTGCCTCAGATTGCCGCCATGGCGGACACCCATTTCTCAGTAGAGAAGGGGGAGAAGAAGGGCCGCACCTTTACCAATGTGACCCGGCTGGAGCGGAAGGGCAGGGTGGAGGAGCTGGCCCGCCTCATCGGCGGGGCCGCTGTCACCGATGTATTACGGCAGAGTGCCTCCGAGCTTCTGGCCCAGGCGGAGGCCTATCATAAAAAATGAAAACAGGGCGCACAGCTTAACCGCTGTGCGCCCTGAGTTGTTTGGGTTAAGTGGCGGGAGCAAAAAACGTCACCAGCTGTCCGTAGAGGATGAATGCCATCCCGAGAGGAGCAATCACTTTGATGCAGAAATTAAAGAAGGCATACAGGCTGGAGCTCATTTTATTGCCCTCCAGCTCTACCTCATCCCGAACCAGCTTGGGCCCCACGAACCAGCCCAGCCAGATGGACATGAGCAGCGCGCCCAGAGGCATGGCCACGCCCTCAGAGACGGAGTCCATAAAGTCAAGCCAGCTTCCGGAGAAGGGGAGACCAGTCTCGTGGAAGGGAATCCACAGGCCGTTTTTGCCCAGGCCGTCGGCGGCCACCAGGGCGGCCTCCGCAAAGACCACCAGGCAGACGATGGTGACCAGCTTGGCCCGATTGGGGGTTTTGCCCTTGAGGGCGATACGGTCAGACAGGAAGGTGACCAACACCTCCAGCAAGGCAATGGCGGAAGTGATGGCGGCCAGGATCACCAGCAGATAAAACAGCACGCCAAACAGGGGACCGGTGGGACCCATGGCGTTGAATACGTCCTGGAGGGTGATAAACAGAAGGGCGGGGCCCTGCTTTTCCGCACCGGCGCCGCCTAACGCAAAAGCGGCGGGCAGAACGGCCATACCGGCCAGGATGGCCACGATGGTGTCGGAGATGATGATGATCAGGGAGTTCTTGACCAGGCTCTCCTTTTTACTCAGATAGGAGCCGTAGGTGACGGTGATACCCATGGCCAGAGAGAGGGAGAAGAACATCTGGCCGCCGGCTTTGGAGAGCACCTTGAAGAAGTCGTCCTTCAGGGGGGCGAAGTTGGGGGCGAACATAAAGGCCAGACCCTCGCCGGCCCCGGGCAGAGTGACGGCCCGGGCGATAACGATGACCAGCATAATAAACAGGGCGGGCATACCGATCTTATTGAACTTTTCAATACCGTCCTTGATGCCGCCCCGGATGATCAGGAAGCAGATAAAAATAAAGAGGAAGGTGAAGGCGACCGCGCCAAACTGGTTGACACGCACCGCGCTGAAGGTATCGCCGCCGGACATGCCCGCTATAGCGGCCACGCCGAAGGCCAGGTCAGCCAGATTCAAAGACATATACTCCATGCAGTAGGCGCCCAGCACGGTGTAAAAGCTGAGGATCAGGAAAGGGGAGAGCATGGCCAGAAAGCCCAGGAAGGTGCCCATTTTACTGCCCACCTGCTGATAGCTTACCAGCACGCTCCGGCCAGCCCGCCGGCCGATGGCCAACTCGCACAGCATGATGCTGAAGCCAATGGTGGCGGCCAAGATCAAGTAGATAACCAGAAAGGCAAAGCCGCCTCCGTCACCCATTTTATAGGGGAAAGCCCAGATATTGCCCAAGCCAACCGCGGAACCCACGGCGGCCAAGAGGAAGCCCAGGTTGCTGCCCCATTCTCCTCTGTGATGATGATGTTCCATAATGTCCTCCTGTTTACAATTTATTCACACTGAAATGTCAGTTAAACGTCATTTTACCAGAAATACCCGTCCCCGTCAACGGCGAAAATGATAAAATCAGGCCTGAAAAGCGGTAAAATGTGAGGAAAAAGCCGAGAAAACCGATAAAAAACCAAGTACCCATTGCGTTTTTTCCAGAGTTTAGTATAATAGGATCAGCAGAAACTATACTCATATCAGAAGAAAGGGAGAAATATATGGATTACGCAAAGGAAAGCCTGCGCCTGCACGGCGAATGGAAGGGAAAGATTGAGGTTGTAGCCACCGTACCCGCCAATGACAAGGACTCGCTTTCTTTGGCCTATACCCCCGGTGTAGCACAGCCCTGCCTGGCTATTCAGGAGGACATTACGAAAAGCTACGAGCTCACCCGGCGGCATAACCTTGTGGCCGTCATCACCGACGGCTCTGCGGTCCTGGGTCTGGGGGACATCGGCCCGGAGGCCGGTATGCCGGTGATGGAGGGCAAATGTGTCCTGTTCAAATCCTTCGGCGGGGTGGACGCATTTCCTCTTTGCGTGAAAACCCACGACGTGGACGAGTTTGTGAACACTGTGTATCTGATCTCCGGCTCCTTTGGCGGCATCAACCTGGAGGACATTGCCGCGCCCCGGTGCTTTGAGATTGAGCGGAAGCTGAAGGAGAGGTGCGACATCCCTGTCTTCCACGACGACCAGCACGGCACCGCCATTATCACCCTGGCCGGCCTGACCAATGCCCTGCGGGTGGTAGGGAAGAAGAAAGAGGAGGTCCGGGTGGTTTTCTCCGGGGCTGGTTCCGCCGCCATCTCCATTACCAGGCTGCTGCTGCTGGCCGGGTTTACCGATATCACCCTGGTGGACAAATTCGGCGCGGTGTATGAGGGCTGTGAGGACCTGAACTGGGCCCAGCGGGAGATTGCCAAAATGACCAACCGGGAGAAGCGCCACGGTACCTTGGCCGATATGCTGGTGGGGGCCGACGTGTTTGTCGGTGTCTCCGCTCCCAACCTGGTGACTCCAGAGATGGTGTCTGCCATGAACAGAGACGCCATCGTCTTCGCCTGCGCCAATCCCACCCCGGAGATTTTCCCCGACGACGCCAAAGCCGGCGGAGCGCGGGTGGTGTCCACCGGGCGCAGCGATTACCCCAATCAGATCAACAACGTGCTGGCCTTCCCCGGCGTGTTCCGGGGTGCGCTGGACGTACGGGCCAGCGACATCAATGATGAGATGAAGCTGGCCGCTGCCCACGCCCTGGCCGGGCTGATCTCTGATGACGAGCTGAATGAGGACTATATCATCCCCCAGGCCTTCGATCCCCGTGTAGGTCCCGCGGTGGCCAAGGCCGTGGCTGAGGCCGCCCGAAAGTCCGGCGTGGCGCGTATCTAAGGGGACAGGCTATGTACTCACTCTTTGATCCCCGTTCTCCTGGCGTAAGGGAGAAGGTCTACAGCCAGGCGGCGGAATTCGGGGTTGTCTGCAAGGTCCAGGATCTGGAAGCTGTCGTCGCCGGATTAGACAAGTTTTTGAAAAAGACCAAGGTGCGAAGTCAGGGACTGTGCAAGCGGTTTGGCCTGACGTATGGTATTCCAGGCTCCAGAGAGCGCCAATGGAGCGAGTGGGTCATGGATGCGGGCGCGGTCAAAAACAACGTTCTCACTGCGGAGCAGGGGCTGTTCTGGTATTTTGACCTCCGGCCCAACCGCCATTTCCGTATTGATGAACAGGGAAACGCCCGAGAGGCCTATATCTTTCCGGACAGAAAAGACCTGGCCTACATTATCTTCCTGGACAAAAAGGCCTGGACGGCAGAGCGGAACGGACAGCCCACCGACAGCACGGAGGTCCGTCAAAAACGGGAGGCATTTTTTGAGGCTCTGTTAAACAGCGTTGGTTTTCCGCTGGAGGTTCTCCACGTCTATGGCGGAGAAGAATGTGAGCGTATCTATACGCTGTCTGACAGTGATTCCCCGCAGCCTGAAAAATAGTATAGAAGCATCGAAGTATGCGAAAAATATATTGAAACAGATAGGGTTGACAAGTAAAATGCATTTACAGATAAGCGACCGCGTAAAAGCCTTGGGCGACCAGGCACAGGGCCTGCTGACCGAGGAATTTACCCGCATTGAGGCCATTGCCCAGGAAAATACCGCCCGGGTGCTGGCCGCCTTTCAGGCGCATCGTGTGGCTGAGGGCTATTTCTCCGGCACCACCGGCTATGGCTATGACGACCTGGGCCGGGACAAGCTGGATGAAATCTACGCCGATCTTTTCGGTACAGAGGCTGCCCTGGTGCGCATCCAGTTTGTCAATGGCACTCACGCCATTGCCTGCGCCCTTTTTGGGGCACTTAAGGCGGGGGATGTGCTGTTGTCCGCCGTTGGCGCGCCCTACGACACCCTATTGGGCGTGGTGGGAGTAGCGGACAAGGGCCACGGCTCCCTGAAAGACTACGGTGTAGAGTACCGGCAGGTGGAACTCCTTGACGACAGACCAGACCTGGCAGGGATAGCCAGAGCCGCCGCCGACCCCCGGGTAAAGGCGGTGCTCATCCAGCGCTCCAAGGGCTACTCCACCCGGGACTCCCTGTCGGTGGCGGAGATTGGGGAGATGTGCCGAATTATCAAAAAGGCAAATCCTGATGCCGCCATTCTGGTAGACAACTGCTACGGCGAGTTTGTAGAGACCATTGAGCCCACCCATGTGGGGGCCGACCTTGTGGTGGGTTCCCTCATCAAAAACCCCGGCGGCGGCCTGGCGCCTACCGGGGGCTACATCGCCGGACGGCGGGACCTGGTGGAGGGGGCCGCCATGCGGCTCACTGTCCCCGGCATCGGCGGGGAGTGCGGCTGTACCCTGGGACAGAACCGCCTGCTTTACCAGGGGCTGTTCCTGGCCCCCCACACGGTGGCTCAGGCGGTGAAGACCGCCGTCTTTGCCGCCAAGGTGATGGAGCTGCTGGGCTATGAGACCCAGCCCCACTCCTCGGCGGTCCGCCACGACATCATCCAGATGATCCATATGCGGGAGCCGGAGGCCCTGAAAAAGTTCTGCAAGGGCATCCAGTTCGGCGCGCCGGTGGATTCCTACGTCACCCCGGAGCCCTGGGACATGCCGGGGTACGACTGTCAGGTGATTATGGCCGCCGGGGCCTTTATCCAGGGGGCGTCCATCGAGCTGTCCGCCGACGCCCCCATGCGGGAGCCCTACACCGTCTACCTCCAGGGGGGACTCACCTTCGAATCGGGCAGGCTGGGCGTTCTGCTGGCGGTGCAGGAGTTGCTGGGGCTTTCCACTTAATATCCATTTTGAGGAGAACAAAGATGAAAGTATTTGACAGGAACTATAAGCTGTTGGATGAAATGTATCAGGATGAATATTATCCTGACTTTTTAGTAGATAAGGTAAAGGTGGAGCTTCAGAAGGTTATTAACCTGTTGGAGAGCGGCGAGACTGATACAGAGATCATCCAGGAAAAGCTGGATGAGGCAGTCTGCGCTATCAACGATTTGCAGGATGAATTTGATGAGAATGACAGTGAGATCGAAACAGTTGCCCGTGACTGTATCGGGGTAACTGTGGGCTATATTTTAGAGTGGTTTGGTGTTCCTATTGATATGGAGGAGGCTATCCGGGAACGGGATTGGTAGGGGCATAGTCCAAGCCCGCTTTGGAATATCCTGACCCATAGGGGGTGAGAATATGCGTCCATGGCGGCGGGAGTTTGTCCGAAACATGCGCAGGCCAGTGAGACGCCGGCGGCCGGTGTGGGCGGGCCCCGGACTTCGTATCCCGCCGGCCCTCATCACCCTGGCCGTAGCACTGTTGGTGGCCGCGTCTGTGATTGCCCTGCTGGAAGCCAAGCTGCGCCCGGTGGTGGCGGAGATTGCCTCCGCCCAAGCCCAGAACACCATGACGGCGGTGGTGGAGGGGGCGGTCACCGCCGACCTGGCCGCCCGCAATGTGAGCTACGCCGATTTTATCACCATCCAGCGGGACGGAGGAGGGGCCATTACCGCCCTGACCACCGACATGGCCCGGATGAATCTGCTCCGGGCGGAGCTCACCGCCGCCATTCTGGAATCAATTGCCGGGGTGGACGTATCCGACATTGAGGTCCCCCTGGGCAGCCTCTTCGACCTGGAGCCTCTGTGGGCCAAGGGCCCGTCCCTGAGGGCCAGGGCCATGACGGTGGGGACGGTGCGGACGGAGTTCGACAGCCAGTTTACCTCCGCCGGAGTGAACCAGACCCTCCACCGAATCTGGCTGGAGGTGGATGTCCCCATGACCCTGCTGCTCCCCGGCGGAGAGGTGGAGACCGCCCTCCACACCCGGCTGTGTGTGGCTGAGACGGTCATCGTGGGCAAGGTGCCGGACACCTATTTACAGGTGGGGCAGTGAACAAAAGAGAGGTGTGTTCCCTTGTTGGAGATTGTTTCCGACGTTCTGAGATATGTGGTGCAGATGATTCCCATGTGCCTGCTGGCCCTGGTCATTTTCCTGATTGTCAGGCCCGCCAGGCTGCGGAGACTGAACGCACATGGGCTGGTCAGCGGCACGCTGCGGGAGATAACGCTGTGCCTGTTTCTTCTGTTCTGCGCCGGTTTAGCCGCACTTACCCTGTTTCCTGCCAATATCTGGTTATACGTTCTCACCTTTGGCCGGGGATGGTATGATGGGGCCACATTCTTCAGCTTCTACCCGACCTGGGAGCAGACCATGTCCAGCTTGATTTATCTCCCCAATATGCTGACCCCTTTTCAGGAAATTCGCCGCGCTTTAGGCCATATGAGCTACTGGCTGCTGTTCATGCTGCTGGGCAACATCATTATGTTCATGCCCGTCGGCTTTTTCCCCGCCCTGCTGTGGCGGGGGTGGAGGTGGTGGAAGTCCTTGCTGGTGGGCTTCTGCACTTCGGTATCCATCGAATTCATCCAGTTTTTTATTGGACGAAGCACCGATATTGACGACGTAATCCTCAACACCGCCGGAGCAGCTGTCGGGTTTTGGCTGTTCTGCCTGCTGCGGGCAATTTTCCCGAGCTTTACAAAAAAGTTCCAGTGTCAGCCCAGAGGAGGGTACTATTATGGATGATTTTGCTGAAATTCAGGCACTCCGTCAGGAGCTGATCCAGGCAGGCTATGAGTACTATGTACTGGACAAGCCCACCATGTCCGACTATGACTACGATCACAAGCTCCGCCGGCTGGAGGAGCTGGAGGCGGCCCATCCGGAGGCAGTTACTCCCGACTCTCCCACCCGGCGGGTGGGGGGGCAGCCTCTGGACTCCTTCACCCAGGTGCGACACCAGGTGCCCCTGGAATCGCTCCAGGACGTCTTCGATTTCGCGGAACTGGAGGCCTTCGACCAACGGGTGAAGGGAGCTGCCCCCGAAGCTGAATACGTGGTAGAACCCAAGGTAGACGGGCTGTCAGTGGCCCTGGAGTACGAGGATGGCCTCTTTGTCCGGGGGGCCACCAGGGGCGACGGACAGGTGGGGGAGGATGTCACCGAAAACCTGCGTACCGTCCGGTCTATCCCCCTGAAAATTCCCGACGCCCCGCCCCGGCTTGTCGTCCGTGGGGAGGTCTACATGCCTAAAAAGGTGTTCCATACTCTGAATGAGGAGCGTGAGCGCAGGGGAGAGGCCCTGTTCGCCAACCCCCGCAACGCCGCCGCCGGCTCTCTGCGTCAGCTGGACCCCAAGATTGCCGCCTCCCGGAGGCTGGACATTGCGGTATTCAACATCCAGTGGCCACAAGAGGGCTTTTCCACCCACCTGGAGACGTTGGATTATTTGCGGGATAAGGGCTTTAAAGTAATACCACATTACAGCTGCGCCCGGGTGTCCCAGACGACGGAGCGGATTACAGAGATCGGAGAGACCAGAGAGACGTTCCCCTTCGATATTGACGGGGCTGTTGTAAAGGTAAATAGCCTGTCACAGCGTGCGGCCCTTGGCTCTACGGCCAAGTTTCCCCGCTGGGCTGCCGCCTATAAATATCCGCCGGAGGTCAAGCCCGCTCAGGTGACGGACATTGTGGTCCAAGTGGGCCGAACCGGGGTGCTCACTCCCAAGGCTGTTCTTACACCTGTCCGGCTGGCGGGTACAACCGTCACCAACGCCACTCTCCACAACCAGGACTTTATTTCCGAGAAGGATATCCGTATTGGTGACACCGTTCTGGTGCGCAAGGCGGGAGAGATCATCCCTGAGGTGCTGTCCGTGGTGGCGGAGAAGCGTCCGGAGGGGACCCGGCCCTGGTTCCTGCCCAAGGTCTGCCCGGTGTGCGGGGCTCCGGTGGAACGGGATGAGGATGGCGCCCACACCCGGTGTACCGGGGCGGAGTGTCCCGCCCAGCTGCTGCGCAGCTTGTCCCACTTTGCCAGCCGGGATGCCATGGACATTGAGGGACTGGGCATCGCCGTGGTAGAAAATCTGGTGAGCGCTGAGCTGGTTAAAACTCCAGGGGACCTCTACTTTTTAAAAGAAGAGGATGTGTCCCGGCTGGATCGGATGGGCAAGCGTTCTGCCAAGAAGCTGCTGGCCGCTCTGGAAAAGTCCAAGGGGCAGGACCTGGCCCGGCTGATTTACGCCTTCGGAATCCGCCAGGTGGGACAAAAGGCAGGCAAGATCCTGGCGGCCCGGTTCCAGACGCTGGATGCCCTGCAAAAAGCCACTCTGGAAGAGCTCACTGCAGTGGACGACATTGGGGAAATCACCGCCCGAAACGTTCTGGACTGGATGGCCAGTCCTCAGAGCCAGCACCTGATTCAGCGGCTGAAGGAGGCCGGGGTCAACATGACGGCGGCGGAGCAGGGGAGCGACCAGCGCTTTGCCGGCATGACCTTTGTCCTCACAGGGGCGCTGGAGCAGTTTACCCGGGATGAGGCGGGGGAGATGATCGAGGCCCGGGGCGGGAAGTCTGCCGGCTCCGTGTCGAAGAAAACCACCTATGTGGTGGCGGGGGAGGCGGCCGGCTCCAAGCTGCGCAAGGCCCAGGAGCTGGGAATCCCTGTCCTCACAGAGGAGGAGTTTTTGGAGCTGCTGAAATGACATGTAGGGGCGCGCATTGCGCGCCCGCCGGTGTACCGAAAAATGCGGGCGGACATTGTCCGCCCCTACAGGGCCGGTATCAACCGAACAGATAGAGAAGGGGAGAGGCTGTGTGAAAAAAGGTTACCTCTATATCGCCGTTGCGGTGGTGATGTTTACCTCCTTCGAGGTGGTTCTGAAGTTTATCGCCGGGCAAATTAACCCGGTTCAGCTGACCCTGTGCCGGTTTGTCATCGGCTTTGTGTGCCTGCTGCCAGTGGCTTTGCATAACCTTAAGAAACGGGGGAAGCGGTTGGACGGCAAAAGTATGGCTTATTTCGCTCTGCTGGGTTTTGTTGGCATCGCCCTCTGCATGCCCATCCTCCAGATGGCGGTGAGCTACACTGGCTCGTCGGTGTCGGCGCTGATGTTCAGCTGCAACCCGGTTTTTGTGGCGTTTTTGGCTTTTTTCCTTCTGAAAGAGCCCATTAAACCCCGGCATATCGCCGCTCTGGCGCTGGAGGTGCTGGGCACGGTGGTCATTATCAGCCCCTGGAATACCAGACTGAATATGACAGGAGTAGCTCTGGCCCTGCTGTCCACCCTGCTGTTCTCTCTGTATGGAGTTATGGGAAAACGGAAGGTCGCCGAGTATGGAGGAGCGGTAGTCACCTGCTTCGGATTTCTGTTCGGCAGTCTGATTGTGCTGGCTTTCATCCTGCTGACCCATATTCCGGCAGTAGCTGCGGCGTTCCGGGGGGCGGGGCTGGACAGCTTCGCCAATATACCCATTCTGGCGGGCTACACCCTGCAAAATCTGCCCTATGTACTCTTTGTATCTGTGGGAGTGGCGGGGATTGGATTCTGTGCCTACTTCCTTGCTATGGAGTATCAGCCGGCCAGCGTGGTGTCCCTGGTCTACTTTTTCAAGCCAGCCCTTTCTCCTTTCCTGGCCTGGATGGTACATGGAGAGGAAATTTCCCGGAACATGCTTATTGGAGTCATTCTGATTGTGGTAGGCTCTCTGTGCTCCATCATCCCGGGAATTTTGGAGAGCAAACGGGAAAAAACATAATTTCCTCTTGACTTAAAGGGTACTTTATATGATATAGTGCTGATAAATCTACTTATAAGGAGACACAGCTATGGAAAAAGCGAAGGTTTATTTTACCGATTTTCACACAGAGGCTTTTGGGGACAGTCTGCCTACCAAGCTGAAAAAGCTGGTAAAAAAAGCGGGCATCCAGGAGCTGAACCTGGACGGCAAGTTTGTAGCTATCAAGATGCACTTTGGAGAGTTGGGCAACATCAGCTATCTGCGGCCGAACTATGCCCGGGCGGTGGTGGACGTGGTGAAAGAGCTGGGGGGAAGGCCTTTCCTCACCGACTGCAACACCATGTACCCCGGCAGCCGGAAAAATGCCCTGGAGCACCTGGAATGCGCCTGGCAGAACGGCTTCACGCCTCTGACGGTGGGCTGTCCCATCCTCATCGGCGACGGCCTGAAGGGCACTGACGACGTGGAGGTCCCGGTGGCAGGGGGTGAATATGTGGACAAGGCCAAAATTGGCCGGGCCATTATGGACGCTGATGTGTTTATCAGCCTGACCCACTTCAAGGGCCACGAGATGACCGGCTTCGGCGGCACCATCAAAAATATCGGCATGGGCTGCGGTTCCCGGGCAGGGAAGAAGGAACAGCACGCCAGCGGCAAGCCCAAGATCAATGCTGACGCCTGCCGGGGCTGCCGCCGCTGCCAGAAGGAGTGCGCCAACAGCGGACTGGTCTTTGACCAGCAGACCCGGAAGATGCATGTGGATAAGGCCCACTGTGTGGGCTGCGGCCGCTGCCTGGGGGCCTGCAACTTCGACGCGATCTATTTTACCAACGACAACGCTCAGGCGGCTCTGAACTGCCGGATGGCGGAATACACCAAGGCGGTGGTGGACGGCCGGCCTCAGTTCCATATCTCCCTGATTGTGGATGTGTCCCCCAACTGCGACTGCCACGGGGAGAACGACGTGCCCATCCTGCCCAACATCGGCATGTTTGTCTCCACCGATCCCCTGGCCCTGGACCAGGCCTGTGTGGACGCATGCCTGGCCGCCCAGCCCATGCCCGGCAGTCAGCTGGCCAAACACCTGGCCGACCCGGAGTTCCACGACCACCATGACCACTTCACCAACTCTACCCCGGAGTCGGAGTGGCGCAGCTGTCTGGCTCACGCTGAGAAGATTGGCTTGGGCTCCAGAGAATATGAGCTGATTGAGATGTAAAGGAGACCCGCCTGTCTGGTTAGACAGGCGGGTTTTTATCCATCTGTTTCCTCTTTTTTGGGCCTTTTTCTCTGTTTTACACCCCCCAGCGGATTGGCTCGGGCGGCGGTGCGCAGGTCCTCATTGTCCACATGGGTGTAAATCTGGGTGGTGTTCAGGTGGTCATGGCCCAGTACCTCCTGAAGGGTGCGCACATCCACGCCATTTTGCAGCATCAGGGTAGCGGCGGTGTGCCGCAGCTTGTGGGAGGAGTACTGTGAGCTGTCCAGTCCGGCTGCCGCCAGATGCTTTTTCACCAGTTTATGGACCGCTGCTGTAGAGATACGCCGTCGGTTTTGGAGGGTGACAAACAGGGCGTTTTGGTCCACCAGTGCCAGGGTGTCCCGTTCCGTGAGCCAGTCCTCCAGCGCCTTCTGACAGGCGTCGTTCAGATACAGCATCCGCTCCTTGCTGCCCTTGCCCAGCACCCGCAGCTGTTCGCCTCGAACATCCGTTTTATTCAGTCCCACCAGCTCAGAGATACGCAGGCCGCAGTTGAGAAACAGGGTCAGGATACAGTAGTCTCGAACAGCGTTTTTCCCGTCTACATTATCCAAAAGGTCCAGACTTTCCTCTAAATTCAGATATTTCGGCAGGGATTTCTTCAGTCTGGGAGAATCCAGATCCTGGACCGGATTGGTCTCCAGCAGTTTGGCCTTGTTGGTGAGATATTTGTAAAAGGATCGGATGGTGGCAACCTTGCGGGCTCGGGAGGTGTTATTCAAGCCGCGGTCACGGGACAGATAGTTCATATAGGAATAGATGTCCGTCAGTGTAACATCCCGGACCAGAGAGAGATTCACATCAGCAATAGAGATATTATCCAGCGGAGTATCTCTGGAAACCATATTTTTAGTCTGCTTGAGAAAGCGGAAAAAGTTTCGCAGGTCTAAATAGTATTCGTCAACTGTTTTTCGGGAGTGTCCCTGAATGGTTTCGTGGTAAACCAGGAAGTCCCGAAGAATGGGCGGCGCTTCGGTGCGGTAATCCATATATGGCTGGAGCCTTCAAAACAGGATTCATCCTCCACTTAGGTCAACAAAATTTTTATTTTGTTTACCTATTAGTGCGAACTGTTTTGCATGCTCCACATCCCTCCTTTCTAATATTCCCAACTCATCGTGTATTCCAGCTCTAAGGTCTGCGGGTCAATACGCTCCGCATCGATTCGGAAACCACGACGGAGATAAAAAGAAACTGCCGCCGTATTCTTCTGGTAGACACTCAGGGTCAGCTTTTCCCTGTTCTTTCTGACGGAATCCAGCAGTTGACTGCCGATTCCGCAGGCCCGGGCCGCAGAATCTACAAATATCCCCGCAATATAGTCGCCTATAGCGCCAATAAAGCCGTCAATTCTGTAATCGTTCTCTAAGACATAGACCTCTGCCTGCGGTATCATTGTCTTTACTGTATCAAAATTTCTCTTCCAATATTCCGCGTCAATAAAATTATGGGCTCCTATATTGGCACTCAGCCAGATAGACATAACCACATCCAAATCGCTGTCTTGAAATGCTCGAATCATGCTTCTCCTCCACTATATCACTTCTGCAAAGCAGTATAACACGATTCCATGTTCCGGTCAACAAAACTGTTGGCCCAGATATTGATCTGCTTCTTCTCTTGATCGAAAGATTACAATATTTCTGTTGTCCCGGTGTTTTTCCAACAGCTCATATATCTGCGGGAGCTGCTTTTGCTGAAAATCAACAATCCACTGCCTGAATTCCGGGTCAAACTCCGTTTCCACCCAGGGCATATCCTCCCTCACCTGCCCTATTCGATTTTCCACGCTGGACAGACAGACCTCCAAGGGGTAATCCAGAAGAAAAACCGTGTCGCAAGCCTTCAAACGGGACTCCAGCGTGCGCTGGAAGTTTCCGTCAAGAATCCATTCATCCTGTTCAAGAAGCTTTCCCAGCTGTAAATCAAATTCTTCTCTGGAGACAGTTGTCCGGTCCGGCTTGTGCCACAGCATGTCCAGGTAATAGAGCGGTAGCCCGGTTTTATCTCTCAGTCTCCGGGCAAAGGTGCTCTTCCCCGCCCCAGGACTGCCAATCACAATTATTTTCTGCATGTTTTTTCTCCTACAAGGCAGGGAGAGGTGGTTTTCACCTCTCCCCTTTCCTTTTCACATATGCGCCCGGTGGTATACCTTTTTACCCTTTTTTATCATCAGGCCGTCCCCGGACAGGTTGGCGGCGGTGTAGCAAATTGTGGCGGCGGCCACCTTCTCGCCGTTGACCTCTACTCCGCCCTGTTCCACCAGACGGCGGGCCTCCTTTTTCGAGGGGGCCAGCTTGCACTTGACCATCAGGTCCAGCACGCCGATGGCGCCGTCGGTGAGGTCGTCAGCGGCAATCAGGGTGGCGGGCACATTGGACATATCGCCGCCCCCCACAAACAGGGCCTTGGCGGCCTCCTGGGCCTTGACGGCCTCCTCCTCCCCGTGGACCAGCTTGGTCAGCTCAAAGGCCAGAATCTCCTTGGCGGAGTTCAGCTGGCTGCCCTCCCACCTGTCCATCTCGTCGATCTGCTCCAGAGGCAGGAAGGTGAGCATCCGCAGGCACTTGAGCACATCGCCGTCTCCCACGTTGCGCCAGTACTGATAAAACTCGTAGGGAGAGGTCTTGTCGGGGTCCAGCCAGACGGCCCCCTTGGCAGTCTTGCCCATCTTCTTGCCCTCGGAGTTGAGGAGCAGCGTGATGGTCATGGCGTGGGCGTCCTTGCCCAGCTTGCGGCGGATGAGCTCAGTGCCCCCCAGCATATTGGACCACTGGTCGTCGCCGCCGAACTGCATGTTGCAGCCGTAGTGCTGGAACAGGTAGTAAAAGTCGTAGGACTGCATAATCATATAGTTGAACTCCAGGAAGGACAGCCCCTTCTCCATGCGCTGCTTGTAGCACTCCGCCCGGAGCATATTGTTCACGGAGAAGCAGGCCCCCACCTCCCGCAGAACCTCCACATAGTTCAGCTTCAGCAGCCAGTCGGCGTTGTTAATCATCATGGCCTTGCCCTCGCCGAACTCAATGAATCGCTCCATCTGCTTTTTAAAGCAGTCGCAGTTGTGCTGGATGGTCTCCGGGGTCATCATGGAGCGCATGTCGGTGCGGCCGGAGGGGTCGCCGATCATACCGGTGCCTCCGCCGATGAGGGCGATGGGCCGGTTGCCCGCCATCTGCAGCCGCTTCATCAGGCACAGGGCCATGAAGTGGCCCACGTGGAGGGAGTCGGCGGTGGGGTCGAAGCCGATGTAGAACACCGCCTTCCCCTCGTTAATCATTTTGGAAATTTCCTCTTCATTGGTCACCTGGGCGATGAGCCCCCGGGCTTTCAGTTCCTCATAACAGGTCATTTGCTTGTCTCTCCTTTATCATTATAGTTTACTTCCATTGTTCCCGGTTGCTGCCGGTCTCATAGCTCAGGGGAGCGATATGGGGATAGTCCTCCTCCAGCTTTTTGTGCTTCAGGGCCCAGGCTCGCGGCGGAACGTAGAGGAGTGCTTCAAATTCCATGTTCCATATCTCCTTTGCTCCCCCCTGCTTCGCCTTCTCGTAGTAGCCAGGTCCGTTCACCAGAGCCACACAGCGGGAGTACAAAAAAGAATCGTCGTTCATAAGGGGCTCCGCTTTTTCACACTGAGCTGCCAGCTTTTGGGTATCCAGCCCATACAGAAGCTCAGACATGAGATCGTCGAACTGAAAAATCCTGTCGTCCTCCTGCTGCGCCAGATACTGGATGACAGGCCTCAGTACCTGGCTGTCGTCTCCCTCGTGGGACCAGTCGCACAGTTCCATGGTATCCCAGAAAAATTGAAATTTGTTCATAGCGCACCCCCTGTCTCTGATGGCTCTGTGTGCCGGGCCAGCATCACATTGTACAGCACCACGCTGCCCACTACGATCATCGCCCCCACCAAGGCGACGGGACCAATCATCTCATGGTAAAATACCGCCACCAAAACGGGGTTGAGCACCGGCTCAATACCGGACACCAGACTGGCCGTAACAGGTGGAGTAGTTTTCAGGCCCTCCACCATCAGGATATAGGCCACCGCCACCTGGAACACGCCCAGCACCAGCAGGGCAATGAGGGTATTTCCAGAAAATTCCGTCTCATAGCCCAGGAAAGGCAGGCCTACCGCCGCGCTGATTACATCTCCCCAGAAGACGGAAGAAATGGGATCGCTGTCGGGCATGTCGTTCATCAAAAACACCCCGGCGTAGGATATTCCGGACAGCAGAGCCAGGATATTGCCCAGCATCCCCCCTGCCGACAGGCTGTCGATGAAAAACAGCAGCACCCCGCCCAGCACCAGACCGCAGGCCAGCATGTCCAGCTTTTGGGGCTTTTTGCCAAAGAAAAGAACGGAAAACAGAATTACAAAGATGGGTGCGGTAAACTGGAGGACAATGGCGTTGCCGGCGGTGGTCAGCTTGTTGGCAATGGAAAACAGGATGTCGGTGCCGCAGACGGCCAGCGCCCCCACCAGCACCCACAGATTCATTCGGGGCTTGTGGTTTGTCACCTTCAAATATCCCCCGATCACCACCAAAGCAATGGCGGTGCGGGCGCCGTTGATGGCCATACCGCCCCAGGGGATGAGCTTGATACACAGTCCCCCGATGCTGTACAGTACAGCGGCCAGGAACACACACAGTGTTCCCCTCTGACGCGCTGACAAAACAATCACTTCCTTACAAAAAGCCCTCTGCCCGAAGGATCGGACAGAGGGCGTAATAACGCGGTACCACCTCTGGTTCATCCGTCCCTCGCGGGGCGGACCTTGGGGAGCACTTGGCTCCGGCGCGGTAACGGGCGCGGCCCGGCCTGTCCCCTACTGAGCCGCAGGCGGCTGTTCAGGCGGCTGCTCCAAGGGGTATTCACACGGCGCTCCCCTCCCCCGTTCCACCAACCCGGAGGCTCTCTGTGCAGGAGCTTGCTGTGCTACTGGTCCTTTTCTTTGCAGTACCACACACTCTACCACAGTTTTGGGCCTTTGTCAACGGAAAATCCCCACAAGTTCATTGCAAAATCCACACTTGACCGTCCGGCATGGACATCAGGCTGCCTGGAATACGATCCAGAATCTCCCCTGTCTCCAGCTTCCGCACAACGACCTCATCGGCCTCGCTTCCATCCAGACCCTCACGCCAGCCGGCAAAGTACAGCTTATCCCCCCGGCGAAACCAGAAGGATTCTCTCCCGCCGATTGCAAAGGAAACCTGCTCCGGCCATACAATTTGAAAGGTATCCTCGCCTCCCTGCCGGGTCAGCATCAGCGGAGCGGTCTGCAGCGTCAGATTGTAGCAGTCCTCCACGGCGGAACGGGGAATTTCCCGCCGCTCCAGCATATGCTCCAACCCGATGTCAAACTGCATGATCATGATCTGTCCGGCGGGAAAATCGACCATCAAAATGGCTACCCTGTCATGATAGCAGATGGGGCGGCCAAAATACTGTCCCTTTTGAGCCACTACCGGCTGGACAACCTTTCCGTCCGGGTAGTGGACAAACAGCAGCTTATTCTGGCTCACTGGATGCCCCATCAGAAAGAGCTCTTCCGCTTCATACAGGTCGCCGCTTATGTAGTCCGTACCCCAATACCAATGCTGGCTGCCTTTCAGTGGTTCCAAATAGGTGATTCCCTGGGTCTCAATCTGCTTCATCCATTGCTCCCTTCCGTCTAAAAACCATCTCCGTAAATTGGCCGTACTGCTTGACCTCCACCAGGTGGAACCGCCGCAGGGCCTCCTTCTGGGTAAACAGAGGGACGCCCTTCCCCAGCAGGACGGGGGCAACCTGGATAATCAGGTGATCCACCATATCCCGGTCCAGCAGCGGGGCCAGGATGGTGTTCCCGCCGACGATCCAGATGTTCTTGTCAGACCCCAGGCCCGCCACAAACTCCGCCACATCTCCGTTTACAGGGATGAAACCCTTCTGCGGCAGGATGGCGGCGTGGGTGAAGACATAGTTCTCCGTGGTGGGATAGAAACTGGCGGCGTTCTCCAGCCGGGCGATCTCCTCAAAGGTCCGCTTGCCCAGAATGGCAACGTCCATTTTTCGGTAGAAGTCCTCATAACTGGTCTCCTCCGGGCTGCCCGTCTCGTGGAGCCAGGACAGGCCATAGTTTTTATCAGCCAGATAGCCGTCAAGGGTAATACAGCCATAGAAAAATACGCCCATAGCATCTCCTCTGTTTAATCGGCTTCAAAGATCGTTGACCAGCTGCTTAAAAACCCTGCCCCGCTCCATAAAGTTCTTAAACCGGTCAAAGGCGGCGCAGGCCGGGGATAATACGACCACGTCTCCCTTTTGAGCGATATCCCGGGCGGCGGATACAGCAGCGGCCAGGTCCTCTGTCTCGATGAGCTCCAGGCCGCTCTCGGCGAAGCCCTCCGCCTCCTCCACCGCCTTTCTGATGGCGGGAGCGGTGTCACCGGTGAGAATGAGGGCCTTCACCTGCCGGACAATCTCCACACCCAGCTGGGTAAAGGGCACGCCCTTGTCGTAGCCCCCGGCAATAAGAATCAGCTTCTGCTGGAAGGAGTCCAGGCAGGCCATGGTCCGGGTGGGGCTGGTACCGATGGAGTCGTTGTAATACTTCACTCCGTCCAGCTCCCGCACCAGCTCAATTCGGTGCTCCACTCCGGTAAACCGCTGGGCTACCGTCCGGACGCATCTGTCCGGGACGATGCCGTCCACTGCCGCGATGGCGGCCATATAATTTTCAATGTTGTGTACTCCGGGGATGTGGATATCCTCCAGGGGCAGGACCTCCCGGCTGCCCATGCCGTTGGTCAGCCAGATGGCGCCGTCCCGGAGGTACACCCCCTCCTCCAGACGCTGCTTGCGGCTGAAGAGCATAGGCCGCCCCACGGCAGCTTTGGCCAGGGATCGGGTGATATCATTGTCATAGTTGAAGATGGCCCGGTCCTGAGGGCTCTGATGGCAGAAGATGTTCAGCTTGGCCTCGGTGTACTCCTCCATAGTATGGTGGTAGTCCAGGTGGTTGGGAGACAGGTTGGTAAATACAGCCACGTTGGGACTGCGGTCCATACTCATCAGCTGGAAGGAGGACAGCTCCACTACGGCTACATCGTCAGAGGTCATGCCGTCCACATCGGGCAGAAGCGGCCGGCCGATATTGCCCCCCAGGTAGACATTGAGCCCCGCCTCTTTCAGGAACTCACTGATGAGGGTGGTGGTGGTGGTTTTGCCGTCACTGCCGGTCACACCGATAATCTTACAGGGGCACAGCTGAAAGAACAGCTCCATTTCAGAGGTGAGGATGCTCCCCCCTTCCATCGCCTTTTGCAGCTCCGGGGTATTGGGGCTGAGGCCTGGAGTACGGAAGATAATATCGGCCTTATGGATTTTGGCCAGATAATCGGCGCCCAGCCGCAGTCTGGCGCCTAAGCTCTCCAGCTCATAGGCCTGCTCCTCTACCCGTTCCCGGGGAGATTTGTCACAGACAGTAACCTTCAGCTCTGCCCGCAAAAGGGTGCGGATCAGGGGGGTATTGCTTACCCCCATACCGATCACGGCGATGGACTTGCCCCGCAGGGTCTCTAAATATTCAGACATGGTGGACATAGAAGGTCCTCCTTCCACAATTTTCTTCTGATTTATTATATTACCATATTCCACCGGATAATTCAATCATAAACCCGTCGAAAGCGGCCCGCGCGGTATCTGCCGCGCGGGCCGCTCTAATCTGTGTTTCAGGCGGGCTGCAATTCCCGAATTTCCTGGCTGTGGAGCCTCACCGTTGCCTCCAGAACCTCGGTGCGGTCCTTCAGAGGGTTAAACTCCTCGTGGGGCACGAACCGGTCCCACAGCGCCTGCTGACCCTCCAGAAGCAGATTCAATGTCCGCCGCTGATCGGTCTCCATGTAAATGCGGATGCCCCGCACCTGCTCGTCCAGCTTGTCTGTCCTGGATTCCAAGATGTCCATTCTGGCATCTATACTGTCCACTCTGGCTTCCAGTCTGTCCAGCCTGCCTTCCAATCTCCGGACACTGTCCTTCAATTCGCAGACGTCCTGCCGTATGGGCTCCAGCTTTGCTTCTACTACTTGTCCAATTGCCTGCAGCAGTTCCTGATCTGTCATGTTGGTTCTCCTTCTCTGTCATGCCCGGGGATGGGCCTTTTTATATACGTCCTTAATCTTCTGGTTAATCAATTTAGAGTAGATCTGTGTGGAAGAGATGTCTGCATGGCCCAGCATCTCCTGAATGGAGCGCAAATCGGCACCGTTTTCCAGAAGATGGGCGGCAAAAGAGTGGCGCAGGGTATGGGGAGTAATATCCTTCTGAATACCGGCCTTCTCCTGATAATACTTAATAAGCTTCCAGAAGCCCTGGCGGCTCATGCGCTCGCCATTCATGTTGACAAAGAGCGCCATCTCGTCCGGTGAATCTACCAACTGAGGCCGTATGCTGTTGACGTACTCCCCCAGGGCCCGGATGGCCGCAGGATAAAGGGGGATGATTCGCTCCTTGCCCTTGCTGAAGCATTTCAGGATTCCGCCGGGCAGATTCAGGTCGTCCACATCCAGGTCGATCAGCTCGCTGACCCGGATGC
>CATNCS010000027.1 GCA_950097245.1 uncultured Oscillospiraceae bacterium | reverse complement strand
AGATCGCCATCCCCAGCGACCCCACTAACGAAGGGCGCTGCTTCAAGATTCTGGAATCCGCCGGCCTGCTGGAGGTGGACCCTGCCGCCGGATATGTGCCAGAGCTGAAGGACATCACCGCCAACCCCCTGAAGCTGGAGTTTGTGGAGGTGGAGGCCTCTAACACCGCCAGCCTTCTGCCCGACGTGGCCGCCGCCTTTGTCAACGGGGCCCATGCCATCGACAACGGCTTAAAAATTGAGGATGCTGTCTACACCGAGCAGGTGGAGCCCGGCAGCGACAATCCTTACATTAACATCATTGTCTGCCGCACCGCCGATTTGGACAATGAGGTATACAAAAAGGTACTGGCCGCCTACCAGTCTGATGAGACAGCCCAGGCCATCCGAGATATCTACCAGGGCACCTACATTCCCGCGTTTTAAAAACTGTTCCCGCCCTCGAGGAAGGGGGCGGGAACAAATCATAAACTTGAGGTGAAGCAATATGGCAATCCATCCGCTGATTGACCAGGACCGAGATTACATCATATCCCTGCGCCGCTGGTTCCACAGTCACCCGGAGCTTAGTATGAAGGAGTTTGAGACCGCCCGGCGTATCGAGGAGGAGCTGGCCGCCATCGGCGTCCCCACACGCCGGGTGGGCGGAACCGGCGTACTTGGGACCATCCAGGGCAGGCGGGGGCCGGGGAAAAAGATTGTCCTGCGGGCAGACACCGACGCCCTGCCCATCCGGGACGAGAAGACCGTCCCCTACGCATCCCAGTGCCCCGGGGTCATGCACGCCTGCGGCCACGACGCCCACACAGCCGCCCTTCTGGGGGCGGCACGTGTGCTGAAGCAGCTGGAGGATACCTTTGCCGGGGAGATTGCCCTGGTATTTCAGCCCGGAGAGGAGTATGGCAGGGGGGCGATTCTCTTCATCCGGGACGGCGCGCTGAAGGGGGCGGACCGCTCCTTTGGCATTCATATGCAGTCCAATCTGCCGGTGGGGCAGGTGGCTATGAATCTGGGGGCGGAAAACGCCTCAGTGGATCACTTCACCATCCGTATCCAGGGGAAGAGCGCCCATGTCTCCACCCCGGAGCTGGGGGCAGACGCCCTCTACGCTGCCGCACAGATCGTAACAGCTCTCCAGGGCCTGGTGGGTCGGCTGAAAAGCCCCACCGACCCCGCCCTTATCGGGGTGGGAGTGCTCCGCTCCGGGGAGGGCTACAACATTGTGGCCAAGGAGGCGGTGATTGAGGGCACTGTCCGCTGCTTCTCCGAAGAGACCAGAGCCACGCTCAACGGTAAAATTGTGGACACCGCCCGGAGCGTGGCCGCCCTGTACAACACCACGGCCGAAATTGAGACCGAGTCCTTCACCCGGGCGCTGATTAATGATGCCAGAGTCTACGCCGAGACCGCCCCCGTTATCGAGAAGGCAGTGGGGAAGGGGAACCTGGTGGCCAAGGCCCTCTCCCTGGGCGGGAACGATATGGCAGAGATTATTGCCGCCGTCCCCGGGGTCTACGCCTTTGTGGGCAGCGGAAGCGAAGCCGTTCCAGGCTCACAGATGGCTCACCATACCCCCGGCTTTGATATTGACGAGCGGTGCCTGCCCATCGCCGCCAGTTTATATGTAGAGTCAGCTCTATTCTGGCTGAAACAGGAAGTGAGCAATGTCTAGCTCCGCTTTTCTGACAGCTTCTGCTCAAAGCGCTTCTTCCGGGCATCCATAGAAAGCAGGCAGGAATGTGCCCGGCCAGCGTTTCCGCTGGCCGGGCGTTGGCTTCGGTGATGGATGGATCACTCAAAGATTGGAGAGGGCAGTCTTAGCGGGAAAAGGTCCCATAGTACTCCGACAGGAAGTCAGCCAGCTTTTTCATTCTCAATTCCTCCTTCTGTTTGTCTGGATATCCCGGCTAAAAGTCCATGGAGAACGACTTATAGTAGCCGGTCAGCAGGTTGGACAGCTTCTCAAGGAATGTCTTTTTCATGGTCAGTTCCTCCACTTTCTTGTAATTTGATTTGGTTTTCTTTGCATCTCCCTTGGATGCTCTTATCCTAACACAGCTTTAAGAAAAAAGGAAATACATATATCATTGCAGTTACCATATCGTTTGGATATGATAAGCCCCCGCGCAGCGGCGCGGGGGCTGTCTGCTGTTATGCCTTTGTCTGGCGCTCCTCCAAGCAGTCCTGAACATAGTGGATAAACTCCCGGGTCAGCCCTGTGGGCGCCTGCCCCTTGTTCCAGACCAGGATATATTCCGCCTGCCGGGCGGGCTGGGTGACCACCTTGGACACCACCAGCCCGTTGGATACCCCGACCGTCTGAGGGAAGATGCTGACCCCCACCCCCTGGCTGCTCAGGGCCGCCGCGTCCATATAGTTGGACATCTCGCAGAGAATTTGGGGTTCCGCCCCGATCTCCCCGAACCAGCGGCGGATGGACTCGATCCGGGATTTGCGGCTGGGGACGATGAGGGGCTCGCCCACCAGGCTGGACAGGGGGATGGTGTCTCCCGGCTCTTTGGCCAAGGGATGGTCCGGGTGGAGCATGGCGGCCCAGGGCTCCTGGCCCACTGGGAAGCCCTCCAGGTGCTCGGTGTCGTAGGGGGCGGCGATGACGGCCAGGTCGGCCAGCCCCTTGCGCAGCCGGTCCAGCACATCGTCGCTGCTGCCGTTCCACAGGTTGTACCGCACCAGGGGGAACTCCTCCCGGAAGCCGGCAATCCATTGGGCGGCCAGGAAGGGGGCCCGGCCCTCCACCATGCTCAGATAGATGGTGCCCGTCATCCCCTCCCGCAGGCTGGCAAGCTCCTGCCGGGTCTTGTCGGCCAGCTCCTGCCTCTGGACCGCCCGGCGCAGCAGGAGGGCCCCCTCCTCGGTGAGATCCAGGTGCCGCTTGCCCCGGATAAAAAGCTGAACGCCCAGCTCCTCCTCCAGGGCCTTGATCTGGTTGCTCAGGGGCGGCTGGCTCATGTTCAGCTTTTCCGCCGCCCGGGTGATGTTCAGCTCCCGGGCCACGACAGTAAAGTAGCGTAAGGTGCGCAGCTCCATGACAACCCCTCTCTCCCTATTTGTATCATTCGGTGCGGTGTGCACATATGGCTCACCGCTTTTTGGACCGGGTATAAAACCGCTCCGCCAGCGCTCCGGCAGTCATAGCCTGCCAATCGGTACCTGAGAGGTCCAAGACGATTTTTCCCGAATCCAGCATAATCGTTCGGCTGCCCATGGACAGGGCATAGTCCATGTCGTGGGTGATCATCAGGGTGGTGATTTTGTCTCGGACCACGATCTCTCCGGTGATCTCCATCACCTTCTCCGCCGCCCCCGGGTCCAGGGCGGCGGTGTGCTCGTCCAGCAGAAGCAGCTTGGGCTGGGCCACCGTGGCCATCAGCAGGGAGGCCGCCTGCCGCTGTCCCCAGGACAGCAGGCCCATCTTGGTCTTCATCCGGTCCTCCAGTCCCATGTCCAGGGTGGCCAGCAGGTCCCGGAAATAGGCATTGTCCCGGCGGTTCACCGCGAAGAAGGAGCGGCTGGCCTTTCGGGTATAGGCCAGGGCCAGATTCTCCTCGATGGTCATGCTGGGGGCGGTGCCCCGCAGGGGGTTCTGGTAGAGACAGCCGATGTTCAGCGCCCGCCTGTAGTCCTTCTGCCGGGTGACGTCCTCCTCCCCCAAGAGAATTTTGCCGCTGTCCGGGAAGATTTTTCCCAAAATGGCGTTGAACAGGGTAGATTTGCCCGAGCCGTTGGAGCCCAGAACGGTGACAAACTGACCCGCCGGCACCTCCAAGGACAGGCCGTCCAGAGCCAGCTTCTCGTTAACGGTGCCCGCCTCAAAGCGCTTGGTCAGCTGTTGGACGGAGAGAGGAACGCTGCTCATGCCGCCGCCCCCTTTCCAGTACTGGCCAGCTTCCGCTTGATAAGGGGTACCGCCAGGGCGCACACCACAATGAGGGTGGACAGCAGCTTGACAGTATAGCTGGGCATGTTGACCTTATAAGCCGCCTGGATCACCACCCGGTACACCAGAGAGCCGCCCACAGCGGAGATCAGGCCCCCCACGATCCCACGGTCCCCGAAGAGAACCTGGCCGATGATTACCGAGGCCAGCCCCATCACCAGCATACTGCTGCCACAGTTCAGGTCGGCGTACCGCTGCTGCTGGCACAGCAGGGCCCCTGACAGGGCCACCAGACTGTTGGCCAGCATCACTCCGGCGGTGCGGGCCAGGTCGGCGTTGATGGAGGAGGCCCGGACCATCTCCTCATTGTCCCCAGTGGCCCGGATGGCCATTCCGGGGCGGGTGAAGAAAAATACCCCCAGAGCGGCGGTGAGCAGGACCACAATGACCAGGGTCAGAAGAAGCACCTGGGCGTTCCCGTCCAGAAAAGGACTGTCTACCCCCGAGAAGAGGGCGGAAAAGCTCTTGTAGACGGTGGGGCTGGCCTCCTACCGGCGGCGTTCACTGTGTCATACTGGAGGTACAGGTTGGACTGCCCGCCCAGCACAGTGTAGTTGACGGTGTACAGCCCCGCCGCCACCAGGATGCCGGAGAGGATGGGCTCCACCTCCAGCCTGGTCTGGAGCAGGGCGGTGAAGAACCCAGCCAGCGCGCCGGCGGCTGCCCCCACAAACAGGGCCAGCACCGGGTGGCCTGCAATAGTAACTGCGGCACAGGCAGTCATGCCGAAGACGAAGCTGCCGTCCACCGTCAGGTCTGGGGTCTTCAAAATGCGGAAGGTGATGAACACACCCAGAGCCATTGGGGCGTAGAGCAGACCCTGACTCAGGGCGGAGACGAGCATACTGTAGTAAACCACAAGATCACATCCATTTCTGCGGGGGCGGCGAATACGCCGCCCCCCATTTTTTGAAAGCCTCTCGCTCCGGCGGGCCGCCGACGGCGGCGGCCCCTACTTGCCGAAGTGGCTGGTGCCATCGGCCTCTACCAGGACATCGTAGCCCTCATAGGCAGATTCCGGGAAGCTGGCCCCAAAGCGACCGGCGGCCTGGAGGTTGACAAACTTGGCGTAGTCGCTGAGGGTCTCATAGGGCAGATCGTCGGGGGCGGTTCCCTCCACGATTTTCAGGGCCATAGCGGCCGCCTGCCGGCCCAACTGGACGTAGTTGACCCCGATGGTGGCGAAGCCGCCGTCGGCCACCATGGAATCTGCCCCACAGTAGACGGGGATACCGGCGGCGTAGGCCGCATCGGTGTAGGTGGCCATGGCGGAGGCGATGGTATTGTCGTTGCCGGTGTAGAGGGCGTCTACCCCCCGGGAGATCAGGGTTTCGGCTTCGGTCTGGAGCTCCGACAGATTGGCGATGGACACCTCCTCATAGGCAATGTGCTCCTGGTCACAGTAGGCCTTGGCGGCGGCGATGGTGGACACAGAGTTGGCCTCGCTGGAGGTGTACAGGAAACCGATCTTCTGGCAGTCGGGCTGGAAGTTGAAAATCAGCTTCACGATCTCGGCGGCGGGGATGTTGTTGGACACACCGGTGATGTTCTGGCAGTCCTCCCCGGTGAGGCCGGCGGCGGCGGGATCGGAGACGGCGGCGAAGACGATGGGGGTGCCGGTCCCGTCGAAGACCGCCTTGGCGGACTGGGCGGTAGAGGTGGCGATGGGGATCACCAGGTCCACCCCCTCGGCCTTGCAGTTCTCCAGGATCGTACTCAGGGCGGTGGAGTCGCTGTTGGCGTTTTTGGTGTCAATGACAATGTTCTCACCGGAATTTCCCAGCTCCGCCACGATGGTGTCCCGGATCTGGTCCAGGGAGGTGTGGCTCATGGGCTGAACGATGGTGATTTTATAGGCGTCCTTTTCGCCTCCGTTGGCACTGCCTGTGGGGGTTTTGGGATTGCCGCCGCAGGCGGTGAGAGTGGTGGTCAGTATCATAGCGGACAGAATGACAGAAATCAGTTTTTTCATAATAAATTCCTCCTAAATGTGGGCGGTCAAAGGGCCGCCGCCATGTCGATGTGTTGTTTGATAACCTGGCAGGAGGCGTTCAGCCGGCGCTGTTCCTCCTGGGTGAGCTCCAGCTGGACGACTTTCTCCACGCCGGAGCGGCCGATGCGGCAGGGGACGCCGCAGTGGATGCCGGTCTGGCCGTACTCCCCCTCCAGCAGGACGGAGACGGGCAGGATGCGCTTTTCGTCCCGGAGGATGCACCGGGCCAGCTCCGCCAGAGCCCGGCCAATGCCGAACTCCGTGGAGCCCTTACCCTCGATGATGTCCATCCCCGCCTGGTGGGTCTGGGACAGGATGTCCTCCCTGGACAGCCCCAGTTCCTTGAAGGGAACGCCTCCCACGGTGACAGCGGAGAAGGGGACCATGGAGGAGTCGCCGTGTTCCCCCAGGCAGAAGGCGGAGACGCTCCGCCGGTCCACCCCCGCCCCCTGGCTGACGCACCGCACCAGCCGGGCAGTGTCCAGCAAGGTGCCTGTGCTGAAGCACTGCCATCGCTCCAGCTCCAGCGCCCGGCGCAGCCAGTCGGCCACAATATCGGCGGGGTTGGTGATGGTCACCACCGGGCAGGTAAGCCTGAGCGGTTTCAACTCGTTTGCCAGGGTTTTCAGCAGCTCCACGGATCGGCCCAGCAGGTCCAGTCGGGTCTGGCCGGGCAGCCGGGGCTCCCCGATGGCTATCACCACCAGGGCGGCGTCCTTACACTCGCCGTATCCCCCGGCCCGGACGGTGACGGCGTGGTCCATGAAGCTGGCGCTGTCGGCCACGTCCAGGGCCTGGGCTGCCGCCTTTTCCGGCAAAAGATCCACCAGGACGATCTCCTCGCAGTCCCCGGCTGAGGCCAGCGCGTAGGCGCAGTGGCTTCCCACATGGCCCGCTCCGATGATGACTACCTTCCGATGTTCCATTACAATTCCTCCCTGCGTTTGGACAAAGAAAAACGCCCTTGACCAAACGGTTTTGTTTGGTCAAGGGCGAAATAATACAATTACTCCGCGGTGCCACCTTGATTCAGGCCCATCTACAGGCCCCTCAGCGGGATACCAGCATATCCCCGACGGGTAACGTCCGTCCAACCGTCGGCCCATTTAGAGCCGCCCTCCGCAGACCATATTACTCAGGGCTCCGTGGAAGGCTTACACCGTCCCTTCCTCGCTGTGACGAAACTGACCTGACTTTTTTCTGCGTCATTGGTTTATGTGGGCATTATAGCGCGGTCTGCTCCGGCTGTCAAGAGATTTTAGCGAATTAGTGAAACAGTCTCTTTCCCAACATTTCATCGGACATCAGCTCCAGCTGCTCAGCCTTATGGTAGCGGTCGGCAAGAGTACTGCTGGCCGCGGCTCCCTTGGCTTGCCCGCTGAAGCACAGCTTCAGCAGGACCGGCGTCAGAACCGCACAGCCTACCACGGTAATGACGATAGGGGTCATCATGGCCTGGCTGAGCACTCCCATAGACAGCCCCCGGTTAGCCACGATCAAGGCCACCTCACCCCGGCAGGCCATGCCGGCGCCTACCTGAAGACATTCCGCCCCATCAAAGCCGCACAGTCTGGCCCCCAGACCGCAGCCGACCACTTTGGACAAAATCGCCACGGCCAGCAGCAGCAGGGAGAACGCAATCAGACTTCCGTTCAGCTGGGGCAGCTCCACTTTGATTCCGATCCCCGCGAAAAACACCGGCGTCAGCAGCAGATAGCTCAGGGGTTCAAATTTCGAGCGGATGTAATCGGCCTTGGGGGTGCAGGCTACCACCAGTCCGGCGGCAAAGGCGCCAATAATATCGGCCACGCCGAAAAACTCCTCCGCACAGTAGGCCAGCAGCAGGCAGAGCACAAAAGCAAAGACCGGGTAGCGCCGGAGATTTTTCTGGTGGGCCAGGGCGATCATCCGGCGAAACAGCCAGATGCCTCCACAGGCCGCGGCAATGGCAAAGACAAAAAACAGGGTGATCTTCAATAGCACCAGCAGCAAGCCGCTCCCGTCTCCCGCCATGCTGGCCACCACTGTCAGGGCCACCAGGCCCAGCACATCATCAATGAGGGCGGCGGCCAGGATCGTACTGCCGACATGGGTTTCCAAGCGGCCCAGCTCCTTGAGGGTCTCTACCGTGATACTCACAGAGGTGGCGGTCAGTACAGTACCCAGGAAAATGTTTTCCAGCAGGGTGTTGTCCGGCAGCCAGCCCAGCTTCCCCGCCATCCAGCCAAAGCCCGTACCCATCAGCATGGGCACCAGTACGCCGCACAGCGCCACCAGAAAGCCCGCTTTTCCGGCGCTCCGCAGCTCCCGCAGGTCGGTGCCCATTCCGGCGGTAAAAAGAATCACGATCACGCCCAGCTCACTCAACTGGGAAAGGAACGCAGTCTCTGTAAGTATGTTCAGCACTGCGGGCCCCAGGATCAGTCCGGCCAGCAGCGCTCCCACTACCCTGGGCATTTGAAATTTTCCTGTGGCAATACCCAGCAGCTTGGTGCTCAATAAAATCAAGGCCAAATCCAACAAATAATGATAGGACATTAATGATTCCTCCCCGCATATATGGAATAATTGCAGAATTATCATAGCTCCTTTCACCAGATTTACAAGAGAAGTTTTATATAAAAATAAGTGACTGATGAATGGAATTTTTGATTGTCAGATAAGCCCAACGTCAGAGCTTGGTTTGACGTTGGGCTGGTGAGTATTGTGGAATTGACTCACACTGCCTTATACTATGCCGGTTTTATCAGTACTGGTTTCTGCCTCTCTTCTATAGTATCCTGCCCGCACCACACACCATTCTCCAGCAATTCCCTCATATTGACATACCCGATAAATTTGTAGTAAATATCTATCTCTTGACTTTTGATTCCGTCCTCGTCTATCTGTTTCTCATGCACCACAATTTTCTCAATCAGCTCATTGAGGATGTGGGCGTTCAGCTCTGTAATATCCATGTACTTTTGGATGAGTGGCAGGAAGCGCTCTACATTTTTGTAGACCTCCTCGCCTTGAGTGATCTCCGTCAAAAGGGCCTCACGCTGGCCTTTTAAGGCCTCCTGCTCCTGTTCATAGCTGGCAGCCATGGACTGATACCGCTCCTCGCTGATCCGCTCCAGTGCGGCGTCCTCGTAAAGCTTGTTCAGTATCTTTTCCAACTCGCCCAGGCGTTTCTCCACCTTTTTTAGCTCCCGCTTACAGCGATTGATCTCCTGGGACTTTTTCTCTGTTTTCATGGACACCAGCATATTCATATAGTCCTCCGCTGCCAGGCTTGCCACCTGAGCATTGCGGCGGATGTCCTCCAGCACCAGTTGATTCAGTGTCTTCCACCCGATAGCGTGGGAGGTACACCGCTCCTTGCCGTAGTTCTTATACACCCAGCAGGAGAAGCCGGTGTACCGCCCCCGCTTCTTATCGTAGCTGACATTCAGGGAGGAGCCGCAGTCCGCGCATTTTACCAACCCTGTGAAGTACTGCACCTCACCGCTGGAGTTCTCCCGCCGCTTAGCCTTCATCATCTGATGGACAGTATCCCACAGCTCCTGGGAGACAAGCGCCTCATGGGCGTTCTCGGTGATGATCCACTCTTCCTCCGGCGTCTCCACCCGGCGCTTATCAAAGAAGCCCTTGGTCCTGCTGCGGCCAAAGACCACCTTGCCCAGATAGACCGGATTATTCAGAATAACCCGAATGGAGGTGGCGTGCCAGTCGTAGGGCTTACGCCAGTAGTCGCTGTTCTTGTAGTAGTCTGGGTTGTTCTGGTTAAAGTATGCCTGAGGATTCAGTACACCCCTTGACCGTAAAATCTTGGTCATCCGCACATAGCCTACACCGTCGGCAAACATCTGGAAAATCTCCCGCACCACCTCGGCGGCGGGCGGGTCAACGATCAGATGATGGCGGTCGTTGGGGTCTTTCATATACCCGAAGGGAGCGTGGCTGCCCAGGTACATCCCAGATTTGGCCCGGGCCTGGTGAGCGGCTTTGGTTTTGCTGGATGCCTGCCGGGCATAGAAGGAATTGATCACATTGGTGAAGGGCAGTACCAGGTTGTCGATCCCGTTCTTTGAGTCGATATTTTCCGCTACTGAGATGAACCGTACCCCCTTCTCCTCAAAGTAGTGTTCGATGTACATCCCCATCTGGGCGTACTCTCTCCCGAATCGGGAGAGGTCTTTCACAATGACCATGTTGACCTTGCCCAGCTCAATATCGTCGATCATCCGCTTGAAATTCGGGCGGTCGAAGTTGGTACCGCTCCATCCGTCATCACAGTAACAGTCACCAATTTTAATATGGTGTTCCTTGCAGTACTGGGTGAGCAGGGTTTTCTGCGTCTGAATGCTCCCGGACTCCCCAACGCTGCCATCGTCCTGGCTGAGCCGGCAGTAAATCGCCGCTGTTTCCATTGCCATAAAATTCGCCTCCTTTGCGACACACAATACCCGAAACGCTACGCAAAAGCTATACCATCATCTACCAAAGATTCCTTCGTAATTTCGGCTATTTTAGTGGTAGAAAAGTCGCTTTTGATCAGGCCACCCACCTTTTGAAAGATGTCCTTGTCACCGCCATAGAAGCTGACGGTGATATACCGCACACCGCGGATCGTCTTGGTGCTGGCCCGAAAATCATTCTCAAATAAAAACATTTTGACATTCTCCTCTCTACATACTCATGGAAAATCCATGGTACTGCTCATACTCCTCGTCCTCCACCGCATACTGAACGGTGCGGTCGATTTTACCACCCCGGCGGAGGATCAGGTCAATCTCATCCTCGCTGTGGTGGAGCGTCTCCAGGTGGAACCGGTCGTTGTCGCCTACCGCAAGTGCCTCAAAAATGGAGGCCAGTCCGCAGACCGTATCGTCCAGCGTCGGCTCCGGTTCACCAAACTCCCGCCACTCTCTGCGGGTCTCCAGATACTCCTGGCCGCCCATCGCAAAGTAGTGCTCCATATTTTCCCGCAGGAGTGTCTGGTCAAAGAGCTTGCTGTCCCGGCAGCGCATATTCTCAGGAGTGGTGTAGGTGATGTGCTTGTGCCCCTCCTCCCATTTCACGCCATATCCCCATGCCTCCATACAGCGGATGAACTGCTCCCGGTCACAGCACAGCTCCATCGCCCGCTTGATGTCTTTCCGTAGCCTCTTTTTCCAGGCAGGGATCCGATTCGGGTCGGCCTTCGTTTCTGTGATTGACAGGCCGTATTGCAGACACAGCTGGTTGGAGAACTCCTTGACCTGCTGCATCTCACGGGCGCTCTGGTGGAACTTCCGACCCGTCTCAAAATTTACCGAGTTCATAATGATGTGGTTGTGGATGTGATCGGTGTTCATGTGGGTGGCCACTACACACTGGTAGCCCTGAAAATATTCCGCGAACTTCAGCCCGATCTCATGGGCGGTTTCAAAGTCCAGCGGGTCATCCGGAGAGAAAGACTGGACGATGTGGTAGTACCCTCGACCATCGGTTTTGTGAAACTGCTTTTTCACCGCTTCGAACTCATCACGCGCAGCCTGCGCCACACAGTTCACGCCGGTAATAAGGGAGTCGGTGGTCTTTTCCCGATTGGTCACATAGTCCAGGATGCCGCCTAAGCCCCGCGAGACAGCAACGAATTTAACGCTCGCCATGTGTCCTGATACACCTCCATAAAGGGCTTGAAGTCCACCAGCTCGATCCGCCGCTGCCGGGCCAGCACCGTCAGCTGGTTGAGGTTGTTGCCTTGGCGGCGCAGTTCTGTCAGCAGCTCCGCCGCACCGTCGATGACCACCACGTCTTTTTCCAACGCCGCACGGCGCACAAACTCGCTCTCGGTCATCCGGGCTTTCCTGGCGTTCTCCGAGATTACAAACTTCTCCCAGCCCGCTACTCTGGCGCGGATAAAATGATTCTTTGCCATCGGTCACTCCTCCTCTGAGTAGAACGGTTCCAAAAACTCCACTGTACGACTTCCTTCCGTTTGATAGGGGTGCGGGCTTAGCCCGCTCTGCCGAAGTGGGCGGGCGGGGCAAATGCCCCAGCCCGTACCACAAAGGCGAAACTTGCCACGCCCCAAGGGGCGTGTTCCGCTCCCACCGTCCCCATTCCTACTCTGGAGGCACTGGCTTCTCCTGTGACAGCTGCGACGGCTGTGACAGCAAATCTGACACGGGGCCTGTATCATTTTTGCCGTCATTGCTGACGCAGCCGACGCGCAGAGTCAGTTCTCTGCGGTCATGGGTTCGGCGGGTGGAGAGGATAATGCCCTGTTCGGACAACTCCTGCTGACAGCGAAGCAGTTTCTTCATCAGCACGTTGGGCTTGTATGGTTCACCAGCGAACTCGTCCAGCGCCTCTGCCAGCTCCGTCGCTGTTCCCGTAAAGTACTTCCGCTGATTCAGAAATTCAGAGAGAAAAAATACCAGCTCATCCTGGGGACGAGCCGGCTGCTCCACACTGTCCTCTGTCAGTTTCCAGATGTGCTCTGCGCTGTCGAACTCCAGCGACAGCTCCCGGTACTCAATATCCCGACCTGTGCAGTAGAGCGTGGCGGAGTTGGAGCTGCGCTTACTTTTGCGGAGTACAAAGTTGGTGTCCGTCGCGCCGCTGATGCCGGTGGTGCCGGAGATCATGTTCATGGGGTCGTCGTCATTCATCTTCAGCAGGTGGTGGATGAGTAGGATAGCGATCCGGTGCTTGTCCGCCAACTCCTTGAGGATACCCAGGTCACGGTAGTCGCTGGCATAGGGATTGGCGTCGTTGACGCCGCCCCGGATACGCTGGAGCGTATCGATGACGATAAGCACTGTGTCAGGGTGTACCACCAGGAAGCGCTCGATCTGCTGCTCCAGTCCACTGTGCAGCTTCTCCGACATTGTAGCGAAGAACAGATTTGGCGGAGCGTCGTCCGTGATATCCAGCAGACGGTTCTGGATGCGGCTGTAGCTGTCCTCCAGACAGAGGTAGAGTACGTCGCCCTGGGTAGTGGAGAATTCCCATGCTGGCTCACCCTTCGCCACCTGAAGGCAGAGCCACAGGGACAGCCACGACTTCCCCACCTTCGGCGCTCCCGCCAGGACGTGGAGCCCCTGGGGGAGCAATTGGGAGATCACAAAGCGGATGGGCGGCAGCACTGTATTCATCAGCGTCTCGCCGTCCATATAGGTCAAGGGTCTATCCATTTTCATTCCTCCAGTTCAAAATTTGCCCCTCTGTCTTTTAAGGACACTGGACGGAAAGTTGTAAACCAGAAAAATGAAAAAAGTTGAGGAGCCCTGTCATGTGACAGAGCTCCTCAGCTTTGCGTGAAGCTTTTTCAGCCGCTTTGATACCGCCATCTTGGAAATCCCAAAGACCTTTCCGATCTCCTCCATGGACAGCTCACCGTCATAGCGCAGAGAGATCAGCTCCTGCTCCTGAGCACTCAACTCCGCGACGGCTTTCCGCAGATTTTCAAGACGGAGGTTCCAGAGTACAGACTGCTCCAGCGGACGCCCGGCTGACATATGACTGGACAGCACCGTTTCAAACTCACTTCTACTCAGATGCCTTTTGTCCTGCCTGGCCTGGGCCTGCGCACGCTTTCGATCCTCCTCCAGGAATTCCGCAACCTCCTTTGGCACTGATACTTGCTCACCGTTATAGAAAACGACTGTGTCGTTCATGCTTGTCCTTTCCGCTTCCTGCGGAAAGGAACACACCTGCGCTGCCGGCACAGCGCCAAATACTGTAAGCCCTCATGGAATCTACTCGTCATAGGGAGTTCGCTTGCCCTTGGCGGCCCATGAAAGCCTGAGGTCACACAGGGTGTGAACCTCACCGGAAAGCTGCAGATTTCGGCTTTCGCCTATGTCTATTGTAGTACATATGTTCCTGCATGTCAAGTAAATTTAATTTAGAGAAAAGTTGCAAAAACCCGCAGAAATCTTAAATTTCTGCGGGTTTTGGAGCTGGTGGGGTGACTTGAACACCTGACCTGCTGATTACGAATCAGCTGCTCTACCGACTGAGCTACACCAGCGTATCATATTTAATTGAGTTGACTAAGGCGAAGAAGAAATATCCCCTTACAAACAACCAGCGACCCCATCATTACGAGTGATGTGCTCTGCCATTGAGCCACGCTAGCGTATTTGATTGTCTGTATCCGGTCTGACAGCTGCAAATCAGCGGTTCTACCGACTAAACCGCATCAGCAGCACAGCGGATATTATTATACTCAAACACTGCCTGTTCGTCAAGAGGTCAACGGGTAATTTTGCGCTATACTTTTTTGCTGAAAGATGTTAAAATATACATAACGACAAAGGGAAAGGGGCTGTATTATGGTTATCAGCGGCTTCCAGGAGCTGAAGGGCAGGCTTCACAACCTGCCGCCCAAAGCGGCGGTAGTGGCGGCGGCCCACGACGAGCACACGCTCCAAGCGGTCTTTGCCGCCCGAAGGGACGGTCTGATCCACCCCATTCTGGTGGGGCACAGGGAGGAGATCCTGTCCATTGCCCGGAGTCTGGAGGAGGAGCTTGACCCCAGCCAGGTGGTGGACGCCGGGGACGACCCCTCCTGCGCCGCCCGATCGGTGGAGCTGATCCGCTCCGGGGCGGGAGCCATGCTCATAAAGGGCATGCTCCAGACGGGTACGCTGCTGAAGGCGGTGGTCAACAGGGAGAGCGGCATCCGGTCCGGCGAGGTCATGTCCCACGTGGCCATTCTGGACGTACCCGGCTACCACAAGCTGCTCTACGTCACCGACGGCGGCTTGGTGGTGGCCCCGGACCTGGAGCAGAAGCGGCACATTCTGAAAAACGCCCTGGACTTCTGCCGCTTTCTGGGCTACGACTGCCCCAAGGCGGCGGCGCTGTGCGCCGTGGAGACGGTGAACCCGGCCATGCCCGAGACGGCGGACGGGGCGGCGCTGAAGCAGGAGGCGGAGCGGGGGGATTTCGGTCCCTGCCTGGTGGAGGGCCCCATCGCCCTGGACCTGGCCACCGACAGGGAGGCCGCCCGGGTGAAGGGCTACCGCAGCCCGGTGGCGGGGGACGCCGACATTCTGCTGGCCCCCTCCATCGCGGCGGGCAACCTGCTGGGCAAATCTCTCTACGGTCTGGCCGGCGGAGAGATGGCCGGGGTGGTGCTGGGGGCCAAAGCGCCCATCACCGTCAACTCCCGGGGGGCCACGGCGGAGGAAAAATACTGGTCCATCCTGATCTGCGCGGCGATGCAGTAGGGGGCGGCCTCCGCGCCGCCCCGCAGCCATATGATTGATTTCTCCGGGGCGGCACAGAGACCGCCCCCTGCAAAAACGGATGGCGTATACAGAATTGGAGGTCACTATGTCCTACGATATTTTAGTCCTGAACCCCGGCTCCACCAGCACTAAGGCGGCGGTGTACCGGGACGAGCGCCCCCTGATGTCCCGGAGCATGGTCCACACCAATCCGGACCTGGCCCCCTACCCCGCCCTCAACGACCAGCTGGACTACCGGGTGGGCATGGTGCGCAGCTGGCTGGCACTGGAGGGCTATGAGCTGTCTCAGCTGTCCGCCGTGGTGGGCCGGGGGGGCATCATCCCCAACATCGTCTCAGGCGGCTACCGGGTGGACGACGCCCTTGCCGACTGCCTGCTCCACCACACGGTGTTTGACCACGCCTCCAACCTGGGGGGACTGATGGCCCGGGAGTTCGCCCGGCCCCTGAACATCCCCGCCTACATCTACGACGCCGTCACCAGCGACGAGCTCCTCCCCGAGGCCCGGGTCACCGGCTTCAAGGAGGTCACCCGCACCAGCTTCTGCCACGTCCTCAACGCCCGGGCCACCGGCCACAAATACGCCCAGGCCATGGGCCGCCGGTATGAGGACATGAACCTGGTGGTGGCCCACCTGGGGGGCGGCATCTCGGTGTCCGCCCACAGCCACGGCCGGATCATCGACTCGGTGTCCGACGACGCCGGCCCCTTCTCCCCCGACCGCGGGGGCAGCCTGAACATGCTCTACGTGCTGGACATGTGCTACTCGGGGAAATACACCAAGGCGGAGATGACCAAAAAGCTCCGGGGCGAGGGGGGCATGTCCGCTCTGCTGGGCACCCACGACTGTCAGGAGGTGGAGCGGCGCATCGCCCGGGGGGACGAGTGGGCCGCCCTGGTCTACCAGGCCCAGGCCCTCCAGATCGCCAAGGGGGTGGGCACCATGCTGGCCTGCTTCACCGGGCTCATCGACGCGGTCATCCTCACCGGCGGGCTGGCCAACTCCAAAATGCTCACCGGCAAGGTCATTGATTACCTCCACAATCTCTGCCGTGTGGTGGTTCTCCCCGGGGAGAACGAGATGGAGGCCCTGGCCCTGGGCGGCCTGCGCATCCTCCGGGGTGAGGAGGAGGTCCACGAATTTCATCCGGTCTGCCCGGTGGCACAGGGCAGGCCATAGCGGCAAAAAAACAGCGCCGGGAAGCTCCCGGCGCTGTTTTTTACTGCTCCTTCTGGGGGAAGACGATACCGCCCACGCTGACGTTGACGGCGGCCACCTCCAGCCCGGTCATAGACTCGATGGCGTTCTTCACCGCCTCCTGGACGGCCCGGCCCATCTCAGGGATGGTGTGGCCGTAGGCCATGAGGATGGACATGGTGACCACCACCTTCTCCTCCTCCAGCTTGATGTGCACGCCCCGGGCGGCGTTCTTCTTGCTGGGGTTGGTCAGGCTGCTGACCCCCTCCACCTCCAGGGCGGCGGCGGCGGAGATCGCCGCCAGAACCTCTTCCGAGATATGGATATTGCCCAGCTCGTCAGAGCGGGAGACATAATCTTTGCTTTCGCCCATTTGATACCACTCCTGTTCCCAGTTTTCAAAACGGTCACTGTTATTTTACCACACTTTTCCCCGTTTGACAACTGCGGAAACAAAAAACTTTACTCCACCTCAATAATATGGATCTGGTCCGCCGTAAAGCCGGCGGTCTGCTTCACCACGTCCACAATTTTGGCGGTATCCGCCTCTGTCAGCCCGCCCTCGGGGGCGGACACCGCCAGCGACAGGGCGTCCTCCCCGATAAAGGCCACGCAGTCGGTAAAGCCCTTGGCCACCACCAGGTTCTCAATCTGGGCCTCGGTCACGGTGTAGTCGGCCATGGTCTGGATGTTATCGTTGAGCTGGTTCTTCACCGCGTCGTCGGCGTCCTCCCGGGCGGCGGCATCCTGAAGGAGAGACAGGGCGCTGTCCCGGGCCTGCTGCCGGTTGAGGCGGGCGGTGGCAAAGTAGGCGCCGCCGCTGCTCTCCTCCCCGGGCTGCGCCTCCGCCCCGGTCTGGGCCTCCCCGGAGCCGTCACCGGAGGGCACACCCGTCGCGGCGGAGCTGTCCCCCCCCACCAGCGGGTCCTGGGTCTTGCCCCCCACCATGGCGGACTGGCCCAGCGTCTTGCCCGCGCCGGCGGCGGGCTCCTTGTCGTAGTTCCAGTTCAGATACACCGCCGCGCACACAAACAGTGCGATGGCCGCCACCACCGCGTTCCGCGTCCACACCTGGGACCAGCTGGTCTTCTTCGTTCTCATAATAATTCCTCCCTAATTTATTAATAATTGAAATTTTGTTCTCTGTAGGGGGCGGCCTCTGCGCCGCCCCGCCAGCGTCCGGCATTTCCTGTGGGACGGGGCGGCACAGAGGCCGCCCCCTACGTCCCCCCCGCGCACACCGCGATCCGGTCCGAGCCCAGCCCGGTGAGGGCGGACACCGCCTCGATAATCTTCAGGCGGACAGCGGCATTCCCCCCTCCGGGGCAGACAATCAGCGCCCCGCGAAACTCGGGAGCCACCGTCTGCAGGGGGACCGCCTCCTGCTGTCCGGAGCCCTTCCCCACGGTGACCACCGTGTTGGAGCCGCCCCCCTCGCCGTCCCGCTCCTGGTTCCTGGCCAGCACCTGGCGGCTTCCGCCGTCCAGGGTGAGCACCACCTCCGTCTCCCCCGCCCCCTCGATCCGGGACAGGGTTCGCTCCAGCTTCCGCTCAAATTCCTCCAAATCGAAGGCTGTCCCCTCCTCCCGGGCCGGCGTCCCCTCCCGGGGGCTGTCCCGCCCCCCGGAGGGCAGCAGCAGAAGGACCGCCCCCACCGCCATCACCAGCAGCACATAGGAGTATTTTTTGGCCGCCTCGGGCCACTTCCATTTCACGGCATTTCCTCCTCCACGTAAAACTGCCTCTCCTCCGGGACGCCCAGGTCCTCTTTGATGATCCGGATCAGCTCCCTCTGGCTGCCCGCCGTGGAGAGGCCGGCGACCTCCGTCCGGACAGGGAGGTACAGGCCCTCCTCCGACAGCCCGCACTCCACCCGGACGGTGCAGTCCAGCCCCAGCTGAGCCGCCTTGTCCAAAATATATGCGGCATACTCCTGTTCTATGATGATTTTCATCTGACCGTTGACCTCATGCTCCAGCTCCGCCTCCCGGGCCTGAACCGAGAACAGGTAGCGCTCCAGCCACCGCCTGCCCCCGTCCACATCCAGCCTGGCGGCGGGGGACAGAATGGCCCCCACCAGCACCAGTCCGCACACCAGCCGGCCCACCCGCTTTACCGCCCCGGAGGGCATAAGGGCCTCGGCCACCGCGCACAGCAGAGACACGGCGATTACGGCCAGCAGCCAGCTCCGCACCGCCCCCATCATGAGACCACCGCCGAGACGGCGGACACCAGGCTGACCAGCAGCACCAGCGCCCCCGCCCCCGTCATCCCCAGCACCAGCCCGAAGGCGGAGCCGATGGCGTCGATCAGGCCGGACAGCTTGGGCTGGGCCACCACCGCGCACAGGGCGGCGGCCCCCTTGTAGACCAGGTACTGGAGGGCCAGCCGCAGAAAGGGAGTAATACAGACGGCCAGCACCACCAGCAGTCCCACCAGGCCCACCGTCCCCCGCAGGGCCCCCGCCCCGGCCAGCACCGACTCAGAGGCGTCCGCCAGAATACCCCCCACCACCGGGATAGCCCGGGAAATAGCCAGCTTGGCCGCCTTGACGGCGGCGGCGTCCACGCTGCCCGCGATGGCCCCGCTGGCGGTGAGGTAGCCCACAAAGGCCAGCAGCAGGGCGGTGAGGAAAAAGGTGACGGCCCCCTTCAGCAGGTCGGCCAGCTTTTTCAGCCCCGGGTTGCCCACTGCGGCGTAGGCGCAGTTTACCGCGGCATAGGCGTAGACCAGCGGGATCAGCAGCCGGTCCATAGAGGTAATCAGCAGCTGGGAAAAGAGCACGGTGGCCCCCTGCCGGGCGGCGGCCGCTGAAACTGAGCCGGCAGCCGCCGTCAGCACCGCCATCACAGGCAGGAGCAGGGAGGAAAACTCCTCCATCCGCCCCAGGGTGTCCCGGCCCAGGCCGATCATAGCCGCCATGTCCGTCAGGGTGAGGGCGGTGATGGCCAGCACCCCGGCCATGGTCACCGCCTGGAGGGCGTCCCCCTCCCCCGCCCGGGCGCTCTCCGCCAGAGAGCACAGCAGCACCACCGCAATCAGCTTGACCGCGGTGGACAGGCTGGCCCGAAACAGGGGCCCCAGCTGCCCCAGGGCGCGGTCAAGCAGGCCGGACAGCCCCTGGTCCAGGGAGGCGTCCCGGTCCACGTCCCAGCGCTCCGCCGTCTCCCACACCTGGTCCAGGCCGGGGACCTCCAGCTCCGCCCCCAGGGCCGGGACGGCGCACACCAGGGCCAGCGCGCAAAAAATCAACAGATGTCTCATGTCAGCAGCTCCCCCATCAGCCGGGCCACCGCCCGCACCAGGGGCAGGGCCGCCAGCAGAGCCAGCACCGTACCGGCCGTCTCCACAAAGGCGGCCACGCCCCCCTCCCCCGCCGAGCGGCAGATTTCCACCGTCAGCTTGGTGAGGACAGACAGGGCCACCGTCTTGACCACCGGCTCCAGCAGGGCCTCAGACAGGCCGGCCTGTCCGGCCAGCTCCTTCATCAGCTCCACCACCGCACCCAGGCCGGCTCCCACCAGGGCCAGCATCCACAGTCCGGCGGCCAGAGCCAGCAGCAGGGCCAGCTCCGGGGTGTTCTTTCGTAAAACAGCGCTGAGCACCACCGCCGTCACCCCCACGGCGGCCAGCCTGGCCATCGTCTCCATCACAGGCCGAACAGGTCCTTCACCAGGTTGAAGAGGCTGGCAATCTCCTGCACCACCATCATCAGCACCACCACCAGCCCCGCCAGGGTGGTCATCATGGCCTGCTCGTCCCGCCCCGCCCGGCTGAGCACCTGGTTCAGCACCGCCACCAGAATTCCGATGGCCGCAATTTTGAAAATCAGATCGACTTCCATAGGTAAACCGCCTTCTTTCGTAGTCTCTCGTCCCCGCCGCAGCGGGCAGCCTTCCCCTTTAGGGGAAGGTGGCACGGCCAAAGGCCGTGACGGATGAGGCCGTTCCTGCGGGCACTTGTTTGCTTCGCATATTTCGCCTTCGGCGAAATGCCTCATCAGTCTCGCTGCGCTCGACAGCTTCCCCTAAAGGGGAAGCCTTTTGTCCTCCCTCACAGCAATAAAATCACCAAAAACGCCCCGCCGGACAGGCCCAGCGCCTGATAGACCCTGCCCTGGCGGCGGCTGTCCGCCTCCAGCCGGGCGGCCAGCTCCTCCAGCTGCCGGCGGGCGGCGGACAGGGCCTCCCGCTGCCGGTCCACCTCGTACCGCCCCAGGGTATCCCCCAGGGGCATCAGGACAGCCTGTCCCTCCGCCGTCAGCTCTGTCCGCTCCCCCGCCAGCCGCCGCCACAGGCTGGGAAAATCCTCCTGATCCAGGCTGTCCAGCCCCCGGACACAGTCCTGAAACAGCGCCCTGGCCGGCCCTCCGCTGTGGGCGGCCCCCCGCTCCAGCAGCCGGGACAGGGGCGGCGCGTTCAGCTCCAGCTCCCGCTCCAGCAGGGCCAGGCCGGCCTCCATCTGACGGACGGCCCGTCCTCTTTTTCTCAGGCCCGCCGCCGCCTGAAACCCCAAACAGGCCCCTCCCGCCGCCACCAGGACGGCTCCCACAAGACGAATCATCTACCTCAGCTCCTCTATGGCATAAACTCTCCGCTCCCCCTCCCGGCGGATGCGGACCAGAAATCGAAACAGTCCCTCCTCCAGCAGGGGGCGATACAGGGGCCGGCGCTCCAGGTCGGCCCTCCCCTCCCCGTGGGCGGTGGCCAGCAGGGTGACCCCGCACCCCGCCGCCGTGGTCAGCGCCCGGACATCCTCCGGCGCGGTGATCTCGTCCACCGCCAGCACCTGGGGATTCATAGCCCGCAGCAGGAGCATCAGCCCCTGGGCCTTGGGACAGCCCTCCGCCACGTCGGTGCGCCGGCCCACCTCCAGCTGGGGCACCCCGTTGTACAGGGCGGCCACCTCCCCCCGCTCGTCGGCCAGGGCCACCCGCAGGGGGGAGCACCCCTCCCCCTCTGACACCGAGCGGATCAGGTCCCGGAGGAGGGTGGTCTTGCCCAGGCCCGGGGGGGCCAGAATCAGGGTGTCGGACAGCCGCCCGCCGGGACACAGCCCGTCCAACACGGGGGCGGCCGCCCCCCTCACCTGGCGGGCAACGCGCAGATTGGCGGAGGAAATGGTCCGAATAGAATGAATTTCCCCCTCCCGGAGGGCGGCGGTGCCGCACAGGCCGATGCGGTGGCCCCCTTCTACGGTGAGGTAGCCCCGGCGGACCTGGTCCAGCACCGTGTGGAGGGAGGCACGGCTGGCGATCTCCACCAGCTGCTCCAGCTCCCGGGGCTCCACCGGAGGACCGCCCAGGGGGCGCTCCTCCCCCCCGATCAGCGCCGTCATGGGCCAGCCGGCCCGCAGGCGCAGCTCCTCTGCCCGGCCCCGGTCCCCCTCGGTCAAAGAGAGGGCCTCCTGCCGCAGGCGCAGAGGCAGGGCCTGTACCGCCTGTACAAAGCTGTCTGCCGCTGTCCTCGATACCATACCGCTCACCAGCCTTTGCCCTATCCTATGAGGACAAGCCCAAGGTTATGACTATAAAAAATGTCCCGTCTAACAGCGGGACAGAGAGAAAGTTTGTCGCAATATATATTGAATTGTTTGCTTCACTGTGGTAAACTGTCAAAGAACAAACTGGGAGGGAAGAATCTCATGATCCAAAAGTGGAATATAACCATCCCCGAGCTGACCGGAGAGGAAACGCGGGGCGTTTATCTCTATCTGCCGGCGGACTAGGACTGGGAGCCGGACCGGCACTACCAGGTGCTGTACATGTACGACGGCCACAACGTCTTTTTTGACTCCGACGCCACCTACGGCAAGAGCTGGGGGCTGGGGGAGTATCTGGACGCCTGTCAGGTGCCCCTCATCGTGGCGGCGGTGGAGTGCAACCACCACCCGGACAACGGCCGGCTGTCGGAGTACTCCCCCTACACCTTCTACGAGCCCGACTTCGGCCACGTCACCGGCCGGGGCAAGGTCACCATGGACTGGTTCGTCAGGACCTTCAAGCCCCAGATCGACCGGAAATACCGCACCCTCCCCGACCGGCAGCACACCTTTATCGCCGGCAGCTCCATGGGCGGGCTGATGAGCCTGTACGCCCTGCTGGAGTACAACCAGGTCTTCTCCCGGGCGGCGGCCCTGTCCCCCTCCCTCTGGGTGGCCCCGGACCGCCTGGCCCGGCTGGTCCGGGGGGCGGAGGTCCGGTCGGACACGGTGCTGTATATGGACTACGGCTCCCGGGAGCTGGGCAACCACGAGCTGATGCAGGGGCAGTTTGCCCGGGTGGTGAGCCAGCTGCTCACCCGGGGAATCAAGCTCACCTGCCGCATCGTCCCCGGCGGCGACCACTGCGAGGCCAGCTGGGAGAGGCAGATTCCCTTCTTTATCGAAACCCTGATGTATGAATTGGATATTTGACTGTAGGGGGTGGTCTCCGTGCCGCCCCGCGCACAAAATGTCCCGGCCATGAAGGGGCGGCACAGAGGCCGCCCCCTACAAAACGCAAAAGGGAGGATTTTGTTATGAAAACCGAGTATCTCACCCACTACAGCCCCGCCCTGGGGCGGGACATGGAGTGCATGGTCTACGGCCACGCCGGCCGGCCGGTGCTGTACATTCCCTGTCAGGACGGCCGTTTCTTCGACTTCGGCGACTTCCACATGGCGGAAACCCTGGCCCCCTGGATCGAATCGGGACAGATTATCGTCTTTTCGGTGGACACCATCGACAAGGAGACCTGGTCGGACAAGGGGGGCGACCCCTACTGGCGGGCCAGAAGACATGAGCGGTGGATGGATTATCTGACCAAGGAAATGGCGCCTTTTATCCAAAACTGGACCAAACAGGAGGGCATCATCTCCTTCGGGTGCAGTTTGGGGGCCACCCACGCCGCCAACCTCTACCTGCGGCGGCCCGACCTGTTCAGCGGGATGCTGGCATTGAGCGGCATCTATACCGCCGACTACGGCTTCGACGGCTATATGGACGAGGTGGTTTATCAGAACTCTCCGGTGCACTATATGGCCAATTTACCGGAAAACCACCCCTATATCGACATGTTTAACAGCCAGCGGGCCGCCATCTGCGTGGGCCTGGGGCCCTGGGAGATCCCCGACTCCACAAGGCAGCTGGCCGACATCTTCTACCGCAAGGGCATCCACACCTGGGTGGACTTCTGGGGCCACGACTGCGCCCACGACTGGCCCTGGTGGTATAAGCAGGCGGCCTACTTCTTCCCCTGGCTGCTGGGGGGCGAGCCTGGCCAATAATGTCCGCCAGCGGCGGATTCCAATACAGGGAGTATTTTCAGCCCAAAATAATACACCCCTTTTGGGACCAAAACGGACCTTTTACGGGGTAAAAAGGGCCCATAACGGGGGCAAAACGGTACCGTCCGCCGTGGGCGGACAATTCTGTAGGGGGCGGCCTCCGCGCCGCCCCACTCCGTATTATTTCCATGTCATAACGGGGCGGCACAGAGGCCGCCCCCTACGAAAGTGTCAAAACAAAGGAGAGAGAACCGTGAAAAACGTCATTTTCATTTCCCCCAACTTCCCTACCAACTACTGGCAGTTCTGCCGGGAGCTGAAAAACAACGGGATGAACGTGCTGGGCATCGGGGACCAGCCCTACGACGAGCTGTCCGGTGAGCTGAAGGCCAGCCTCAACGAGTACTACAAGGTGGGCTCCCTGGAGGACTACGACGCCGTCTACCGGGCGGTGGCCTTCTTCATCCACAAGTACGGCCGCATCGACTGGCTGGAGAGCAACAACGAGTACTGGCTGGAGCGGGACGCTGCCCTGCGCACCGACTTCCGCATCACCAGCGGCTTCCAGACCAGCGACATCCCCCGGATCAAGTACAAGTCCAGAATGAAGGAATATTACCAGGCCGCCGGCATCCCCACCGCCCGGTACCACCTGGTGGACGACCTGAAGGGGTGCAGGGCTTTTATCAAGGAGGTGGGCTGGCCCGTGGTGGTCAAGCCGGACAACGGCGTGGGGGCCTCCGACACTCACAAGCTGTCCAGCCTCCAGGAGCTGAAGGACTTCCTGGAGACCAAAAATCCCAGCGTCACCTATATCATGGAGGAGTTTATCCACGCCGAGGTCAACTCCTACGACGCTATCATCGACTCCCAGGGCAACCCCATTTTCGAGACGGGCAACGTCACCCCCATGTCCATTATGGATATCGTCAACGAGAACGACAACTCCATCTACTACATCGTCAAAGACCTGCCCGCCGACACCCGGAAGGCCGGCCGGGCCACCGTGAAGTCCTTCGGCGTCAAGAGCCGGTTTGTCCACTTTGAGTTCTTCCGCCTCACCCGGGATCAGGAGGGGATGGGCAAGAAGGGGGACGTGGTGGCCCTGGAGGTGAACATGCGGCCCTGCGGCGGCTTCAGCCCCGACATGATGAACTTTGCCAACTCCACCAATGTGTATAAAATCTGGGCGGACATGATCGCCTTTGACCACTCCACCGTGGAGGGCGGGCCCCACTCCTTCTGCGCCTTCGCCGGCCGGCGGGACGGCAAGCCCTTCGTCTATGACCATGCGGCCATTATGAAGAAGTACGGAGAACAGATGAAGATGGTGGAGCGCATCCCCGACGTGCTGTCTGATGCTATGGGCAACCAGATGTATATGGCCACCTTCCCCACCCAGAAAAAGCTGGATAAGTTCTACCACGACGTGCTGCTGTGTAAGGAGGGGTGAGGCCGCCTGCGGGCGGGGCCGCCTCATCCGTCACGGCCCTTCGGGCCGCGCCACCTTCCCCTAAAGGGGAAGGCTAAAAGAGCGGCTCCCGAGGGGGCGTTGAGATAAGAAAGTTTTTGTAGGGGCGCATAGTATGCGCCCGCGGGCGGCTGATAGCCGCCCCTACAGGATTTCTTAAAACAACGCCCTTGAGGGAGCCGCTCTTGCTTTACTCGTTCTGTTTTACTCGCTATAGGTTTTACCAGGCGGTCTTGATCTGCACGCCCTGGTCGGCACTCCACTCCACGTAGATGTTCAGGAAATCGCCCAGGTCACGGAGCTTGAAGTAGTTGCTGCCGTTAATCTTGTACACCGTGGGGTTGGCGGCCACACCGTCCACCCACAGCTTTTCGTTGGTGGGAGAGGCGATAGTCCCGGCGGGCTTCTGGGGCTGCTCAGGCTGGACAGGAGTGGTGGAGTCATTGAACGTGGCGGAAAATCCCTCATGGCTCCAAAATTCTTTAAATTCGTCAGTTATAGTAATTCCCTGCCCAACACTGATTGAGATCGTAGTGCCTTCATTACCTGCCTGCCAGAATGCGTCCATGCCATGTTTTGCGTGATCCATCTCAAGCTTTCCTGCTCCGGTATAGCTGACTGAGCCGTTCGGGTAACCGGTAACGGTAATGCCATCGCCGCAGTTCTCCGTAAAGCTTTCCGCCGCAAAGGCGGGGATGGCCAACCCCAGGCAGAGTGCCAGGGTCAGCGTGAGGGATAGGATTTTCTTTTTCATCGTCTCTGTCTCCTTTGTCCAAATTGAACGCACTTTATCGTTTCCTGAGAAGGAAACGATAGGACGTACGTCCTGCTTGTATTTTACCCCAAATGTTGCTAAAAAGCAAGGGCTTTCCACTTAGAAAAAGCCCGGCTCCCTTTCAGGAGCCGGGCTTCTCTATCAAGCGAAGCGAATTGATTACTCGTTGATGCCGATAACCACACCGGAACCCACGGTGCGGCCGCCCTCACGGATGGCGAAACGCAGGCCGTTCTCAATGGCGATGGGGGTGATGAGCTCCACGTCCATGTCCACGTTGTCGCCGGGCATGCACATCTCAGTGCCCTCGGGCAGAGTGATGATGCCGGTCACGTCGGTGGTACGGAAGTAGAACTGGGGCCGGTAGTTGTTGAAGAAGGGGGTGTGACGGCCGCCCTCGTCCTTGGACAGGACGTAAACCTGGCCCTTGAACTTGGTGTGGGGGTGGATGGAGCCGGGCTTGCACAGCACCTGGCCGCGCTCGATGTCGGTCTTGGCGATGCCGCGCAGCAGGCAGCCCGCGTTGTCACCGGCCTCGATGAAGTCCAGGGTCTTGCGGAACATCTCCATGGAGGTGACCACGGTGGACTTCTTCTCCTCCTGGAGGCCCACGATGTCGACGGTCTCGCCGGCCTTCAGCTGGCCGCGCTCCACACGGCCGGTGGCCACGGTGCCGCGGCCGGAGATGGTGAACACGTCCTCGACGGGCATCAGGAAGGGCAGAGAGTCGTCACGGGGAGGATTGGGGATATAGTCGTCAACGGCGTCCATGAGCTCCTTGATGCAGGCGTACTCCTCGTTGTTGGGGTCCTGAGACTCGCAGGTCAGAGCGTTCAGGGCGGAGCCCTTGATGATGGGGATGTCGTCGCCGGGGAACTCGTAGAAGGACAGGATCTCGCGGACCTCCATCTCCACCAGCTCCAGCAGGTCGGGGTCGTCCATCTGGTCGCACTTGTTCAGGAAGACCACGATGGCGGGCACGCCCACCTGACGGGCCAGCAGGATGTGCTCCTTGGTCTGAGCCATAACACCGTCGGTGGCGGCGATGACCAGGATGGCACCGTCCATCTGAGCAGCGCCGGTGATCATGTTCTTGATATAGTCGGCGTGGCCCGGGCAGTCCACGTGGGCATAGTGACGCTTCTCGGTCTCATACTCCACGTGAGCGGTGTTGATGGTGATGCCGCGCTCGCGCTCCTCGGGGGCCTTGTCGATGGAGCTGTAGTCGGTGTAGTCAGCCTTGCCCTGGAAGGCCAGCCACTTGGTGATGGCGGCGGTCAGAGTGGTCTTGCCGTGGTCGACGTGACCGATGGTGCCGATGTTTACATGGGGCTTGGTACGCTCGAATTTTGCCTTAGCCATTGGAATTTTCCTCCTTATATTTCAGTTATGCTTCTTCAGGGTAGGGCTTGCGGACATAGTAAGGATATTCTATCCTATTTTGCCCAAAATTGCAAGCTTATTTTTTAGTCCTGATTGCGGCCGCGCTCGGCCACGATCTTCTCGGCGATGTTCTTGGGAATCTGCACGTAGCTGTGGGGCTCCATGGAGTACTGGCCGCGGCCCTGGGTGGAGGACCGGAGGTCGGTGGCGTAGCCGAACATGTTGGCCAGAGGCACCAGGCTGTCCACCTGGGTGGCGCCGGTGCGGTTCTCCTGACCCTGGATCTGCCCGCGGCGGCTGTTCAGGTCGCCGATGACGTTGCCCAGGTAGTCGTCGGGGACGATGACGTCCACCTTCATGATGGGCTCCAGCAGCACGGGGCCGGCCTTGCGGCAGGCCTCCTTGAAGGCCATGGAGCCGGCGATCTTGAATGCCATCTCGGAGGAGTCCACCTCGTGGAAGGAGCCGTCGTACAGGGTGACCTTCACGTCCACCACGGGGTAGCCGGCCAGCACGCCGGCCTGCATGGCCCCCTGGATGCCCGCGTCCACAGCGGGGATATACTCCTTGGGGATGGCGCCGCCCACGATGGCGTTCTCGAACACGTAGCCCGCGCCGGACTCGTTGGGCTCCACGCGGATCTTGACGTGGCCGTACTGGCCCTTGCCGCCCGACTGGCGGGCGTACTTGGTGTCCTGCTCCACGCTCTTGGTGATGGTCTCCTTGTAGGCCACCTGGGGGGCGCCCACGTTGGCCTCCACCTTGTACTCACGGAGCAGCCGGTCCACGATGATCTCCAGATGGAGCTCGCCCATACCGGCGATGATGGTCTGGCCCGTCTCCTCGTCGGTGTAGGTCTTGAAGGTGGGGTCCTCCTCGGCCAGCTTCATCAGGGCAATGCCCATCTTCTCCTGGCCGGCCTTGGTCTTGGGCTCGATGGCCACCCGGATGACGGGCTCGGGGAACTCCATGGACTCCAGGATGATGGGGTGCTTCTCGTCGCAGAGGGTGTCGCCGGTGGTGGAGTTCTTCAGGCCGATGACAGCGGCGATGTCGCCGGAGTAGACGGTCTCGATGTCCTCCCGGTGGTTGGCGTGCATCTGGAGGATGCGGCCAATGCGCTCCTTCTGCTTCTTGGTGCTGTTGAGCACAGAGGTGCCCGTGTTCAGCATGCCGGAGTACACCCGGACGAAGGACAAACGGCCCACATAGGGGTCGGTGGCAATCTTGAAGGCCAGGGCGGAGAAGGGGGCGCTGTCGTCGGCGGGGCGGGAATCCTCCTCGTCGGTGTCGGGGTTGACGCCCTGGATGGCGGGGATGTCGATGGGGGAGGGCATATAGTCCACGATGGCGTCCAGCAGCTTCTGGACCCCCTTGTTCTTGTAGGACGTGCCGCAGGTCACGGGGACCAGCAGGTTGTCGATGGTGCCCTTGCGCAGAGCCCGACGGATCATATCCTCAGGGACAGGCTTCTCGTCCAGCACCAGCTCCATGATCTCCTCGTCGATGTCGGCGCAGGCGTCCAGCAGCTTGGTGCGGTACTCCTGAGCCTTGTCCATCATGTCGGCGGGGATATCCTCCACCCGCATGTCCTTGCCCAGGTCGTCGTAGTAGACGTCGGCATCCATCTCCACCAGGTCGATGATCCCCTTGAAGGTCTCCTCGCAGCCGATGGGCAGCTGGATGGGCACGGCGTTGGCCTT
>CATNCS010000026.1 GCA_950097245.1 uncultured Oscillospiraceae bacterium | reverse complement strand
CAGCCCGCCGATCCCCAGCCCGGGACCGAGGACCCCGCACAGCCCGCCGGCCCTCAGCCCGGGACGGAGGACCCCGCCCAGACCGGAGATATCTCCGGCGGGCAGGGGGAGGCCAGCTCCTTCGGAGGGCTGACTCCTGCCCCTCCCTCCCCCTTCCTGCCTGACTTCTCCCAGCCCGGGGACGTGAGCACCCCCTCCCAGCCCACAGTGGGTCCCGACGGCGAGATCATCTACGCCCCCGGCGAGGAGCCCCTCCCGGAGCCCGAGCCTGAGCCCGACATCGACCCCTTCGAGGGGGCGCTGGACGTGTTCAGCCCGGGCACCCCCTTCACCGTGCTGGAGGAGAGCGAGGACGGCTGCTGGTGGCTGGTGGAGTGCAAGGAGGGCACCGGATGGATTGAAAACCGCTACTGCCTCATCAATCTGCCCGACGTCATCCCCTCCATGGTCTACAACGCCACCAACTCCTACGACTCCCGGTTCCGGACCCTGGGGAAGAAAATTCCCAACATCACCGGTCAGGCCTTCTACCCCAGGGGGGACTACAACCACCGCCTGGAGCGCAACGAATTCATGATGCCTGTGCTCTACCCCATGGCCAAGACCATCTGCCAGGCCCAGCAGGCCGCCCTGGCCCAGGGCAACACCCTGGTGCTCTACGAAGGCTACCGCCCCCACGAGGTCCAGACCAAGGTCTACAAGGCCCTCACCACCCTCAGCCGGAACAACCCCAAGGTGAAGGAGGCCGTAGCCAGCGCCCCCTGGAACATCTCCTGGTTCATCGCCGGGGGCTACTCCAACCACCAGCGGGGCTTTGCCATGGACGTGTCCCTGGCCCGGATTGAGCGGGCGGAGCTGCAGCAGATCGGGCGGTATGAGGTCCTCCGGGTGCGGGAGTACCAGGAGTACACCATGCCCACCCCCATCCACGAGCTGAGCAAGGCCGCCGCCACCTATGTGGGCCCGGTGGCCAGCCACTCCCCCACCGCCTGGAAATCCGCCAAAATGACCGACACCATGGCGGCCAACCAGCCCGCCCTGGCCCTCCAGCGCTACTGCACCGAGGCGGGCCTCACCCCCCTGGCCTCCGAGTGGTGGCATTTCAACGACCTGGACACCCGCACCTCGGTGCTGGACAACCTCAGCACCGGGGGATACAAAATCAGCAAGTGTCTCAGTATGGCACCATGACGGGAGGTATTGCCATGGAACAAAACTATCAGCTGAACACCAAAGAAAACCGGGCCTTTTTGACCCGGGTCCGCCAGACCCTGCTGGAATTCGGGCGGAGGTTCCCCTCCCCCGGCGGCGGGTCCTACTACCTGGGGGACGACGGCGCCCCCTGGCCGGAAAAGGGCCGGGAGACCTGGATCACCAGCCGCATGGCCCACGTGTACAGCATCGGCTCCATGCTGGGGGACGCCCAGGCCGGCCCCCTGGCGGACGCCGCCGTCAGGGGACTGCGGGGCGAGCTCCACGACTCCGTCCACGGCGGCTGGTACGCCGGCCTCAACCAGGACGGCTCCGTCATGCCCACCAAGCAGTGCTACGCCCACGCCTTTGTCATCCTGGCCGCCTCCTCCGCCCTGCTGGCGGGCCGGCCCGGGGCGAAGGAGCTGCTGGACGACGCCCTGGCCGTCTACGACCTGCGCTTCTGGGACGAGTCGGAGGGCCTGTCCCGGGACACCTGGGACACCGACTTTGCCGTTCTGGACCCCTACCGGGGCCTGAACGCCAACATGCACTCGGTGGAGGCCTTCCTGGCCGTGGCCGACGCCACCGGCGCGGAGCAGTACCGGGCCAGGGCGGGACGGATTATACGCCGGGTGCTGGGCTGGGCCGGAGAGAACAGCTGGCGCATTCCGGAGCACTTCTCCAGCGACTGGGTTCCCCAGCCCGAGCTGAACCGGGACCGGCCCGACGACCCCTTCAAGCCCTACGGCGCCACCCCCGGCCACGGCATCGAGTGGGCCCGGCTGATTACCCAGTGGGCCCTGTCCGCGGACAAAGAGAAGGCCGCCCCCTTCATTGAGGCGGCGGAGCACCTGTACACCACCGCGGTGGGGGACGCCTGGAATGCCGACGGGGCCCCCGGCCTGGTTTACACCACCGACTGGACGGGCCGTCCGGTGGTCCACGACCGGATGCACTGGACCCTGGCAGAGGCCATCAACACTTCCGCCGTCCTCCACCGGGTCACCGGCAAGGAGCGGTACGCCGCCGACTACGCCCAATTCATGGCCTATCTGGACAGCACGGTGCTGGACCACAAAAACGGCTCCTGGTTCCACCAGCTGGACCGGAACAACCAGGTAATCGGCACAGTGTGGCCGGGGAAATCCGACCTGTACCACGCCTTCCAGGCCACTCTCATCCCCTGCCTCCCCCTGGAGGTCTCCATTGCCGCAGCGGTGGCCAAGGGGTAAGGTTTGAAATTTATCCGGCAGCAGACACATCAATCCTTCCCGGCGGACTTCTCCTTGTAACAGGGGAAGTCCGCTTTTTTCTTGATCCGGGTGTATTGTCCCTGCGCCGCTTTCTTTGCCACATAAAAAATGAAGATATTTTACAAGCCGGCACAGTCCCCGGCTGTTATAATGGGGCGGACAAGGAGGGACCGCGGATGAAAAAAGAGGTGCGGACAGTGGTCTACGACGAGGAGCTCCGCATGGAGGCTTACCACTTTGAGGGCATTGTGCAGCCCTTCCCGAACCATTTCCATGAGTACTATGTGATCGGATTTGTGGAGGACGGGGCGCGCGTTTTGTCCTGCAAGAATCAGGAGTACACCGTCACAAGGGGCGATGTCCTCCTGTTCAACCCGGGGGACAGCCACGCCTGTGTTCAGAGTGACGGCGGCACGCTGGATTACCGGGGCTTCAACCTCACCAGGGAGGTCATGCTGGACCTGGCGGAGGAGGTCACCGGCAGGCGGGCGCCGCCCGGATTTTCCCGAAATGTAATCTCCGATGAGGAAATCACCTGCTGCCTGCGCCCGCTCCACAAGCTGGTGATGAAAGGCTCCCGCGAATTTGGGAAAGAGGAAAATCTGCTGCTTCTGATCTCCCTGCTGATCCAGCGGTACGGCCAGCCCTTCGAACACTGCGTCCCGGAGTGCCGGGAGGAAATTGAACAGGCCTGCTGCATTATGGAGGGGCATTACGGGGAGCGAATCTGCCTGGAGCAGATGTGCCGCTGCGTCGGGTTGAGCAAATCCACCCTGCTCCGGGCATTTACAAAGTCGAAGGGCGTCACGCCCTACAGCTATCTGGAAAACATCCGTATTGGCAAGGCCAGAGAGCTGTTGGAGCAGGGCGTCCCTCCCGTTGAGGCGGCGCTGCAAACCGGCTTCTCCGATCAGAGCCACTTCACCAACTACTTCAACCGATTTATTGGGCTGACCCCCGGTGTCTATCAGGAAATCTTTAAAAATGTGGAGGAAAAGCAAAATGGACTGGCAAAATGAAAAGTGCGTCATGGTGATTGACGAGAGCCTGCCCCTGGGAATGATAGCAAATACGGCGGCGATCATGGGCATCACCCTGGGGAAGCAAATGCCGGAGGTGGTAGGGGCCGACGTGACCGACCGGAGCGGCAGCGAGCATCTCGGCATCATCGAATTTCCGGTACCCATCCTGCGGGGGACGCGGTCAGCTATCAGGCGGATACGGGAAAGGCTCTATCAGCCCGATTTTCAGGAGCTGACGGCGGTGGACTTCTCCGACCTGGCCCAGGGCTGCCGGACCTATGACGAATTTACGGAGAAGATGAGCCGCGTCCCTGAGAGTGCCCTGCAATATTTAGGCGTCGCCATCTGCGGCCCGAAGAAAAAGGTCAATCAGCTCACCGGGAGTATGCCGCTGCTCAGACAGAGAAAGCCGCAGGAATCATGAAAAACACCCTGAACTGTTTTGGTAGAAAAAGCGGCCCCCGGTTGAGGGTGTTGCTTTAAGAAACCCTGTAGGGGCGGCTATCAGCCGCCCGCGGGCGCATAGTATGCGCCCCTACAGACGTTTTCTTATCTCAACGCCCCATTGGGAGCCGCTTCTGTTTTACTCGCTGTAGGGCTTGCCGGTTTCGATATACATGCCCCGGTCCGCGCTCCAGCCCACATAGAAGTCCAGGGCCCTGCCCAGGTCACGGAGCTTGAAGTAGTTGGAGCCGTTGATCTTGTACACCTCGGCGGTGATCTTCTCGCCGTTGACGTAAATAGCGTCGTTGCTGGCGGCGGCGGACCTGCCGCCCTTGGCCGGGCCCTCCAGGTCGCCGGACTGCATGTCGTAGCTCTCGCCGGTGGTGGCGGTGACGGCGTTCTTCGTGCCGTCGTAGCCCACGGAGAACTGCTTCTCAGTGCCGTTGAGCATGGCGGCCACGTCACGGATTTTGAAGTAGTTGCTCCCCCCGATCTTGTACACCGTGGGAACAGCCACCACGCCGTTCACCTCCAGACCGTCATTACTGGGAGAGGCGATTGTCTCAGCGGTAGTAGAGTTGTTGAATGTGACGGAAAACCCCAGATCACGGGAAACAGAGTACCACACCTCTTTGAAGTCATCAGCGACAGTAATTCCCGGCCCGATACTGATTGAGACAGTGTCACTAGCATAAACATAGTCAGAACCATCGATAATAAAGCCCGCGTAATCGAGACATTCTATGCCCCCATTCACATGATCCGAGCTCAGTGTCCCTGCTCCGATATAGCTGAGCGAGCCGTTTGAATAAGCGGTAATGATAATACCATCGCTGTAGCCGTACGTATAAGATTCTGCAAAAGCCGGGATGGTCAGCCCCAGGCACATTGCCAGAGCCAGCGCAAGGGATAGGATATTCTTTCTCATCATCTCTGTCTCCTTTTTTGAATTGAACGCACTTATTGTTTCCTGAACAGGAAACAATAGGACGTACGTCCTATTGTTTCCTGAACAGGAAACAATAGGACGTACGTCCTGCCTTTATTCTACAACAAAATTTCCCGGGATGCAAGACCTTTTCAGGATATGCGCCAAAGGTCCCCTTCGCAATGGGAGGCTTTGGCCGCAAACCAAAAAGGGACGCACCCGACGGTGCGTCCCCTGTCGATGTTCTGTTACAGTCCCTGGGCGATCATGGCCTCGGAAATCTTCTTGAAGGCGGCGATGTCGTTGCCAGCGATGAGGTCGTCCCCCAGGCCGTACTCTTTGGCGGCCGCAGCGGAGGCGTCGTAGATAGAGCCCATGATGACCCGCAGCTTGCCGTCCACCTCAGAGCGCTTCCAGTTATAGCGGATGGAGTTCTGAGCCATCTCCAGGGCGGACACCGCCACGCCGCCGGAGCCGGAGGCCTTGGCCCCCGCCGTATAAATCTTGGGGCTGAGGCGCAGCAGCTTCATGGCCTCGCCGGTGGCGGGCATATTGGCCCCCTCCACGTAGTAGCGCACGTCGTTGGCCAGGATACAGATGGCGTCCTCCACGTCCAGCTCGTTCTGGGTGGCGCAGGGAATGACGATATCGGTCTTGACCTCCCAGGGCTTCTTGCCGGGGAAGAACTCCACCCCGAACTCTCTGGCGTAGGCGGACACCCGGTCCTGACCGCCGTCCCGCATCTCCAGCAGGAAGTCCAGCTTCTCCTGCCCGGTGACGCCGTCCGGGTCGTAGACGTAGCCGTCGGGGCCGGAGAGGGTGACCACCTTTGCCCCCAGCTGCTCGGCCTTGCGGCACACGCCCCAGCTCATATTGCCGAAGCCGGACACCGCGATGGTCTTGCCCTCCAGGCTGTCCCCGTGGCTGGCCACCATCCGATCCAGGAAGTAGACGGTGCCCGCCCCGGCGGCCTCCAGGCGGACCTTGCTGCCGCCGTAGGTGAGGCCCTTGCCGGTGAGGGCGGAGCTCTCCGCCTTGCCCAGCAGGCGCTTGTACTGGCCGTAGAGGTAGCCGATCTCCCGGGCGCCCACCCCGATGTCGCCGGCGGGGATATCGGTGTCGGCGCCGATGTAGCGGTACAGGGCGTTCATAAAGGACTGGCAGAACCGCATGATCTCCCGGTCGGACTTGCCTCTGGGGTCGAAGTCGGCGCCGCCGGAGGCCCCGCCGATGGGCAGGCCGGTGAGGGCGTTCTTGTAGGTCTGCTCAAAGCCCAGGAACTTCACCACGCTCTCGTTCACCGAGGGGTGGAACCGCAGGCCCCCCTTGTAGGGGCCGATAGCGCTGTTGAACTGCACCCGGTAGCCGTGGTTGGTGTGGGCATTGCCCCTGTCGTCCACCCAGGGCACCAGGAAGGTGACCATCCGCTCCGGCTCCACCATGCGGGTGAGCAGGTCCAGCTTCTCATAGCGGGGGTCGTTCAAGGCGGGATCAATCATCTCCAGCCAGGTCTGAACGGACTGGAGGTACTCCCCCTCGCCGGGGTACTTCCGGCGGAGCCGCTCCAATACGCGGGCCGCGTAGTTGTTCATAGTCTCCCCTCCTTACACCAGGCCGTAGGCCAGCATGGAGTCGGCCACCTTCAGGAAGCCGGCGATGTTGGCCCCCGCCACCAGGTTGCCCGCCATGCCGAACTGCTCGGCGGCCCGGGCGGCGTTGTGGTACAGGTCGGTCATAATGGTCTTCAGCCGGTCGTCCACCTCCTGGAAGGTCCAGGAGAAGCGCATGGAGTTCTGGCTCATCTCCAGGGCGGACACCGCCACGCCGCCGGCGTTGGCGGCCTTGGAGGGGGCAAAGAGGATACCAGCCTCCTGAAGGGCGTCCATGGCCTCGGGGGTGGAGGGCATGTTGGCCCCCTCGACGACGGCGAAGCAGCCGTTTTTCATCAGGGCCTTGGCCCCCTCCAGGGGCAGCTCGTTCTGGGTGGCGCAGGGCAGGGCGATGTCGCAGGGCACATTCCAGATGTTGACGCAGCCCTCGTGGTACTCCACGCCGGGCTTGCGGGCGGCGTACTCCTTGATGCGGGCCCGCTCCACCTCCTTGATCTGCTTCATCAGGTCCAGGTCGATGCCGTCCTTGTCGTAGACGTAGCCGTTGGAGTCGGACATGGCCACCACCTTGCCCCCCAGCTGGGTGGCCTTGTCGCAGGCGTAGATGGCCACGTTGCCGGAGCCGGACACCACCACGGTGGACCCCTCAAAGCCCTTGCCGTTGTCCTTGAGGAGGCAGTCGGCCAGGTAGCACAGGCCGTAGCCGGTGGCCTCCTTCCGGGCCAGGGAGCCGCCGTAGGTGAGGCCCTTGCCGGTGAGGACGCCGGTGAACTCGTTGCGCAGCCGCTTGTACTGGCCGAAGAGATAGCCGATCTCCCGGGCGCCCACCCCGATGTCGCCGGCGGGCACGTCGGTGTCGGGGCCAATGTACTTGAACAGCTCGTTCATGAAGGACTGGCAGAACCGCATCACCTCGGCCTCGCTCTTGCCCTTGGGGTCGAAGTCGGAGCCGCCCTTGCCGCCGCCGATGGGCAGTCCGGTGAGGCTGTTCTTGAAGGTCTGCTCAAAGCCCAGGAACTTGATGATGCTCTCGTTCACCGAGGGGTGGAACCGCAGGCCCCCCTTGTAGGGACCGATGGCGCTGTTGAACTGGATGCGGTAGCCCCGGTTGACGTGGATATTGCCCTGATCGTCCTCCCAGGGCACCCGGAACTTGATGGTGCGCTCAGGCTCCACCAGGCAGTCCATCACACCTTCCTTTATCAGCTCGGGGCGGGCGTTGGCCACCGGTGCCAGGGAGGTGAGAACCTCACGCACCGCCTGGTGGAACTCCTTCTCGCCGGGGTCCCGCTGGACCACCCGCTCCATCAAACCGTTCAAATATTCATTCTGAATGCTCATAACTGTTTCCTCCCGAAAGTTAATTTGTCGAATCTTGCTTCGACCTCTCCCCTGATGTGAACACTACCACCTTACCACGGTTATTTTTGCAAGTCAATTCTTTTCGCCCTTCATTCAATAACTTCGTTTAATTCGTTAAAGCGCTAGTGCGCAGTGGAAAGACTTTCGTCGTTTTGACGTGGAAACGCTCCCTGATTTTCCCAACAGTAAGAGCGTCCTCCCAAAGCTTTGTCTTGGGGGACGCTCTTTATACGCAAAGGCCCCGCCGGCTGACCGGCGGGGGGTCAGCCTATTAAAAAAGCTCCAGTGGAGCAGAGAGCACCAAAAGCCTCCTTTTGAAAGGAGGTGCCCCCGAAGGGGGCGGAGGATTGCGTTTTGCGAAGCAAAACATACGAAGTAATCGAAATTCAGGATTATTTCATACATTTTGCCTGCGGCAAAATACAATCCTCAGTCAGCCGCTTCGCGGCCGACAGCTCCTTTCCAAAGGAGCCCCGCCCTGCGGGGACAAGGTTTTTTTGACAAACCGAGAAGCCCCGCCGGCTGACCGGCGGGGCTTCGTCATTTCTGAATTATTCTCAGTCCTTCGGGTGATTTTTTTCAGCCAGAAAGCTTATAAAATCCATCGCTGTCCTGCGGTCTGCATCAGACAGGCTCCGATAAGTACCGCACAGCTTTTTCAGCGCGGCCTCCTCCCGCAGGTCGGAGTGCCCCAGGAGGTAGTCCAGGCTCACCTCAAACAGATTGGCCATCCGTTTCAGAATAATCTCATCCCGTGGAAAATGGTTACCGCTCTCATAAAAGCTGATCATCCGGGGGGATATATCAATTGCCCTGCCCAGGGTGGACTGGGTCATTTTTTTCTCCTGGCGCAGCTGCCGGAGCCTTTCGCTGAATGTCACAAAAATCACCTCGACCACATTATGACGCCGATGTGTTACAAAATCATGAATTTTCGTTAAATTTGCCGAAAATTTTTGAAACAGCAGGATGGTTACCATAATTCATGGCAGGCTCTTCCTCATCCCACCCGCAGCCAGGGGTAGAACAGATTAAAGGTACCTCTGTCCCCCCAATAGAGCAGGCGGTAGAAGCCCAGCTGGTCCTCCGTATTGCCCGTCTCCCAAAAATTTCCGGGCAGACAGTAGATGTTCCGCAGCTTGGGGTAGACATAGTACTCCATAGCCACCTCGCCGTCTCCGTCCAGGCCAAAGAGCTTGTAGCAGTCCAGGCCCTGGATTTTGGCCTTTCCCTCATTGGTCAGGGTGTACCGCTCCTCCCCCTCCCCCATAAAGTCCCGGTCCAGCTCCAGCTCCTTGAGGATCTGTGCGCAGCACTCATGGGCGAAGGTCTCCTCATACAGGCCCAGGCACTGGGCTGTTGAATACACCGTCAGGCCGGGCTGGGTGCGGATCATCACCACCCGGCCCTCCTCCATCTCCTGGCTGCACAGCACCAGCGTGCACCGCGTAGCCAGGGACTTGTACCACTTCTCCTCCTTCAGCCTGTCCAGCAGCTCCCCCAGGTCCCGGATGATATCCTCTCCCCCGTCGATGGGCAGCGTGATGAGGAAGGTCCCGGTGGTCTCCCACTGCTCCAGGCCCTGGTCCAGGTGGACGCCGCCGGCCTCCTGCCGCACCTCGCCCCGGTCCAGGCTGTCCACCGGCTCCATCTTGTGGTCCTTTGCGAAGTCCCTCAGCTCCCACAGCAGCAGCATCTCCGGCAGGTTGGTGGTGTAACCGGGCCTGCCGTTTTTTATGTCTCGCTCGCCGTCGGGTCCGGCCAGAAACTGCCGGTTCGGGGTGTCCTTCAGGTAAAACACGTTGCCGTAGCGTTCGGTGGCGTAATTGTCGTTCATATTGTACAGGGAGGCTACCTCCACCCCGAAGTCCTCCCGGATATACCGGCAGGTCTGCTCCCGGGGGTCTCTGGTGGGCAGAAGGTCCCTCAGGCCCCTCCCGGGGTTTGACCGCATCCAGCCCAGCACCAGCACCATCACCACGGCCAGGCCAAAGCCCAGCATGGCCCGCAGCTCGTCCTTTTTGCTCACCTTCCCGCCCCGGGCCCGCTTCTCCATGGACCCTGTCCTGACCACCTTCCGGATCACCCAGGCGATCCAGACCACACCCAGGCTGACGAAGAAGGCGGAAATAAACCCCATGTCCAGCAGGGGACCCAGGATAAAAGGCCCCACAAGGCCCAGAATCACGCCCAGAATCGCAAGCTTTCGCTCATGGATTTTCTCATGATTTTCCGCTCTCCAGTCCGGGAGGAGCATCTGATACAGGGGCCGCAGCTCAGGCCGGGAGGGTCCCTTGTCAAAGCCGTAGGCCAGGAACAGGGCCAGCCTGACCTCCCTAGGCATGGGTTTGCTGCTGACAAAGTCCTCCAGTCCAAAGATCAGGTCCAGGCTGTCTTTATTCTGCTGAAACAGGGGGCTGGCAAAGAATTTTTCCCACTCCCCCAGGGGCGCACGGGCGTTGTGGAGCATCTCCAGGGTGTGGAGGATGGTCTCGGTGTTCTGCCACCGCGCCTCCTCCTGAGAAAATTGGTCCCGGCGCTCCCGGTCATAGACATTCTGCTGCTCCTGGCGCTGCCAGCGCTCCCGCTGCCGGGTCCACTCCTGGGCCTTCTGGCGTTCCCGGGCATAGGCCCGGGCCTGCGCCTGGGCCCGCCGGCGCGCCTCACCCCGGCGGCGGCGCTCCTCCGCCCGCTCCGCCTCCCCCTCGGCAAAGAGGCGCTCGAAGTCAAAGTCCCGCTCCTCCTCCGGGCCCCGGGGGGGACGGGAGGGCCCGTCCCCGTCCTGAAGGAGCTCCTCAAAGTTGAAGTCCTGTTCCCCATCCTCCTCGCGGCGGAGCCGAGGCTGTTCTCCCCCGTCCCGGAGCAGCTCCTCGTAGTTGAACTCCTCCTCCGGCGGGCGGGAGGGCTCCGGCCGGGCCGGGCGCTCAGGCTGAGGCATCGGCTCCGGCCGCCGCTTCTGCTGGCGGGCCATGCGGCTGGCCAGCTGGTAGGCGGAGTGGAGGCGCTGGAAGCCCTCCGGGTCCTCCTCCGGGTGGGTGGTCTTCAGCTTCTCGGCGTAGGCGTGGCGGACCTCCGACAGCTCAGAGGGGCCGGGCAGGCCCAGTTGACTCCAGGGCCAGCTCATGTCTCCTCCTCCTCATCCCCATCCTCGCCGGCCAGGGGGTCCAGGTCCAGGGGCGGCAGGTCGCCCACCCCAATGTAGGCCTCCGCCTGGTCGAAGAAGGCGGAGACACGGCGGCTGGCCTTGGCCACCCGCAGATTTTCCTGGGTGGACAGCTGCATCTGGTACCAGTCCAGCATATAGGCCACCTGGTCCCGCATCTGGCCCACCGTCATGGCGTACAGCCGCTCCCCCCGGGCGATGAGGGTGCGGGGCCCCTCCTGGTCTCTGGGGTGCATCTTCAGCCCCTCCAGCTCGCGCAGCCGCTGCTCCACCTCCTCCTCCGTCATGCCGGAGCCCTGAAGGACCAGGCGGCCGGTCTGGCCGTCCTTGGCCACCACGTCCACCTCCAGCAGGCCGTTGATGTCATAGGTAAAGCGCACCCGGACGTACTGCTCCCCCCGGGGGGCGGGGGGGACGGCGATCTCCACATGGCCCAGATAGGTGTTGTCGTCGCAGTAGCGGTTTTCCCCCTGATACACCTTGATGTCCAGCGACCGCTGGTTGTCCCGGGCGGTATAGTAGGTGCCCTCCTTGCTGGTGGGCAGCACGCTGTTGCGCTCAATGATGGGAGACATCAGGTCCCGGCTCTCCTCCGCCCGGTTGAGCACGTTGACCCCCAGGGTGAAGGGGCACACGTCGGTGAGGACCAGCTCCCGCAGGTCGCTGGCCCGGACCTTCATTCCGGAACAGATGCCCGCGCCCATGGCGATGGCGGTGTCGGGACGGGTCCCGGCGGCGGGCTCCCGGCCCAGGGCCCTGGCGATATACCGGCGCACCGCCGGCATATGGCTGGACCCCCCTACCATCACCAGCTCGTCCAGCTCGTCCGCCCCCATGCCGGCGTCCATGAACACCTTGCGCACCGGGGCCAGCATCCGCTGGAACAGACTTCCGCTCTTGCGGATGACCCACTCGTGGGTGAGGGCCAGGGAGGCGGATATCTCCTCGTCAGACACCGCCATAATCACCGGCTCCTGGCCGGTGAGGGCCATTTTGCAGGTCTCCGCCTGGCGGACAAGGGTCTCCTGCCGCTGGCGGGACAGACTGTCGAAGTTGAGATTGCAGTCCTGGCAGAAGCCCCGGGCGATGAGCTCGTCAAAGTCCCGGCCCCCCAGAAAGTTGTCCCCGCTGACGGCGGTGACGCTGACCACGTTGTCAAACCGCTCCACCAGGGAGACGTCCAGGGTGCCGCCGCCGAAGTCGAAGACGAGACACACCTTGTCCTCCTCCCCCTCGCCGATGTGGCCGGCCACCGCGGCGGCGGAGGGCTCGTTCACCAGCCGCTCCACCGTCAGCCCGGCCAGGGCCCCGGCCCGCTTGGTGGCCGCCCGCTGGGCCTCGGCAAAGTAGGCGGGGACGCTCACTACCGCCTCGTCCACCACCTCGCCCAGGTAGGCCTCCGCGTCCTCCCGCAGGCGGCGCAGGACGAAGGAGGACAGGTCCTCCGCCGTGAAAACCCTGTCCCCCAAGGTATAGCGGCGGCTGGTGCCCATGTTTCGCTTGAAGCAGGCGGCCGTCCGCTCCGGATGAGAGATCAGCCGGTCCCGGGCCGCCGCCCCCACCAGAATGGAGCCGTCGTCGTCCACGCTGACCACGCTGGGAGTCAGATATTCCCCCAGACCGTTGGGGATCAGTTCGCTCTTTCCGTTGCGCCACACCGCCGCCAGACTGTTGGTGGTGCCCAGGTCGATACCAATAATAGCCATATGCGCTCACCCGCTCTCGCCGCCTCAGGCGGTTTTTATCCCCTGTATTATAATGCGCTCCTCCAAAAAAATCAACAGGGAGCCGCACAGCGATGAAAAGCAATTTTGTCCTCCTGAAGCGGACATCAAATACAGAGCGCAATATTACGCCAAAAGATACACCCCGAAAAGGGGCGTTTTCGGCGGTTTAAGGTGCCAAAAGCCGGCCTTAAGGTGCGCTAAAGCTCACTGTCCTCCTGACGCGGACAAAAAAACTCCGACCGGTCAGCTCAGGCCGCACTCTTGTGAAATCTGCACAACTATACAGGAGGAGGCGGATATAGCCGTGCATGCGGTACAGGCTCTCATCGTTGATATGCCGGAGGACAGACTCTTTCAAGTCTGCCCTCCATACCCTTGCTTTACAATCCGTTCAAGACCGTGATCTTTTAAACAGCCGCTTATTTCAGATTTATCCTGGCGTCCTGATACATAACGTTGTTCAGAATTTCGGGGTACTCCCCGATGAACGCTCGTGCCGCTTCCCGGTCGCCCCGGAGCTGCCACATAAACCATGCGGTCACATAGCCGTCCGCTGAGTACAGCATCTTTCCGTGGTCCATGCCGGGCCGGAGGGCTGTCACTGTGTCCGCAGGGATCGTATCAGACAAATTTCGCACCCCTTCCGGGGTAATTACGTCTTTTTCCGGGGCCGCCAGTATCAGAGCGGGAACAGACATTTTGCTCGGATCATAAGTCAGTCCGATGGCCATTGCCACAGCCCATTCGGTGGGGGAAAGGCTTACCGCGCAGGTATATAGATTCCCGTGGGGTTGTTCGCTGACCGCGTTAAATACGGCTACACCGCCCTGAGAGTGGCCAGAAATCCCAATGTGTTCGGTGTCCACCTTCCGGTAGAATACGCTGTCCGGATCGCTGTTCTGCTCCAGCAGCCAAACCAAAGTGGCCTCGGCGGAGGCCCCGGTGCAGGTGCTGGGGTCCTCGTTGCCAATCACGATAAAGCCCCAGGAGGCCAAGTGCCGGAACAGCGCCTTGTATTTTGACGCGTACACCCCTGTGCCGTTGGCGAACACCACCACCGGGTATGTGTCGCCGCTGGTCTCCAGCTCCTCCGGGTACCAGGCCTCAAACTTTTTCCAATCCCCGGGGGCCTCCGCTTCGGTATACTTCACTTCATGAGCGCCCATAGACAGGTATTTGGCCTCAATTTCTCCGCCTGTGTCCACGGTTTTTGTGTAGTTGTTTGGAACAAAGGGCCGTGTTGACAGCCAGAACAGAAGCGCCACAATCAGCGCGACCAGAACCAGAAAAATGATCCCCACAACCTTTAGAATTTTCAATACCAGCTTCATAATATCTTAAAACCTCACTTCACCGGCATATATTTGTCCAGATATTCCTCTACAGCCTCCATCAGCAGCCGTTTTTGCGTCAGTGTCATGTGAAGCTCTCTCCTTGACAGTTTTTTTATTGCATGCTATGATGTGTAACAATCGTAACAGCGGCATAAGTGTAACAGCAAGAGACAACCTTGTCAATGGGGGCAGTAAAAATGGAACAAAAGACGAAAAATGTTTCACCGTTCAGCAACGAGAGCCGCAACGCCTATGTGGTGGAGCATCTTACCGGCTCCATGCTGGAGCTGCTGAAGGAAAAGCCAATCAGCGAAATTTCTGTCAGTGAATTGTGTAATATGGCGGGAGTGGGGCGGACATCGTTCTACCGCAACTATGAGGGGAAAGAGGATATCGTCAAAGCGTATATGAAAGCTCTATCCCATGACTGGGCGGATCAGTGCAAAGGTACGCCCGACCTCCCAGTCAGCGAAACAGTTCGGATCGTGTTTTCCCATTTTGAAGCAAACCGGGACTTTTACAGCCTGCTGAACAGGCGGGGGCTGGTCTATCTGCTCAAAGACATTATTCTGGAGCTATGCGGCTTCAATCCGGAACAGGAGATGGCCGCCGCTTATTCCTCCGCCTATGTGGCGTTCTTTTTGTATGGCTGGATTGAGGTCTGGTTCCGGCGGGGGATGAAGGAGTCCTCCGAGGAACTGGCGGCGGCGCTGGAGAACGCAAAAACCGGGAAGCAAAAGAGCTGACTCTTTTTGAACCCTGCAATTGGAACAGTTTGCAAAATCCTCCTGGAAGGGGTATAATAAAAAAGCGCCCGGTGCGGGCGCAGGAGGTCTCTATGAAAACTGGGCTTGTTTTGGAGGGCGGGGCCCTCCGCGCTATTTTTTCCAGCGGCGTGTGCGACGGCCTGCTGGACGGCAACATCATGACCGACTACGTCATCGGCGTGTCGGCGGGAATCGCCTACGGGGTGAGCTATGTGTCCGGGCAGCCCCGGCGCAACCTGGAGGTGGTCACCCGCTACGCCCCGGACAGGCGGTATATGGGTCTGCGGAATCTGGCGGACAAGGACAACCGGTCCTACTTCGGGCTGGAGTTCGGGTTCAGCACCATCCCAAATGAGCTGGTGCCCTTCGACTACGACGCCTTCGCCGCCTACCCCGGAGAGGTGGAGGCGGTGGTCACCAACCTGAATACCGGCCGGGCGGACTACCTGACCGTCCCCCGGCGGGACGAGAAGTCGGCTGTCCTTCAGGCCAGCTGCGCCATGCCCCTGCTGTTCCCCATCTTTGAGATCAACGGCCAGCCCTATCTGGACGGCGGCATCGGCGACGCCATTCCCTGGCGGCGGGCGCTGGACAGATGCCGCAGGGTGATTGTGGTGCTCACCCGTCCCCGGAGCTACCGCCGCAGGCCGGACCGGATGATGAAGCTGATCCGCAAGCGGTACCGGGCCTATCCGGCCTTTGTGGAGGCTATGGAGCACCGGGCGGAGGTGTACAACCGGGACCGGGAGGCGCTGTTCCAGGCGGAACGGGAGGGAAAGCTGCTGGTAATTGCCCCGGAGTCCACCCTGGGGGTGGCACGGACCGAGCGGAACACCGAGAAGCTGCGCCTGCTGTGGGCCGAGGGCTACCAGTCGGCGGTGGACCGGATGGAGGAGATCAGAGATTATCTGCGAGGCTGAGGGCCGTTCCGGCCCGGTCCACCTGACTGGGCTGGAGGGCGTAGAGGTTCAGCGTGTCCCCCACAATGGTGAAGAAGGCCCCCAGCTTGGCCAGATGGGCCTGGCTCTGCCCCTGGGCAAGGGCCGCGGAGAGGGCCACCGCCATGGTGAGCAGCTCGCCGCTGTTGGCGTTGTAGATGGAAGACAATAGGACCACCCCCGTACTATCTTATGAAAAGGGAGTTTTGCCTGTGAAAATCGCTGTCATCGACGGCCAGGGGGGCCGGCTGGGCTGCCTGCTGGTGGCGGAGGTAAAGGCCCGCCTGCCCCGGGCTCAGGTGTACGCCCTGGGCACCAATTCCGCGGCCACCGCCGCCATGCTCAAGGCGGGGGCGGACTTTGGGGCCACCGGGGAAAATCCGGTGGTCCGGAACGTGGCGGACGCCGACGGGGTGCTGGGCCCGGTGGGGATCGTGGTGGCCGACGCCATCCTGGGGGAGGTTACCCCCGCTATGGCCGGGGCCGTGGGCAGATGCCGGGCAAAGAAGTTCCTGGTGCCCATGAACAGCTGCGGCGTAGTCGTGGCCGGCGTGGAGAGCCTGCCCCTGCCCGGCTATGCGGCCCGGGCCGTGGAGTCGCTGGCTGCGGAGCTGGAAAAATAAAGTGGAGCCTGTCGCGGTGTGCATCCGTATCAGTCAATATCTATCGCTATCTGCCCACCCGGAGTATAATTACTTCCTCCGCCTGAACCCTTTCTCCCTGTATCCCCGCCGTAGCCGATGGTGACTTCGCCGCAGCTACTGTAGGGATTGCCTGTACCTGTTGCTATTTCGCTTGGAACCAACTCCGAAGCGCTCGAACATTTTCTTCTGCATGATTGACTTTTTTCCCGTGTTCCTGTATGATAGCAAAGACGGCAGTGAACATTCGCCGTCTTGCCTCCGCGCCTGTGATGGAATTGGCAGACATGCGAGATTTAGGTTCTCGTGCGGTAACGCGTGTGGGTTCGAGTCCCTTCAGGCGCACCATTGTAGACAAAACCTGCGATTAACGATAGTTATACGCAGGTTTTGTTTTTCCTGGTAAAATTGCATTAAAACTGATACTAGAAGCTGGCTATAATTAAGAATCCATGGTACTTATTGTCTGTCATTTCTGCACAATATTAGGAAATTTATTTGGCTGTTTTGACGTTTTTTGCCTGGGGGGCTTGACAAAAGGAATCAGATTGCTATACTGAACATACTCCAAACTTATATTTTGGACTAATGTTTCCATCGTAAGTGCTGATGTAACACCTGTGTTCATGTAGCCGGATGCCCATTATCTGCGAAACAGATATGAGGGAAGAGACAATGAGGTGCCGTTCCTCCTGTTGCAGGAGGGTGGTTTTTGTTGTCATTTCTTGCGTCTCTGTTTTGCAGAGACGCAATTTTCTTGTCAAAAATTTGTGATGAGGTGAAAAGAAATGACAAAATTAACGATTCCAGCAAAATCCTTCCGCCGCTTTGAGGATCCCCGCACCCAGGAGCGGCCGGGGGAGTACCCGGTCAAGTACCGCTTTTATGCCCCTGTGGGTAGCGTGCCCTCCGCCCTTCTGGACTGGATGTCCACAAACCCCAGAGATCAAAACCTGAATACGGAGACCGCGAAAATCATCCGCGAGTCCCTCCTGGACGACACCGAGCATTGGTTCCATCTTTGGAACCGCGGCATTTTGATTTCGGCGGAAAAGATCACCTTTGATAATCGGACCGGGCTTGCTGATCTGTATTTGGACAACCCGCAGCTCCACGGGAATATCGACGGCGGTCATACCCTGCGGATCATCCTGGACTGCCAGAAAAAGGTAAAGGACGGACAGCTGGACAGGATGCCCGCGCAGTATGTGGAGATGGAGGTAATCACCGGGCTGACCTCCCCCGAGGGGCTGGCCGAGGCCCGCAACACCAGCGTGGCGGTGGACCTCAAGAGCATGGAGGAGCTGCGCCGCAGCTTTGACGTGCTCAAGGAGATTTTGAAGGGCTGCGTGTTTGAAAACGGGCAGCGGCTCCTGGACCACGTTGAGTTCCGGCAGAACCAGATGCGGGCGGCAAAGGAGCGGGACGTCGGCGGTGCGGCGCAGACGCCCCTCAGCTGGGTGGATGTGCGGGAGATCATCTCTATCCTGAATATGTTCAATCAAGTGCTGTATCCAAACAGCGATCTGAAGGGAGTTCAGCCCATCCAGTCCTTCAGCGGAAAAGAGGTCGGGCTGAAGAAGTTTCTCCAGGCTGGGCTGGACCGGGACGCCTTGGACGAGGAGTGCCGGGAGGCGCGGGAGGACCTGCTGCGGAAAATGGCGCCCATCATCCCGGATATCTTCCTGCTCTGGGACCACATTGAGCGCAATTTCACGGACGCGACCCGCCAGATCAACAAACGGTATGGCTCCCGCCGCTACGCGAAGGGCAATAATCCCACCGCGCTGCTCTCCGGCCAGCCCCTGGACTATGTGGTTCCCAAGGGGATTATGTACCCCGTAGTGGGCTCCTTCCGAGCGCTTGTCCGGGTGGGCAAGGATGGGATGTATTGCTGGGCGGTCCCTCCTATCCAGGCCTGGGAGGATATGAAGGCGACTCTGGCGACCTTTGTGATGGACACCTCGGAGGAGCTGGCGAACAATCCCGCCAACATTGGCCGCTCCTCCAATCTCTGGTCCAATCTGTTCAGCAACATGTTTGTGTACGCCCTGCAGAATGAAGCGAGGAGCCGTTCTTGACGGGAGACGGCGGAACATGACCATTGTTGAAGCGATGAAGACCGCCTGCCTGGAGCGGCCCGGACTGACCGCAATCGTCTGGCCGGACATCCGGAGAAACATAAAGCATTCAATTGAGTGTGACATGTAAGTGATCTGAACAAGCAAAAATCCCGACTTCCTAACGTCGGGATTTTTGCTTTGCCTGCCGGCTGAATCCAATAGCATTAAATAATAGTAATATTCTTTGCTCGCCGGGTAAAATTATTCTCCAGCATAGCCACATGGGAAAGAAAATCGGCATCCTCAAAGTATTTTGCGTGGGTGGGACACCGGCGGACACAGGCTTGACATTTGATGCACAGACCGGTGGTCTCCATGGTATCCTTATCAATGCTTCCTAAAGGGCAGGACCGGGCACACAGGCCGCAGTGGACGCACTTGGCCCAATCGGTGAGAGGCTTGGCCTTCAAAAATTTTGCGGGAGTTCCATCCGCCTTCTTAGGGACGTAATAGGGGCCTATTTCGCTGCGGTCTGTGTCCAGGAGCGGCAGCTCCGTTCCGGACAGCTTTTCCGCTGCCTTATCAGCAAACGCCCTGATTTCTGCCAGGTCAGCTTCGTCAGGACGGCCGGTTCCCACTTTATCGGAGAAGGCGTGCCGTCCCGCAAAAGCGGCCCCCCCGGCAATTTTGAAGCCGTTGCCCTCCAGCAGCAGGATCAGCTCCCGCAGAGCCTCATCGGGGCTGCGGTTGCCAAAAACGCAGATGGGGACGGCGGGGGCGCCGTTCCCGAAGATTTTGGCCTTGTACTCAGGCATCAGCTTGTTGGGCAGACGGCCGGCATACACCGGTGAGGCCATCACCAGCAGATCGTCCGGCTGGAAGCGGTACTCGGTCTGACGGCTCTCCGGCCTGGTAAAGTCGATAAATGTCTGCTCCACTCCCAGCTTCGCAGCCAGTTCTCCGGCCGCAAGACGGGCAATTTTCTCAGTCCCACCGGTGGGGCTGAAATAAAGGACATTGATTCTTTTCAGCTTCATGGTCAACTCTCCTTATTTCACATATTTTTTATATGCCGTTTTCATCCGCTCCAGGGCCTCCCGGATATAGCGGGTGGGGCAGGCCAGATTCCACCGCTCGAAGCCGTCGCCCTGGGCGCCGAATATATAGCCCTCGTCGAAGAACAGCCTGGCCTCCTGGTGATTGATCCGCTCCAGCTCCCTGCTGTCCAGGCCCAGGCCCCGCCAGTTCATCCACAGCAGATAGGTGGCCTCCAGGTCGATAACCTGAACCTGGGGGAACTCCCGGGCCATGAAGTCCGCCACCAGCTTGCGGTTGGTGTCAATAACCCGGATGGCCTGTTCCAGCCAGGGGGCGCTGTGCTTGTAAGCGGCCTCGCAGGCGCGATAGCCAAGGATATTACACTTGGGGTTGGGGTTGCCGCGCTTCAAGCCGGCCATGTACTGCTCCCTCAGAGCGGGATTGGGGACAAAAATGTTGGAGGTCTGGAGGCCGGCCAGGTTGAAGGTTTTGCTGGGTGCGGTGCAGACGATACAGTTGTTAGCTGCTTCCTCGGATAGAGAGGCGTAGACGATGTGCCTGTGGCCCGGCATGACCAGATCAAAGTGAATTTCATCGGAGAGGACCAGGACGTGGTGCTTCAGGCAGATTTCCGCAATGTGCTCCAGCTCGTCCCGCCGCCACACCCGGCCAATGGGGTTGTGGGGGCTGCACAGGATCAGCAGCTTGGTGTTTTCGTCGGCGGCCTTGCGCTCAAAGTCCGCAAAGTCGATCTCGTAGCGGTCGCCTTTGTACACCAGGGGGCAGTCCACCAGGACACGGCTGTTGTCGTTGACGGCGCGGTACATGGGGTAGTACACCGGCGTCATCAGCATAACGCCCTCCCCCGGCTGCGTGAAAATCTTCACGGCGTTGAAGAAAGCGTCCACAATGCCGTGCTCCGGGAGAATCCACTCCGGCCTGGCGTCCCAGCCGTGGCGCTCCCTCATCCAGCGGCAGACGGTGTCCAGATACTCCTGGGTGGGGTTGGCGTAGCCCAGGACGTAGTGCTCCACCTCCTCCTTAATGGCCGTCACAATCTCCGGGGCGGTCTCAAACTCCATGTCGGCCACGGAGAAGGGGATAATGTCCTCGTCCTCCCGGACGCCGCTGGCCAGAAGCTCGTTCCACTTTCTGGAGCCGGTGTGGTAGCGTTTGCCGACAGTTTCAAAGTTGTACGCCATAATAATTCCTCCTTTATTCTTGGGTGGAGCAATCCTCGATCAGGTCGTTTTCGATGGAAACATGGCCCCCTTTCCTCAATCATTTTACTCCGGCCGCGAATTGTTAATATCATTAACATCTTGTCAATGATATTAACACTGCGAATATGAGATGTCAACGTCTTTTTTTTATTTTCGTCGGGCTAACCAATTTCGACAATGAAATTTTGTATAGATTTTCTGGTGCTTATCTGGTATGATATAGTAAAGGAACTTAACACGTTGGGAGGGCATCCTATGGAAACCTACAGTGCCGCCGATATGGCCGATATCCTGCACCGGGCCTCTATGCTTTACACAGCGTCCAATATCCCCATTGACTATGGCACAGGAGAAAAATATACCTCTGTGGAGGTGCATATGCTGAAATACATCATTGACCATCCGGGGAAAACCGTTACGGATCTGTCACAGGAGTGGGATAGGAGCAAGGCCGCTATTTCCCAGATGCTGAAGCGGATGGAGGAAAAAGGACTGATTACCTGGCGAGGGGCTCCGGACAGCAAAAAAAAGCAGCTCTATTTTGCCACCCCCCAGGGGGAACAGCTCAATGAGCGGCATCTGGAATATGACGAGCGGGTTTTTGGCAAGACCCTGGAGCTTCTGGGAGAGACCTGTTCCCAGGAGGAAATTGCAGTTTGTTTCCATGTGCTGGAAGAATACACCAAGGTCCGGCGGAAGAAGCACTATCACCCTGATCCTATGATCAATTTATAGCCGCAGGGACGGGGTGGCAGTGATGGAATATATAGGTCCAAGCACTTCCAATCTCCTTCACAATCATTTATAATGGCAGTCATAAAAGGCATTGGCAGCCACAATCAACGGAATGCTTCATCAAGTGGCATCACAGTAGAACAAGCTATGAAAACGGAGGAAATTACATGAACAAGCTGCACAAGATATTTTTAACTCTCCTGGTGCTCTCCCTGGCCCTGCTGTACGGCTGCGCCGGGAACAGCGGCGAACTGCCTGTGGAACCCGCGCCCAAAACGGATGCAACAAGCCAGCCCTCCGCCTCGGGATCGTCGTCCTCGGAGGAGGAGCCCGACCCCATCTTCATCACCTTTGAGGGGACCGACCTGGAGGGGAACACAGTCTCACAGGAGGTCTTCACCCAGTCCAGGCTCACCATGGTCAACGTTTGGGCCACCTACTGCAACCCCTGCCTGCGGGAGATGCCGGGACTGGGTGAGCTGGCGTCGGAGTACGACCCGGCGGAGTTCCAGATCATCGGCATTGTCAGCGACGTGCAGGAGGGGGAGGACCAGACCCTTGTGGAGAGCCTGGTCCAGGAGACGGGCGCGGCCTACCCCCACCTGCTGGCCAACGACTCCATCGGCCAGGCGCTTCTGTCCAGTGTCAGCGGAGTCCCCACCACCTTCTTTTTCGACGGAGAGGGTGCGTACCTGGGCGGCGTTGTCGGCTCCGCAGAGAAATCAGATTGGGAGGAGCTTATCCATGAACTTTTGGAAAAACAGTAACTCCCGCGCCTGGATGTTGGGCGTCCTGACCGGGGCAGTTTTCCTCGCAGCCGGGGCCTTTCAGGGGCAGCTGGACGTGATCTGGAGAAAGGCAGTGATGATCTGCCTGGAGTGCATCGGAATCGGGTGATGGGATGAAGAAACTTCGACTGACGGTACAGCTGCTGTTTACCATCGTGACAAACGGGTATCTGTACGGTTTTCTCAGCGGGAAAATCTACCGGGGCGGGCTGAAATACGCCTGTGTCCCCGGTCTGAACTGCTACTCCTGCCCGGGGGCCGTCGCCTCGTGTCCCATCGGGGCCCTCCAGGCCCTGCTGAATCAGCGGGGTTTTCAGGTCCCCTTCGCCGCCCTGGGCTTCTTCTTCCTCTTCGGCAGCCTGCTGGGCCGCTTTGTCTGCGGCTGGCTGTGCCCCTTCGGGCTGGTCCAGGACCTCCTGCACAAAATCCCCATCTTCAAAAAGGAAAAGCGCCTGCCCGGACATAACATCCTGAAATACGGAAAATACGCGGTGCTGATCGGGCTGGTGTGCGTGGGCTCCATGTTCCTGTGGGGAGGCTTCGCCAAGGTCCCGGCCTTCTGCAAGTACCTCTGCCCCTCCGGCACGCTGCTGGGGGCCCTCCCCCTGCTGGGCGCCAACGGGGCCCTGCGCAGTCAGGCCGGCGGGCTGTTCCTCTGGAAGCTGGGAATTTTGATCGCCATTGTCCTGCTCTCCATCAAGGTCTACCGGCCCTTTTGCCAGTATCTGTGCCCCCTGGGGGCCATCTACGGCTGGTTCAACCGGTTCAGCCTGGTGCAGATCCGCTGGGAAAAGGACCGGTGCACCTCCTGCATGGCCTGTGAGCAGGCCTGCCCAGTGGCCCTCTCCCGTCAGGAGATTTCCCGCTCCCCGGAGTGCATCCGTTGCGGCAAGTGCGTGGACGCCTGCCCGGAGAAATGCCTGCACTTTTCCGGGCATAATTTCGCAGAACAACAGCCATCCTAACCTCGACGAGGTGATAGGATGGACTCCATATGGACAAAAACAGCACAGCTTCCCCAATTTGAACCCCTCCGGTCAGACCTGAACACCGATGTGCTCATCATCGGCGGCGGGCTGGCCGGAGTTTTGTGCGCCTACAAGCTGGCCCGGGCGGGGGTGGACTATGCCCTGGTGGAGGCGGACCGCATCTGCGGCGGTATCACCAAAAACACCACAGCGAAAATCACCTCCCAGCACGGCCTGATCTATGACAAGCTGATCCGGGAGTTCGGCGCGGAGCAGGCCCGGCTCTACCTGGAGGCCAACCAGGGGGCGCTGGAGGAGTACCGCGCCCTGTGCAAAAATATCGACTGCGATTTTGAGGAGCAGGACGCCTTCGTCTACTCCATCGACAAGCGGTGGAAGCTTGAGCGTGAGCTGAAGGCCCTGCACCGGCTGGGCTTCCGGGCGGAATTTGTGGAACAGATCCCCATCCCCTTCCCCACGGCGGGGGCGGTGCAATTCCCCCGTCAGGCCCAGTTCCACCCCCTGAAATTTGTCGCCGCCATCGCCAGGGGCCTGCGGATTTTTGAGCATACCAAGGTGCTGGAGCTGGGCCCCGGCAGGGCGGTCACCGACCGCGGAACTGTCTCGGCGGACAGGATCATCGTGGCCACCCATTTCCCCCTGCTCAACAAGCACGGCGGCTACTTCCTGAAGCTGTACCAGCACCGCTCCTATGTGCTGGCTCTGGAAAACGCCCCGGACGTCCACGGGATGTATGTGGACGAGGACAAAAAGGGGCTGTCCTTCCGAAATTACGGCGGCCTGCTCCTTCTGGGCGGCGGCAGCCACCGGACGGGCAAGGAGGGCGGCGGCTGGCAGGAGCTGGAGCGCTTCGCCTGTCGGGACTACCCCGACGCCCAGATCACGGCCCGCCGGGCCACCCAGGACTGCATGACCCTGGACGGGGTGCCCTATGTCGGGCCCTACTCCAGGCGGACGGACGGCCTCTACGTGGCCACCGGCTTCAACAAGTGGGGGATGACCTCCTCCATGGCGGCGGCGTCTCTTTTGACGGACCTGGTGCTGGGACGACACAATCCCTACACGGAGCTGTTCTCCCCCTCCCGGACTATGCTTCGCCTCCAGCTGGCAGCGAACAGCCTGGAGTCCGCCCTGGGACTGCTCACTCCCACCGTCCCCCGCTGCCCCCATATGGGCTGTGCCCTGAAGTACAACGCCGCCGAGCACAGCTGGGACTGTCCCTGCCACGGCTCCCGCTTCGGGGAGGACGGGGCACTCATCGACAATCCGGCCACCGACGACAGAAGATAATGAAACGCCAGACGGATATGATCCGCCTGGCATTTTTTATTTGCAAAATCATATCCGTGAGCGGAGGAACTGCCCAATTTTTGACAACGGCGCTGGACTGCGTAACCCCGGCTCTATCGCAATTTATCTTTCCTCAGTGACAGCCGCAGCAGTTCCCGCAGTCGCCGTTACAGCCCCTGCCGGACCTGTGTGACTTCCACAGGGACCGGACAGCCAGCCCTGCCACCCCCGCGAGCACCAGCAGAACGATGATTTCTCCAAGCGTCATACAATTCCCTCCTTACTGCGCGGCTGCGGCCACGGAGGTCAGCCGCCGGGTGCTTTCTTCCCCCTGACAGCCCCTGCGGAACAGCAGATAGAGGATGCCGGCCAGAGCGGCAAAGGCCACAACAGTCCACAGGCCGAAGCTGGCGACGCCGGCAATCAGCCCGCCGATCTGATAGACGATCATGGCGGCCGCATAGGCGAACACGCACATATAGCCGATGGCAAAGGCGGTCCACTTGGCGTTGTTCATCTCCCGCTTGATGGCGCCCATAGCGGCGAAGCAGGGGGCGCACAGCAGATTGAAGATCATGAAGCTGTAGGCGGTAAGGGCGCCGAAGTCCGCCCCCACCAGGGCCCAGATTTCCTCGCCGTTCTCGCTGACCTCCCCGGCAAAGTGGTAGAGGGTGCCGAGGGTCCCCACCACGTTCTCCTTGGCGATCAGGCCGGTGAAGGAGGCCACGGTGGCCTTCCAGGCCATGTCGCCCGTCCAGCCCAGAGGATAGAAAATCCAGGCGATGGCGCTGCCGATGGCGGCCAGCAGGGAGGTGTTGTTGTCCTCCACCGGACCGAAGGACCCATCCGTAAAGCCGTAGCCCTGGAGGAACCACAGCACGATGGTGGACAGCAGGATCACCGTCCCGGCCCGCTTGATGAAGCTCCAGCCCCGCTCCCAGGTGGCCCGCAGCACGTTGGAGGCGGAGGGGGCGTGGTAGGCGGGCAGCTCCATGACAAAGGGGGCGGGCTCCCCGGCAAAGGCCCTGAACTTTTTCAGCATGATGCCGGAGATGACCACGGCGGCGATGCCGATGAAGAACGCGGAGGTGGCAATCAGGGGGGAACCGCCGAACACCGCGCCGGCAAACAGGCCGATGATGGGCATCTTGGCCCCGCAGGGGATAAAGCCGGTGGTCATAATGGTCATTTTCCGGTCCCGGTCCTGCTCAATGGTCCGGGAGGCCATGATGCCGGGGACGCCGCAGCCGGTGGCCACCAGCATGGGGATGAAGCTCTTGCCGGACAGTCCGAACCGGCGGAAGATGCGGTCCATAATGAAGGCAATCCGGGCCATGTAGCCGCAGTCCTCCAGAATGGCCAGCAGCAGGAACAGCACCAGCATCTGGGGCACGAAGCCCAGCACGGCGCCCACGCCGGCCACGATGCCGTCCTGGATCAGCCCGTACAGCCAGCCGCCCTCGGCCACGCCCAGAGTGCCCAGGATGGTGTCAAACAGGCCGGGCACCAGCTCGCCGAACAGGGTGTCGTTGGCCCAGTCGGTGCCCCAGGTGCCGATGGAAATGGCCCAGGGTTCGGGTTCCGCCGCAAAGGCAGAGCCATCAAACAGCGCCGCCGGGGAGGTCCCCATGGCGATGGAGTAGATCAGGAACATGACCGCCGCGAAGATGGGCAGGGCCAGGACGCGGTTGGTGACGATCCGGTCAATCTTGTCGGAGACGGACAGACTGCCCTTGGCCGCTTTCTTCTTCACGGCCTTGCTCACAACAGAGTTGATGCAGGAGTACCGCTGGTTGGTAATGATGCTCTCCGCGTCGTCATCCAGCTCCTTCTCACAGTCGGCGATGTGCTGTTCCAGATGGGCTTTCAGTTCAGGGTCGAGGTTCAGCCCCTCCAGAACCTTCTCGTCCCGCTCGAAAATCTTGATGGCGTACCAGCGGAGATAGCCCTCCGACACCCTGCCCTGGATGGATTCCTCAATATGGGCCAGGGCGTGTTCCACGCTGCCGGTGAACACATGAGGCAGCTCCCCGGCCTGCTTCCTCTGGGCCAGGGCCACGGCCCTTTCCGCAGCGGCCATGCCGCCCTCCCCCTTGAGGGCGCTCATCTCCACCACCTCACAGCCTAGGGCCTCGCCCAGCTTATTGAGGTCGATGGTGTCGCCGTTTTTCCGCACCAGGTCGATCATGTTCACCGCCACCACCACGGGCAGGCCCAGCTCAATGAGCTGGGTGGTGAGGTAGAGGTTGCGCTCAATGTTGGTGCCGTCCACGATGTTGAGGATGGCATCGGGCTTCTCGTTCACCAGATACGACCGGCTCACCACCTCCTCCAGGGTGTAGGGGGACAGGGAGTAGATACCAGGCAGGTCCTGGATGACCACGTCCCTGCGTCCCTTCAGCCGGCCCTCCTTCTTCTCCACGGTGACGCCGGGCCAGTTGCCCACGTACTGGCTGGAGCCGGTGAGGGCGTTGAACAGGGTGGTCTTGCCGCAGTTGGGGTTGCCCGCCAGGGCAATTTTGATGTCCATAGTTATTCTCTCCTTTTAATTGTTAGTTTAGGCTAACTCATGGATAAAAAATCAGACAACCTCAATCATCTCAGCGTCAGCCTTCCGAACGCTCAGCTCGTAGCCCCGGACATTCAGCTCCATGGGGTCGCCCAGGGGGGCCACCTTGCGGACGAAAATCTCCACGCCCCTGGTGATGCCCATGTCCATGATCCGGCGCTTCACCGGCCCTTCCCCGTGGAGCTTCGCCACGGTCACAGTTTCGCCCACCTTGACGTCCTTCAATGTTTTCATATTCATCTCCCCTTATATTTGAATTCGATTTGCCATGGTTTTGTCCAGCGCGATGCGGCTGTCCTTCACCTGCACGATCAGGTTCCCGACCATTTCGCTGACCACCGTCACATCGCTGTCCACCACAAAACCCAGCTCCGCCAGATGCTGGCGCACCTCGTCCCTGCCGGAGATCTTGCGGACCGTGACCGTCTCTCCTGTCTTTGCCATCGTCAGCGGCATCATTTTTTCGCCTCCTCTTTCACGTGGTTAGTAGCTTCTAACCTTGAGTCGGCACTAGTTTACTATACCTAACCAGAAATGTCAAGACCCTTTTCAGAAAAACTTGCTTTTTGTGCTGTCCGCACAATTCAGGACGGTTCACTGCCAGTTATCTCCCTTATTTTTTGAAGTTTACCGGTAGTCCTCGTTCAGGAACATGGCCTTCACAGCCACTACCTCATCGTGCTCCTCCTGGCTCACCTGGACGCTGGCGTTGAGGGCTTTCAGGCCGGCCTTGACCGCCTCCAGGGCCTGTTCGGGCGAGACAGCCCGGCCCGCCTCCACAACCCGCTCCATCCGGCGCAGGACAACAGGGTGGGCGTAGCGGGCAGGGAGGGGAAAGCCTTCATAGCCGTTCAAAAATTGTTCCATCTCCTCCTGGGCCCGGGCCGCCCGGTCCAGAATGGGCTGTTCCTTCGCCTTGACCGCCCCGCCCCGCCGCTGGGCCGCTTTCAGCAGCAGCTGACGCTTTGCCCGGGCGGATTTGCTCAGCTCCAGGTACAGGTCGGGCCGCTTTTCCAGGACGGCCTCCGCCTCCTTGAGGGCCTTCAGCACCTGTCGGGCCTCCTCCGTCAGCTCCGGTTTGGGGAGTTGTTCCCGCTCCTTCTCCGGCTGACGGGCCTCCGCCGCCGCGCTCACCTGTTTGATCTCCGGATGGGTCTGCTTCAGACAGGCCAGGAGCTGGTCCACCTGCTCCTCGTGCTTGTAGGTGCACTGCTTCTCCCGGCCGCCGCCGTACTCCACCACCAGGTAGGGGATGGAGGCGAAAATCCCCTTGTGGGAGAAGCCCCCCTTGCTCATGGCCACCCGCTTGAAGACACGGGTGATTTCAGAGTATGGCAGGTAGTACCGGCAGCTGAGGGAAAAGCCGCCGAGATACAGCGCCCTCTCCCCCACCCCGCAGGGGCCGAAGCGCTTGCAGGACTTCCGGTCCTGGACCAAAACGTCCCGTTCCAGGGCCTCCCGGCCCAGCTGTACTGGTTTGAGTATCATAGATGATCGCCTAGTTCCCTTTTAAATTTTTCAGAGCTTCGGGGTTATTGGAGATAACGGTTTCAACGATCTGACATTTTTCCAGGTCTGAACAGTCACCGCATGTCGCCACGCCCTTTTTCAGCGCACATTGGCGAATACCGCAGAGGCTATCACAAAATACCGTTTTCATTCCCTCAACACGGCAGCCTTGGCAGTTGATATGTTCAGGCAGAATGGGCGCTTGATTTAACTCAGCCCACAATTTCGCAGTCTTTTCACGCAGCGCCTGGTCGTCATTGATCGTCGCAAGGTATGCGTCACACTTTTCACAGTCCAGTCCACAATACGCAATCATATCATTCATGGCTATGTACCTCCTAATACTGAAATATAACAAGTCGATTGTATCATAGCCGATTCCAAGCGTCAAGAAAAGCGGGGCAAACAGAGCGCCAGCCGCTGTCACGCGGGCAGCGGCTGGTGTTTGAATATCAGGCTTTGGCGGTCTGCTTTTTGGTCGCGTAGAGGAACAGACCCAGCAGGGCGGCGGCGAACACGATGCCCACGGGGTAGGCCAGGGCGGTGTTGTAGGCCACCAGCTTCCGGGCTCCGTCCACCACCTCGTGCTTGTTCAGCAGCTGGCCCAGGCACTCCTCGCCCAGGATGAAGTAGGTGGAGGACACGGCGCTCATAAAGGTGGCGGGGATGGCGGTGATCCAGTAGTTCTTCTTCTG
>CATNCS010000025.1 GCA_950097245.1 uncultured Oscillospiraceae bacterium | reverse complement strand
GCTCCCGACACAGCAACAAAATAACGGGGCGGCGCAGAGGCCGCCCCCTACAGAAGCTCCTTGTATAAGAGAGGTGATACCATGGACCCCATTTTAGAGAGCTATCACGCGCTGGAGAAAAAGGTTGTGGCCTACATGCCCAATCTGGACACCAAGGTGCTTTTCGACGCCTTCACCTACGCGGACACCGCCCACCACGGCCAGCTGCGCAAGAGCGGCGAGCCCTATATCATCCACCCCATCGCCGTGGCGGAGATTGTGGCCGACCTGGAGCTGGACATCGACTCGGTGGTGGCCGCCCTGCTCCACGACTGCATTGAGGACACCGCCTCCACCCACGAGGAGATCGCCAAGCGGTTCAACCCCACGGTGGCCGAGCTGGTGGAGGGGGTCACCAAGCTGACCAAGATGCAGTTTGTCACCAAGGAAGAGGAGCAGATGGAAAATCTGCGGAAGATGCTCATGGCCATGAGCCGCGACATCCGGGTGATCCTCATCAAGGTGTGTGACCGGCTGCACAATATGCGCACCATGGAGTACCAGTCCCCCCGGAAGCAGCGGGAGAAGAGCCTGGAGACCATGGAGATCTACGCCCCCATCGCCCACCGCTTAGGCATGCAGAAGATCAAGTGGGAGCTGGAGGACCTGTCCCTGCGCTATCTGGACCCGGTGGGCTACAAGGAGATCGTGGAGGAGCTCACCGAGCGCTCCTCCACCCATGAGGAATTTCTGGCGGGCATCCAGCAGCGCATTGAACGCCGGCTGGCCCAGGAGGGGCTCCACTGCACCATCTACGGCCGGGTGAAGCACATCTACTCCATCTACCGCAAAATGTTCGCCCAGAACAAGACCCTGGACGAAATCTTCGACCTGTACGCCTTCCGGGTCATCGTCAGCGACATCCCGGAGTGCTATAACGTGCTGGGGTGCATCCACGACATGTTCAAGCCGGTGCTGGGCCGGTTCAAGGACTACATCGGCACCCCCAAGCCCAACATGTACCAGTCCCTCCACACCACCGTCATCGGCCGGGAGGGCATCCCCTTCGAGGTGCAGATCCGCACCTGGGAGATGCACCAGACCGCCGAGTACGGCATCGCCGCCCACTGGAAGTACAAGCAGGGGATGGCCAACAAGAAGCTGGGCACCGAGCAGGAGTTTGAGTGGGTGCGCAAGCTGCTGGAGGGCCAGCAGGACACCGACGCGGAGGAGTTTGTCTCCACCCTGAAGGTGGACCTCTTTGCCGACGAGGTCTTTGTCTTCACCCCCAACGGCGACGTGAAGAGCCTGCCCAGCGGGGCCACCCCCATCGACTTTGCCTACAACATCCACTCCGCCATCGGCAACACCATGGTGGGGGCCCGGGTGAACGGCCGGATGGTGCCCTACGACTACACCCTGTCCAACGGCGACATTGTGGAGGTGCTCACCTCCAAGTCCGCCAAGGGGCCCAGCCGGGACTGGCTCAAGCTGTGCAAGTCCAACGAGGCCCGGAACAAGATCCGCCAGTGGTTCAAGAAGGAGCGGCGGGAGGAGAACATCGCCACCGGCCGGGCCGCCTTCGAGGCGGAGCTGAAGCACTACAAGATGCCCATGTCCTCCATCACCGCCGACGAGGTGCTCCCCCACATCCTCCACAAGCTGCGCTGCGGCACCCTGGACGAGCTCTACGCCGCCATCGGCTACGGAGGGACCACCGCCTCCAAGTCGGTGGCCCGCATCCGGGAGGAGATGCAGCGGCTGGGCCGCCTCCAGGCGGAGAAGGCGGCCGCCGCCGCCCGCACCCTGGAGGAGAGCGTCATCATGCCGGGCAACGCCGCCGGCTCAGAGACCCACGGCCCCGTCAGGCCCAAACATTCCGACTCGGGCATCATCGTGGAGGGGCTGGGCAACTGCCTGGTGAAGTTCGCCAAGTGCTGCACCCCCGTCCCCGGCGACCCGGTGATCGGCTTCATCACCCGGGGCTACGGGGTGTCTGTCCATCGGGCCGACTGCCCCAACGCCCAGCCGGAAAACCGCAAGCCGGAGGAGGAGGCCCGGTGGGTGAAGGTGTCCTGGGTGGAGAGCAAGCTGCCCAACTACAAGACCTCACTGGAGCTGTCCGCCAAGGACCGGGACAATCTCACCCTGGATGTAGCCATGGCCCTGTCCACCGCCAAGGTGAAGGTGTCCGCCCTGTCCGCCCGGGCCATGCCCGACGGCCACGCCACCATCTCCATGGTGGTGGAGGTGAAGGACAAGGGTGAGCTGGACGCCGTTATCAACAAGCTGAACAACATCCAGGGCGTTTACCATGTAGCCCGGGCCTCGGGGAAATGACCCTGTAGGGGCGGCTATCAGCCGCCCGTCCTCTAGAAAAGCCAGGACTCCCGGAGCGGCGGGCGGATAATATCCGCCCCTACACACCAGTTATCAATATAGAAAAGGACGTGATTCCATGCGCGCAGTCGTCACCCGGGTAAGCTCCGCCTCCGTCACCATCGGCGGCAAGGTGGAGGGGGCCATCGAAAAGGGCTTTCTGGTCCTGCTGGGCGTGGGCCCGGAGGACACCCAGGCCACAGGGGACAAGCTGGCGGAAAAAATCTGCAACCTGCGGGTTTTTGAGGACGAGCAGGGCAAAATGAACCTGAACCTGGAGCAGGTGGGCGGCTCCCTGCTGGTGATCTCCCAGTTCACCCTGTACGCCGACACCTCCTCCCGCCGCCCGGGCTTCTCCCGTGCCGCCAGGCCGGAGCTGGCTGTCCAGCTCTACGAGTGGTTCCTGGAGCGGTGCCGGGAGAGGGGCTTCCGGGTGGAGCACGGCCAGTTTGGCGCCGACATGCAGGTGGCCTCCGTCAACGACGGACCGGTGACCATTTTGTTTGATACGGATAAAACGTAGGGGGCGGCCTCCGCGCCGCCCCGCTTCCCGGCAGTAATAGGTGACGGGGCGGCCCGGAGGCCGCCCCCTACAGACGAACACAAGGAGGCCGTTCCATGAAAGTTAAAATGATGCAGGTGGGGCCCATCGGCACCAACTGCTATATCCTGGAGCACGACAAAAAAATCGCCGTCATCGACCCGGGGGACGAGGGGGTGCGCATCCTGGCGGAGCTGGGCAAAATGGAGGGCCAGGTGGAGTACATCCTCCTGACCCACGGCCACTACGACCACACCACCGCCGTGCCCGAGCTCCACGCCGCCCTGCCGGAGGCCAGGATCTATATCCACCGGGCCGACGCCAACGGGGCGGGCAGCCGCCTGTTCCCCCTGGCCGGCCAGGTGGACGGCCTGCTGTTCTACGGCGAGGGGGACACCCTCCCCCTGGGCACCCTCACCATTGAGGTGCTCCACACCCCGGGCCACTCCCCCGGCTCCGTCACCCTGAAGGCGGGGGACGCCCTCTTCACCGGGGACACCCTCTTCGCCGGCGACTGCGGCCGCACCGACCTGCGGGGGGGCAGCTGGGAGGAGATTCTGGCCTCCCTGGGCCGCCTGGGCAGGCTGGAGGGCAATTTCCACGTCCTCCCCGGCCACATGGACACCTCCGACCTGGACACCGAGCGGCAGGTCAACCCCTACCTGAGGCAGGGCATGGGGCTGGGATAACGCACCAAAAGGCCCCTTCGTAAGGAGAGGCGCTGAAACAACGCACCAAAAGCCTTCCCCTTTAGGGGAAGGTGGCATTTGCGAAGCAAATGACGGATGAGACCGTCTTTGCGGAGTCCTGTTTGCTTCGCATATTTTGCCTGCGGCGAAATACCTCATCAGTCACCGCCTTCGGCGGCGCCAGCTTCCCCTGAAGGGGAAGCCTTTCCCTGCGGGGGACGGGGGCTTTACCCCGCAAGGCCGCTGAGAATTTCCCGTCGCAGGCCCAGGCCGAAGAGGTAATAGGCCCGGGTCTCATGGAACAGGTGACAGGTGAGCGCCTCCTCAAAGCGGGAGTAGCGCGCAAAGCCGATAAGGTCCATCAGCTCCGCTGAGGCCCTGTTATACTCCCGCTCCGCCTGGACGTATTCCGGGATTGTCTCACAGAATTTGGCGATTTCAGCGGGAATTTCCAGGTTGTCGAGGAATAAAGTTTGTAGTATAGTTTGGTTCATAAGCGTCGCCTCCACTCGCAATTTATGTTCGAGTCTATTATACTCGTAAGTTACGTTCGTGTCAAGGGGGATTTTATGGCAAATTTAGGAGAAAGATTAAAACTGCTTCGGAAGGAAAAAGGCTTGAAACAAGTGGAAATTGCGGAGCGTTTCAATCAAAGTCCTCGTGCATATCAATATTATGAGGCTGGCACCCGTCATCCTGAATATGACCATCTTCTTGCCCTGGCCGATTTCTTCGATGTCAGCCTGGACTATCTGGTAGGCCGCAGTGAGACAAGGGAGCGTCAGCCGTGAAGCTGTACTTTGAGACGTCAAACTTCCCCTGGCAGCCGGAGCGGTATCACTACGCCGCCGAGCAGATGATGCTGACGCTGTTTCCCGGGGAGCGGCCGGAGTACCCGGACTCCCCCCTGCCCGGGGACCTGAGCGGCGAGGACAACGCGGCGGTATTTACCCTCCACCGGGGGAAGAAGCTGACCAACATCAGTGTTCTGGTTTTCCGTCCCCAGGGATATTATAACGGTGTGACCCGCTTTCCCTCCGAGGAGCTGGACCGGCCTCCGGAACAGGTCTACCACACCGTCCAGCACGCCCTGAAGCTGGCCTTCTACAAGGCGGGCACCGCCCTGCTGGGGGTTCAGCCCCCCTGGGGGGCGCTGACAGGGGTGCGGCCGGTGAAGCTGCCCACCCGGGCTATTCTGGCGGGGGCCACCCCCAAACAGGCCCAAAAGGAGCTGGAGAAGGAGTATTTCGTCTCCCCCCAGCGGGCAAAGCTGGCGGTGGACTGCGCCCGGGCCAGCGTGGAGGTTCAGCGGTCGCTGCGCCCGCAAGAGGTCTCCCTTTACATCGGCATCCCCTTCTGTCCCACCCGGTGCGCCTACTGCTCCTTCGTCTCCGCCGACGTGGGCAGGACCCTGAAGCTGGTGGAGCCCTATGTGAACGGGCTGCTCCGGGAGGTGGAGGAGACGGGCCGGGTGCTGCGTAAGGCGGGGCTGACGGTGCGCTCCTTCTACATGGGGGGCGGCACCCCCACCACTCTCAGCGCAGACCAGCTGGACCGGCTGCTGTCCCGGTGTGAGGAGCGCCTCCCTCTGGCCGGCTGCACCGAGTACACCGTGGAGGCCGGCCGGCCCGACACCATCACCCGGGAAAAGCTGGCGGTGCTGAAGGCCCACCGGATCGGCCGGATCTCCGTCAACCCCCAGAGCCTGGAGGACCATGTGCTGGAGGCCATCGGCCGCAGGCACACCCCGGGAGACATCCGGGCGGCCTATGAGCTGGCCCGGTCGGTTGGCTTCGACTGCGTCAACATGGACCTGATTGCCGGCCTGCCCCGGGACACCCTCGGCGGCTTTTGCCGCTCCCTGGAGGGGGTGCTGGCAATGGCCCCGGAGAACATCACTGTCCACACCCTGGCCCTGAAAAAGGGGTCCGCCCTGATGGAAAACGGCGGACAGCTCCCCGGCGGGGACGAGGTGTTTTCCATGCTGAATTTTTCCCGGGAACGCTTGACAACAGAAGGTTATTTCCCCTATTATTTATACCGGCAGAAATATATGTCCGGCGCTCTGGAAAACGTGGGCTGGGCCAAACCGGGGACAGAGAGCCTGTACAACATCGTCATGATGGAGGAGCTCCACTCCGTGGTCTCCCTGGGGGCCGGCGGGGTGACCAAGCTCATCGGGGGCGGAAAAATCCTCCGCCTCACCAACCCCAAGTTCCCCCAGGACTACCTGTCCGGCCTGGACAAGGTGCTGGGGCAGAAGAGGGAGATCGGGGCGTTTTACCTATAGGGAAGCGCAAAAAGCCTCCTTTTGAAAGGAGGTGCCCCAGTTCGCAAACTGGGGCGGAGGATTGTATTTTGGCGAAGCCAAAATGTATGAAATAAACAAGATATGCAAAATCTCGTTTGCTTCGCACGTTTCGCTTTCGGCGAGACACAATCCCCACCGCCCTTCGGGCGGAGCCCCTTTCAAAAGGGGCCTTTGGAAAGGAGCGATATTGTGGCCTACCAATTACAGGAGATTAACCGGCGCATCCGGGCCGATGTGACGGAGTTTCTGGCTGAGTGCGACGAGAACTACGCCCAGCGGGTATCCCTGGCGGCGGACAAGATCCTGTCCAACCTGGAGCGCAGCCCCATTGTGCTGCTGTCCGGGCCCTCGGGCTCGGGGAAGACCACCACGGCCATGAAGATCGCCGAGGAGCTGCTCCGGCGGGGGGTCAACTCCCGGGCGGTGGCTATGGACAACTACTTCCTCACCCAGGACCCGGCCACCGTCCCCCGCACTCCGGACGGGAGCATCGACTACGAGTCCCCCCTGTGCCTGGACATGGACCTGCTCAGCCAGCACTTTGCCGCCCTGAGCCGGGGGGAGTGGGTGCTGGTCCCCAAGTTCGAGTTCGCCCGGCAGATGCGCAACGACAGCATGGGCACCCCCCTGAAGCTGGAAAAGAACGAGATCGCCATCTTCGAGGGCATCCACGCCCTGAACGACGCCATCACCGGCCGGCATCCCCAGGCCGCCAGGCTGTACATCTCCGCCCGGTCCAACGTGAACGAGGGCTCCGTCCTCCGCTTTAAGGGCACCTGGATGCGGCTGGTCCGCCGGGCCGTCCGGGACTACAGCTTCCGCGGCACCGGAGTGGCCCAGACGCTGGACATGTGGGCCAACGTCCGCCGGGGGGAGAAGCTGTATATCTCCCCCTTTAAGAACAAGGCCGACATCGTGTTCGACTCCTCCCTGCCCTACGAGGTGCCGGTGATGAAGCACTACGCCCTGCCCATCCTCCAGAGCGTCCCGGAGGACAACGAGCGCCAGGTTGAGCTGCTGGATATGGTGGCCGCCTTCGACCACTTTGAGGCTATCGACCCCGCCCTGGTGGCCAGGGACTCCCTGCTGCGGGAGTTCATCGGCGGCGGGAGCTATAAGTACCACTAAACCTTGGAGTTGTGCCCAAAGCCTCCTTTTGAAAGGAGGTGCCCCAGTTCGCAAACTGGTGCGGAGGATTGCATTTCGCAAAGCGAAATATACGCAGTAAACAAGGTCTGCAATCTTTGATTTGCTTCGCACATTTCGCCTTTGGCGAAATACAATCCTCAGTCAGCCTCCGGCTGACAGCTCCTTTCAAAAGGAGCCTGTTTATCCTATACACGGAGTGATACCCATGCAATATTTACCCACCTACGACTCCCGGGACAGCCGCTACAAGACCCCTTACGGCGCGGTGGCCTCCGGGACGCAGGTACAGTTCACCCTCCGCCCGCCCCGGGCCGAGAGCTACTCCCGCGCCCTCTTCACCGCCCGGTTCGAGAGCCGGCACGACGAGACCGTCATCATGAAGATGCCCTGGCAGGGCCACGACCTGGGCCAGGACCTGTTCTCCGTGGAGCTGGACACCATGGGCTATGTGGGGCTGATCTGGTACTCCTTTCAGCTGATTAAGCTCGACGGCCGCAAGCAGGACCTGGGCCCCTACCAGCTCACCGTCTACGACGGGGAGGAGGAGGTCCCCTCCTGGTTCGGGGAAGGAGTCACCTACCAGATCTTCCCTGACCGCTTCTGCCGCAGCAAAATCCCGGATCCGGAGGGGCTGGTGGGGGGCCGGTGGGTCCATCAGGGCTGGGAGGAGTTCCCCGAGTACCGCCCCGACGACCGGGGCGAGGTGCGCAACCGGGACTTCTTCGGCGGGGATTTTCAGGGCGTGATCCACAAGCTGGACTACCTGAAGAGCCTGGGGGTGGAGACCCTCTACTTCAACCCCATCTTCGAGGCGGCGGAGAACCACCGCTACGGCACCGCCGACTACAGCCGGGTGGACCCCATGCTGGGGACCAACGAGGACTTTTCCCGGCTTTGCGTCGAGGCCCACAGGCTGGGGATGCGGGTGATGCTGGACGGGGTATTCAACCACACCGGCTATGTGAGCCGCTACTTCAACGGCGACGGCTTCTACCCCGAGACGGGGGCCCTCCAGAGCCAGGACTCCCCCTACTACTCCTGGTTCAACTTCTCCCAGTGGCCCCAGAAGTACGACAGCTGGTGGGGCATCTACTCCCTGCCCGCCGTCAACGAGAACGACCCGGGCTACCGGGAGTTCATCTTCGGCGGCGAGGACAGCGTAGTCCGGCGCTGGCTGCGGGCCGGGGCGGACGGCTGGCGGCTGGACGTGGCCGACGAGCTGCCCGACGACTTTGTGGCGAGCATCCACCAGGCCGCCCGGGCGGAAAAGCCCAACGCGGTTGTCATCGGCGAGGTGTGGGAGGACGGCTCCACCAAGGTGGCCTACGGTGTGCGCCGGAAGCATATCCTGGGGGGCCACTGCGACGGGCTGATGAACTACCCCCTGCGCTCCGCCATCCTGTCCTTCTTCCAGGGGGGTGGGGGGGAGGCCTTTGTCAAGGGGATGGAGACCATCCGGGAGAATTACCCCGCCTTCGCCTTCTACTCCGCCATGAACTCCCTGGACACCCACGACACCCCCCGCATCCTCACCCTGCTGGGGGCGGGCGGGGAGTACCGGGACCAGTCCAAGGAGTGGCGGGCCGGCTTTACCCTGTCCCCCAAGCAGCTGAACAAGGGGCGGAAGCTGCTGAAGGCCGCCGCTCTGCTGCTGTTCTGCTTTCCCGGCTCCCCCACGGTGTATTACGGGGACGAGGTGGGGATGCAGGGCTTCGAGGACCCCTTCAACCGCCAGACCTACCCCTGGGGCCACGAGGACATGGACTTGCTGGAGTGGTACCGGGCCCTGGGGCGCCTGCGCAACCGGCACCCGGCCCTGCGCCGGGGCTCCATCCGGTATCTCCTGGGCAGGGGCCCCCTGCTGGTCTTCCTCCGGGAGACCGGAGACGAGCGGCTGCTGTGCGCCTTCAACGCCGGGAGCGAGGAGCACGCCTTCTCCTTTGACGAGGGCAGGCTGTTCCCCCTGATGGGCCGGCCCCAGTTCTCCCAGATGGACGGGCTGTATACCGTCGCCCTGCCCCCCCGGTCAGGGGCGGTGTTCTCCATTAAATAAACACAACAGCCCCGCCAGGCGCTTGCCGGCGGGGCTGTGCTCTTGACTTATTTTACTGCCGCCTCCCGCGCGCCGTGTCTTGCCCCCTGCCTGCGGCGGCGGGCCTTGGCCCACTCGCAGATTGGGATGGGGGCGGCGGCCAGGGCCAGCACGGTGAACCACTGGGGGGCGTCCATGGGGGTGACGGAGAACACCCCCTGGAGGGGCGGGATCAGCAGCACGGACAGCTGCATAGCCAGTCCCGCCAGAAAGGCCCGGTTCATGGCCGGGTTGGACAGCACCCCCTGCTCGAACAGGGAGCGGTCCTCACTGCGGACGTTGAAGGCGTGGAACAGCTGGCACAGGGTGAGGGTGGCAAAGGCCATGGTGTTGGCCACGGCCCCCTCCATGCCGGGGGCCGCCAGCCGGGTGAAGCCCAGAAAGTAGGCCGCCAGGGTGAGCCCCCCCACCATCAGGCCCTGCCAGGCCAGGCGGAGGGAGAACTGACCGTCAAACAGCCCGCCGTTGGCGTCCCGGGGCTTTTCCTCCATCACCCCCTCCTCCACCGGCTCCACACCCAGGGCCAGGGCGGGGAGGGAGTCCGTCACTAAATTGAGCCACAGCAGCTGCACCGGCACCAGGGGCATCTGTCCGAACCCCGCCACCGTGGCGGCGAAGATGGTGAAGATTTCCCCGATGTTGCAGGACAGCAGGTAGTGGATGGCCTTGCGGATATTGGAGTAGATGCCCCGGCCCTCCTCGATGGCGGACACGATGGTGGAGAAATTGTCGTCGGTGAGGATCATATCCGCCGCCCCCTTGGCCACGTCGGTGCCCGTCCTCCCCATGGCGCAGCCGATGTCGGCGGCCTTCAGGGCGGGGGCGTCGTTGACCCCGTCCCCGGTCATGGCCACCACCTGGCCCCGCTTCTGCCAGGCCTGGACAATGCGCATCTTGTGCTCCGGGGACACCCGGGCGAAGACGGCGAACTTCTCAATGTCCTCCTCCAGCAGCTCCTGGGGCATAAAGTCCAGCTCCGCCCCGGTCACCGACCAGTCCCCCGGCCGGGCGATGTCCAGCTCCTTTGCCACGGCGATGGCCGTGGCCCGGTGGTCGCCGGTAATCATCACCGGCCGCACCCCCGCCAGGTGGCACTTGGCCACGGCGGCCCGGACCTCAGGCCGGGGCGGGTCCATCAGGCCGAAGAGGCCCAGAAAGGTCAATCCGCTCTCCACCGTTCGGGGCTCCGGGTTCCGGGGCAGGGAGCGGAGCTCCCGCCGGGCCACAGCGATGACCCGCAGGGCCTTGCCCGCCAGCTCCTCGTTGGCGGCGGTGATTCTGGCCCGGTCCCCCTGGGTGAGCGGCCCCCTGGGAGTGGAGGAGCACCGGTCCAGCAGTACGTCGGGGGCCCCCTTCACAAAGGCGGTCCAGCCCCCATCTGGGCCGGTATGGATGGTGGTCATCAGCTTGCGGGTGGAGTCGAAGGGGATGTCGGCCACCCGGGGGAGGCGCTCCAGCTCCCGAGCCTGGTCCACCCCGTCCCGGGCGGCGGCCACCACCAGCGCCCCCTCGGTGGGGTCGCCGGAGGCGGTGGGGGCCCCAGCCTTCCAGCTCAGCCGGGCGTCGGAGCAGAGACAGCCCGCCACCATAGCGTCCCGCCGCCGGGCCCCGGGGATAAGCCACACCTGCTGCACCGTCATCCGGTTCTGGGTGAGGGTGCCTGTCTTGTCGGAGCAGATCACCCCGGCACAGCCCAGGGTCTCCACGGCGGGCAGCTTTTTTACAATGGCGTTCCGGTCCGCCAGCCGCTGAACTCCCAGGGCCAGCACGATGGTGACGATGGCGGGCAGGCCCTCGGGGATGGCGGCCACCGCCAGGGAGACGGCGGTGAGGAACATATCCAACAAACCCTTCCCCTGAAACAGCCCCACTCCGAACATCACCGCGCACACCGACAGGCACAAAAAGGACAGGGACCTGGATATCTCCCCCATCCGCTTTTGCAGGGGGGTGTCTCCGGAGCCGCTGTCCAGCAGCAGGCCGGCGATCTGGCCCATCTGGGTGTCCATGCCAGTGGCCGCCACCAGGGCGGTCCCCCGGCCGGCGGTGATGAGGGTGCCTGAGATAAGCATATTCACCCGGTCCCCCAGGGGGGTGTCCGCCGGGAGCGAGTCCACCGCCTGCTTCTCCACCGGGACCGACTCCCCGGTCATGGCCGACTCGTCGGCCTGGAGGCGGCTGCACTCCAGAATCCGGGCGTCGGCGGGGACCTGGTCCCCGGCCTCCAGGAGGATCACGTCCCCGGGCACCAGGGCGGAGGCGGCCACCTTGCGGGGCCGGCCCTCCCGCAGCACGCTGGCCTGGGGGGAGGACATCCGCCGCAGCTCCTCCAGGGCCTGCTGGGCGTGGTCCTCCTGGGTGATGGAGATGACGCCGTTGACCACCACGATCACCAGGATAATCACCCCGTCCAGCCAGTCCTCCCCGCCGCTGGCCAGCAGGGACAGAGCCGCCGCCGCCAGCAGCACCAGAATCATGGGGTCCTTCAGCTGGCCCAGAATACGCAGAAGCAGTCCGGGGGGCTGGGGCTGGGCCAGCTGATTGGGCCCGTACTTCTCCAGCCGCTGGGCCGCCTCCCGCTCCGTCAGCCCCTGGGACCGGCCGCCCACCTCCTTCATCACCTGCGCGGTTGACAGGCTGTGCCAGTCGCTCATGCTCCCACCTCTCTCTTCCAGTTTCTTCCAGTATAGCGGGGGCATGTCCATTTTCCAGGGGAAATTTGTCGAGAGATAAAAAATCTCCCGCCGGAATTATCCTTCCGGCGGGCTGGCTTCGGCAATTGACGCTTGAACCCAATCGTATTCCTGCTTTAAAAAACCGTTGTACCGCTCCATAAACTCAAACACCATGTTAAGGTTTCCTTCCCCGTTCTCCGGAGAATTTCCGCTTATCGAGCCCATAAAGCCACGAAATACATCTTGAACAAATGCGGTAAAAATCACTTCCCGGTGAATTTGACAGCATTTTTTGTCGTAAAAAATCTTTTCCTCCCGGGTGAGCTCCCGCTCCGGATCGTACTGCGTTGGAGGCTCCAGCAGTGAGCGGAGTTTATTGCTGAGTTCCTTGAACTCAATCAATTTGTCCAGCAGCTCCCGCTGTAAAATCAAACATTCCATGTCGTCCAACATAATCTGTGCCCGAACATCCTTGCGCTGTTCAATAATCTTCTTTATTTCCTGCCAGCTCCGCTCTTTACTCTCTTTGTCCATAATCAGTCCCCCCACAAAATTTTTACCGATATGGGGATTATATCCCCTTAATAGAGAAGATTATAACCCCCATACTTGATTTATGTCAAGGGGGAATAATCTGATGATTGTATTCGACAGATTGTGGAAAATAATGTCCGAGCGCGGAATAAGCACATACGATTTGAGAGAAAAATCCGGGATTGACAGTAAAACAGTCCGTCGGCTTCGGGCAAATGATAATGTAGAAACCAAAACCTTGAATAAGCTTTGCATTGCGTTATCCTGCAAATTAGAGGATATCGCAGAATTTAAAGAGGAGAAAAAATAACCCCCGTCCTCCGCAGGGCAAGGCTCCTTTTGAAAGGAGCTGTCAGCCGCAGGCTGACTGAGGATTGTATTTTGGCGAAGCCAAAATGTGCGAAGCAAATCAGTTTTCGGAAACCTTGTTTACTTCGTATGTTTTGCTTCGCAAAACGCAATCCTCCGCCCCAGTGTGCGCACTGGGGCACCTCCTTTCAAAAGGAGGCTTTTGGGCCTTGACTCTATAAAGAAATTCGGGTATAATTTATGTATCAAAAGGAGGTGCCGTTATGCCCCACATTCGTTCCAGCGCGGACCTGCGCAACAACTACAATGAAATTTCAACCTTCTGCCACGAATACGCCGAGCCGGTCTTCATCACCAAGAACGGCCGGGGTGACCTGGCCGTGATGAGCATTGAGACTTATGAACATCTGGCCAGCCGCTTTGAGCTCTATGGGCTTATCAGGGAAGGATTGGACGATGTGGCTGCGGGCCGGACGCAGCCAGCGGGTGAGGTCATAGCTGATATAAGGAGCCGGCTGCAGCTATGAAATACACCGTGTACTATACGGAAACGGCAGAGCGTGATGTTGAAGATACAGCGCGCTATATCATGCTTTCGCTCAAAAATCCTGTAGCCGCTGATCAGTTGTTGATAGAGGTCGACAAAGCAGTCAACAGCCTTGCCCACATGCCGGAGCGGTACCGGCTAGTTGACGACCTGGTATTGGCGTCATGGGGCATCCGGTTTGTCCAGGTCAAAAATTATCTCGCTTTTTATACAATATCCCCTCAGACGGCCACTGTCCACATCATCCGCTTTTTGTACGGAAGGAGCGACTGGGCCTTTATTCTGCGCAGCAGCTATATACCAGAAGCATAAAGGACCCGCCGGGACATGGAGCCCGGCGGGTTTTCTATTGTTTCATCTCTAAAAGCGTTCTTGCCACATTGTCCGCCCAGAGGCGGCCGCCGGCGATGGCCTCGGACAGGGAATTGCCGTGTCCTCCCACCTCCACCAGGATAGACCCGGGGCACAGCTGCTGGTTGTACCGGCTCTTGCGCAGGACGGTGGGCCGGACCAGGCTGGCATAGCCCCTCACCAGGTTCCGCTGGAGCTTCAGTGCGAAGGCCATGTTGTCCTTCCACCGGGGGTGGGCCGCGCCTCCGGCGTCGGTGCCCAGCACCATCATCACCTGGGCCACCTTCTGCCCCGCCTCGGTGGACACCATCTTGTAGATCTCCCCCTCGCCCCCCACCAGGGCGTCCCGGTGGACATCGAAGACCACCCTGATGGAGGGGTACTTCTCCAGCCACTGCTCCACCACCGCCCTGGAGCGGTCGTAGGCCCCGTTGTAGGCGGGGTAGTCGCACAGGGTGGTGTCGTGGATCACCTGAAAGCCGTAGGCCCGGAAGACGGTGGCCATCTCCTCCCCCACCCGGACCACGTTGTGGGCGCAGTCGGTGGTGCGGTAGGGGTCGCTCTCCTCGTAGAGGTCCCCGTCGGTCATGGAGTAGGCCTCGCTGCCGTGGGTATGGACGATAAGAATCTGGGGCCCCTCCCCCAGGGGGACGTCCACCGTCCCCTCCTGGAGCAGGGAGGAATCCAGCGCCTGATCGGTGCGGTTGTAGACATACACCCCGCCGTCCCGGAGGTACTGGCTGCCCTCCTTGCCCTGGCCGGTCATCTCCACGATACCCTCCCCGTCGGGAACCGGGCGCAGGTCGGGCTTGTCGAGGTCCTCGCCGTCAGAGGGGTCCTCCCCCTCCTGCCCCCCGGGGTCCGGGCTGTCCCGGCCGGCCCGCAGCTCCAGCACCGGCTCCTCCCCCGCCGCCAGCAGCGGGGAGCTCCGCAGCAGCAGGCGGCCCCAGCCTGTCAAGCCCTTTTCCCTGCCGGGGAGCTCTCCCAGCTGGGAGGCCAGCAGCGACACCGCCAGCGCCGGCTCGTCCAGCCTGTCCCCTATCCCGGAAAAATCCGCCGTCAGGCTCACCCCCCATGCCCCCGCCAGCACCAGTCCCAGGGCCACCCCCCGGCGCAGGGCACGTCCCATCTTGTTCCCCATGGTATCACTCCTTATCCTGCGTAAGCTGCCTGTCGTATCCAATTTATGAGGGGCGCCGGCCGGATATGTCACCCTTGTGTTTTGCCGGGAAAGATAGTATAATGCATCTGTTAAAATAGCGTTTGAGCACACTCTGGAGGTTTTTATGGAACGCACCACCCTGATTTCCCCCGCTGAAATTGAAAAGCAGCTGGATTTCTGCCGGTCTGTGGCCCGGCTCACCGCCCGGTGGGAGGAGAAGCCCCTGGCCTTTGTGGACACCTACGGCTGCCAGCAGAACGAGGCCGACTCCGAGCGCCTCCGGGGCTTTTTGGATAAGATGGGCTTCGGCTTCACCCAAAATGAGGAGGAGGCCCGGATCATCGTCATCAACACCTGCGCCATCCGGGAGCACGCGGAGCAGCGGGTCTTCGGCAACGTGGGGGCCCTGGTCCACGTGAAGCGCCGCCACCCGGACACCCTCATCTGCCTGTGCGGGTGCATGGCCCAGCGGCCCCAGGTGGCCAAGAAGATCCGGGAGTCCTACCGCCACGTGGACCTGGTCTTCGGCCCCCAGGCCCTCTGGAAATTCCCGGAGATGGTCCACTCCCTGCTCACCCGGCGGGGCCGGACCTTCTCCGTTGAGGATGAGCCCGGCTCCATCGCCGAGGGCATCCCCGTGGTGCGCCAGGACAAAATCCGCGCCTGGGTGTCCATCATGTACGGCTGCAACAACTTCTGCACTTACTGTATCGTCCCCTACGTCCGGGGGAGGGAACGCTCCCGAAAGCCCGGCGACATCCTGGCCGAGGTGCGCCGGCTGGTGGAGGAGGGGTATAAGGACATCACCCTCCTGGGTCAGAACGTCAACTCCTACGGCAGGGACCTGGAGGAGCCCATGGACTTTGCCGACCTGCTGGAGCAGGTCAACGCCATCCCCGGGGACTTCCTCATCCGCTTCATGACCTCCCACCCCAAGGACGCCACCCAGAAGCTCTTTGAGACCATGGCCCGGTGCGAGAAGGTGGCCCCGGTGCTCCACCTGCCCTTCCAGGCGGGGAACGACCGCATCCTCAAGGTGATGAACCGCCGCCACACCCGGGCGGACTATCTGGAAAAAATCAAGGCCCTCAAGGCCCTGATTCCCGATATCGTCCTCACCTCCGACGTGATTGTGGGCTTCCCCGGGGAGACGGCAGAGGAATTTGAGGACACCCTGCGGGTGCTGGAGGAGGTCCGCTTCGACGCCCTGTTCACCTTCATCTACTCCCCCCGCCCCGGCACCCCGGCGGCGGAGATGGACGACCCCATGCCCCGGGAGGAGAAGCTGGCCAACTTCAACCGCCTCACCGCCCTTCAGGACCGGATCTCCGAGGAAAAGCACGCCGCCTATGTGGGGAAAACCGTCCGTTGCCTGCTGGACGGCCTGTCCGACGACGAGCGCTACGACCTCACCGCCCGCACCCCCGGCAACCGTTTGGTCCGGGTGGTGGGGGACCCCTCCGCCTTGGGCCAGTTCCAGAACGTGAAAATCACCGGGGCCAACAAGTGGTCCCTGTTCGGGGAACTGGTGTGATTTCTTCTGTAGGGGCGGCCTGTGGCCGCCCGCAAACACCACCGCCGTATTGAACGGGCGGACAATGTCCGCCCCTACACCCGATGTCCTTGAGCCCGTTGTAGGGGCGCACATTGTGCGCCCGCAGTAATCCGGCGCTTCCCGTTAGAACACGGGCGGCCACAGGCCGCCCCTACAAACGAAATGCAAGAGAGAAAGAAGGAACCTCCCATGCCGGAGATCACCCCCATGATGCAGCAATATCTGGACATCAAGGCCCAGAACCCGGACAGCATTTTATTTTTCCGGCTGGGGGACTTCTACGAGATGTTCAACGAGGACGCCAAGCTGGTGTCCAAGGAGCTGGACCTGACCCTGACCACTCGGGACCGGAACAAGCCGGCAGACCAGCGCACCCCCATGTGCGGGGTGCCCTACCACTCCGCCGACAGCTACATCGCCCGGCTCATCGCCAAGGGCTACAAGATCGCCATCTGCGAGCAGACCGAGGACCCGGCCCTGGCCAAGGGGCTGGTGGACCGGGATATCATCCGGGTGGTGACGCCGGGGACGGCCATGTCCGCCTCCATGCTGGAGGACAGCAAAAATAACTACATCTGCGCCATCTACGGCGACTCCACGGCTTACGGCCTGTGCCTGTGCGACATCTCCACCGGGGAGGTGTACGCCTCCTCCTTCCCCGCCGGGGAGGAGGGCCTGGGCCACCTGCAAAACGAGCTGGCCCGGTTCCACCCCGCCGAGGCGGTGCTGTCCTCGGGGGCCTGGAACACCGACGGTCTGGTCCCCTTTCTCAAGGACCGGCTGGACTGCCTGTGCGAGAACGGCGGCGAGGCCCGGTTCCGCATCGGGGCCGCCCGCCCCCTGGCGGAAAAGCAGTTTCAAAGCGGCCTGACGGCCGTCCCGCCCCAGGACGAGGCCACAATTCAGGCCGCCGGAGGCCTGCTGGCGTACCTGTACGAGACCCAGAAGACCGATTTGAGCCACATCTCCGCCCTCACCTACTACACGGCGGGGCAGTTCATGGAGCTGGACCTCACCGCCCGGCAGACCCTGGAGCTCACTGCCACCATGCGGGGCAAGGAGAAGCGGGGCTCCCTCCTCTGGGTGCTGGACAGGACCAAAACCGCTATGGGCGGGCGGCTCCTCCGGGGCTGGCTGGAGCGGCCCCTCCTCTCCCCGGTGCAAATTGCCCGGCGGCAGCAGGGGGTGGCCGACCTGGTGGAGGACGCCATCACCCGGGAGGAGCTCTCCCTGGCCCTGCGGGAGGTCACGGATTTAGAGCGGCTGGCCGGCCGGGTGGTCTACGGCTCCGCCGGGAGCCGGGACCTGGCCGCCCTGTCCGCCGGACTGGGGAAGCTGCCCCACATCCGGGATTTATTAGCGCACTGCCCCTCCCCCATCCTCCAGTCCCTCATCGGGGAGCTGGACGACCTGCCCCAGCTGCGCGCCCTGCTGGACAGCGGCCTGCGGGACGAGGACGAAAAGCCCCTGCCCTTCTCCGTCCGGGAGGGGGACTTCATCCGCCCGGGCTACAACGCCAAGGTAGATGAGCTGCGGGACCTGCTCACCAACGCCAACGGCCACATCATCGACATGGAGGTCAAAACCAAGGAGCAGACCGGCATCAAGAACATGAAAATCACCTCCAACAAGGTGTTCGGCTATTACATAGAAGTCGCCAAATCCCAGACCAATCTAGTGCCGGAGGACTGGGTGCGCAAGCAGACCACCGTCAATTCTGAGCGGTATATCTCCCAGGAATTGAAGGAGCTGGAGCACGCGATTTTGTCCGCCCAGGACCAGGTGACCGCCCTGGAGTATCAGCTCTTCTGCCAGCTGAAGCAGGCGGTGTGCGATCAGGTGGACCGGATCCAGAAGACCGCCGCCGCCCTGGCCCAGGTGGATGTGCTCCAGTCCTTCGCGGCGGTGGCCGCGGCCAACAACTACTGTATGCCCCAGGTGGACAGCTCCGACGCGCTGACCATCGTGGAGGGCCGCCACCCGGTGGTGGAGAAGATGCTCAGGGGGACCCCCTTTGTCCCCAACGACACCCACATGGACAGCGGAGACGACCTGGCCGCCATCATTACCGGCCCCAACATGGCGGGCAAGTCCACCTACATGCGCCAGGTGGCCCTTATCGTCCTCATGGCCCAGATGGGCTCCTTCGTCCCCGCCCGCTCCGCCCGCATCGGGGTGGTGGACCGGGTCTTTACCCGCATCGGGGCCAGCGACGATCTGGCCTCGGGGCAGTCCACCTTTATGGTGGAGATGACTGAGGTGGCCGCCCTGCTCAGCCACGCCACAAGGAAGTCCCTGCTCATCCTGGACGAGATCGGCCGGGGGACCTCTACCTACGACGGCATGGCCATCGCCCGGGCGGTGCTGGAGCACTGCGCCGACAAAAAGCGGCTGGGGGCCAAGACCCTCTTCGCCACCCACTACCACGAGCTCACCGCCCTGGAGGGGACTGTCCCCGGGGTGAAAAACTATAACATCGCCGCCAAAAAGCGGGGGAGCGACGTGATTTTCCTGCGGAAAATTGTCCGGGGGGGCGCCGACCAGAGCTACGGCGTGGAGGTGGCCAAGCTGGCCGGAGTGCCCGACCGGGTGGTCCGCCGGGCCCGGGAGATTTTGGAGGAATTGGAGGCGGGAAACGTCCCTGCAGGCCCTGTGGGGCCCGACCACCCGGGCGGGCCATCCCCAGACCAGGTATCCCTCATGGACCTGGGCGGCGAGACCGTCCTGAAAAAGCTGCGCATGACCGATGTGAACATCCTCTCCCCCCTCGAGGCCCTGAACCTGCTGGCGGAGTTGAAACAGGACCTGAACACGTAGGGGCGCACATTGTGCACCCGTCGGTCACAGCTCTGTCTATTACGGGCGGACAATGTCCGCCCCTACACAGAAAGGACGCTTCCCATGAAACACGCAAAACACCTCATCCCCCTCCTAATCCTCTGCCTGCTCCTCACCGCCTGCGGGCCCAAGCCCGCCGCAAGCTCTGAGGGGGACGCCTCGTCCGCACCGGAGGTCTCCGCCTCCGGCTCTGACCTCTCTCAGCCGGACAAGTCAGAGCCAGACATCTCCGAACCTGACAGCTCCCAGCCGGAGCCGTCCGTCCCCTTTACCGGAGAGGAGCTGGACCAGGCCCGGCAGGCGGCGCTGGACTACTACGGCGGAACGGTGTTCGACGTCACAGAGCTGGTATTTGAGGAGCAGATGGCAAATACTGCGAGCTTTACCGTCAAATGCTCCAAGGGAGGCGTGGCAGTGGACCCGGACCGGACCATCGTTCTGGAGCTTCAGGACGGGGTCTGGACCGTAGTCAACGAGGGGTATTAACCATGCACTTCCACACCCACTACGTGATGAACCTGCACCGCCCGGCCAGCCGGCTGGAGATTGTCAACATCGTACTGGACGCGTTAGCTCTTTTCTTCCTGGTGTTCTTCGGGCTGGGGTATGCCGCCGCCATCCCCATGAAAAGCGGGGAGCCGTGGATGCTGGGGGTGACGGCACTGCTGTTGTTCTTCGCCGCCTTCCCCTGCACGGTGATCTCCCAGCTCCAGGGCCGGCGGCGGGAGTGGCTGCGGTGCGGCGGCTTTCCGGTGCAGGGGCGGGTGGTCCAGGTGACGCATCACCGCTTCGTCAGCTACGGCAACCAGCGCCACCCCTGGACCGTCCTGTGTGAATACAGTTACGAGGGACAGACCTACACCGCCCGCAGCACCTATCTCTGGGACAAGCCAACAGGACAGACGGCGAGGGTCTTCCTGGACCAGCAGCGGCCCGCCCAGGCCTGGGTGGACCCCAAATCCCTCATGTAGGGGCGCACATTGTGCGCCCGTGACGGCGGTATAAATTGCGGGCGGACGATGTCCGCCCCTACAAACAACGAAAGAGAGACCATCCATGCCAAACATCCAAGTATTAGACCCCCATGTGGCCGACCTGATCGCCGCCGGCGAGGTAGTGGAGCGGCCCGCCTCCGTGGCCAAGGAGCTGATGGAGAACGCCATCGACGCCGGGGCGTCCACGGTGACGGTGGAGATCAGCCACGGCGGCTTGACCTTCCTCCGGGTGACCGACGACGGGCGGGGTATCCCCGCCGCCGAGCTGAAGACCGCCTTTCTCCGCCACGCCACCAGCAAGCTGCGCACGGAATACGACCTGGAGGCCATCGGCACCCTGGGCTTCCGGGGGGAGGCGCTGGCCGCCATTGCCGCCGTCTCCCGGATTGAGGTGCTCACCCGGACGGCGGAGGCGGACCTGGGGGCCTCCCTGGCTCTGGAGGGAGGCGTCCCCGGCGGCATTGAGGAGGCGGGCTGTCCTCTGGGCACCACCATGGTGGTGCGGGACCTGTTCTTCAACACCCCCGCCCGGCTGAAATTCATGAAAAAAGACGCCGCCGAGGGCGCCGCCGTCTTCGCTGTTGTTCAAAGAGTAGCCCTGTCCCACCCGGAGGTCAGCGTAAAGTTTATCCGGGACGGGAAACAGGAGCTGCTCACCCCCGGGGACGGCCAGCTCAAGTCCGCCGTCTACGCCGTGCTGGGCCGGGAGCTGGCCCTGGGCTTCCGGGAGGTAAGGTCCGCCGGGGAGGACATGTCGGTGGAGGGCTTCGCCTCCATGCCCGCCTGCTGCCGGGCCAGCCGGAGCTGGCAGTTCTTCTTTGTCAACGGCCGGCAGGTGAAGTCCCCCCTGATGACCGCCGCCCTGGAGGAGGCCTATAAAAACCAGAAGATGGTGGGCAAGTTCCCGGGGTGCGTCCTCCATTTGCAGACGAAGCTCAACGCTGTGGATGTCAACGTCCACCCGGCCAAGACCGAGGTGAAGTTCGGCACCGAGCGGACGGTGTTCTCCGCGGTGTACCACGCGGTCCTCTCCGCCCTGGAGGGGGACCCCTCCCACCCCCGGGCGGTGCTGAGAAACACTGAAATCCCGAATATACGGAAGCAGGATACGGTGACACCGAACCAAATCCGTATGAGCGCGCCCGCCTCCCCCTTCATGGGGGAGGTGGCCCGAAGGGCCGGAGGGGGTGGATCGTCGCCCCCCTCAGTCAGGCTTACACCTGACAGCTCCCCCACAAGGGGGGAGCCAAAGCCCTCCATCCCCACCGTGGTACGGGTCCACGACAGCACCTACACGCCGCCCAGGCCGACAGAACGGCCTGTAGGGGCGGCCGCCCTCGGCCGCCCGCCGGCCAGTGCCCCCTCCCTTGAGAACGGGCCGGCGAAGGCACCGGCCCCTACGGGTTTCTCTGAAATCCCCTGGCGTCTTGCCGGGGAGGTCCTCAACACCTACATCATTGTGGAGCGGGGGGAGACGGTCTACCTCATCGACAAGCACGCCGCCCACGAGCGGATGAACTTCGACCGGATGAGGGGGGCGGACTACGACCCCATGTCCCAGGCCCTGCTCACCCCGGCCGTCTGCCGGCTGTCCCCGGACCAGCGGGAGGTCCTGCTGGCCCACCGGGCCCTGCTGGAGGAGTTCGGCTTTGAGGTGGACGAGCTGGGGGCAGACCTGGCGGTGCGGCGGGCCCCCTTTGACGTGGACGCGGGGGACATCCCCGCCGCCCTGGAGGAGCTGGCCGTGCGGCTGCTCACCGCCGGGAGCGCCGACCCCGCCGCCGCCCGGGACGAGCTGCTCCACACCATGGCCTGCAAGGCGGCCATCAAGGGCGGGTGGCACTCCGCCCCCCAGGAGCTGGAGCAGGTGGCGGCCGCCGTCATGTCCGGCCAGGTGAAGTACTGTCCCCACGGCCGGCCGGTGGCCATCACGCTGACCAAGAAGGAACTTGAGAAGCAGTTCAAGCGGGCGTGAAAGGAGGTCCCCATGTCCTGGAACGAATGTCTTTATTGGTACCACAAAAAATATGGCGGGCGGCTTCTGGCCGGGGAAGAGGACGACGGCCTGCTGATGCTCACCTGGAAGGACCGCCCCCTGGCGGTGGACCTGTCCGTGGTGAACGGAGGGAGAGGGAGTACCTTCTTCTATGTCCGGGCCCGGATCCCGGTCACTCTGGGCAAGCCCTGCAAGCTGACCATCGGTCCGGAACGGAGGGTGTCCGGCGGGGTGAATGCCGTTCTAAAGACAGTGCCCGGCGTGGCCGGCTACTCGGCGGACTTCGGTTATCCTGAGGTCACCAAAAATCGGCTCATCCGCACGGAAAACGTCCCCTTCACCAAGCTGGTGCTGGGGAGCCTGGAGTTCCGCAACGCCCTGCTGGCCTGTCCCAGCGAAAAGGTGGAGATCCGCCCCGGCCCGGGGGAGGAGGGCCTGCACCTGATTACCGTCACCACCGCCCACGCCATATACAGCGGCGACGGCGGGGGCTGGTATCTGGGCACCAGGGGGGAGTACACAGCCATCTACGGCTCTGAGGAGGAGCAGGCCCGGGAGGCCCGGCGGGTAGAGGAGGAGTTCTTTCCCCGGATGGACCGCTTTCTGGACCTGGCCCGGGCGGCTTACGACGCGGTCACCCAGTGGCCGATGTGAGGGCCTCCAGCATAAGCTGGATACCCAGGGAGAAGCCTTTCCGGAAGTATAAAAATTCCCGCAGCTCCTCCCTCTCTCCTTCCAGCTCAAACAGCCGGTCCATAAAGCTGTCGCCAAACATTTTCTGCACCTTTTCCCACTCATCGTATGTTTTTCGATCCAGTTCTCTTTGCCTTTTATCCCGCTCCAGGGTAGTATCATAGTCTCCGGTATATAATTGATAGAGCAGACTGTTCATGTCTGTGCCTCCGTTTGTTAGTTATTTATTAAGTTTATTATATTAGTAATTTGTTAATTTGTCAAGGGGTTATTTTATGTTTGATCCAATTCTTTTTGGGCGCAGACTGCGGGAACTGCGGGAAAGCTCCGGTGAAAAACAGCCCGCTCTGGCTGAAATTATAGATGTTTCCGTTCCTCAAATCAGCGATATCGAAAACGGCAAAAAAGGGACGACCCTTCCCAAGTTTGCCTTGATCTGCCAGCACTACAACGTCTCCGCCGACTATCTGCTGGGCCTCACCGACGAGCCGAAGCCCTGCAAGCGGAAGAAAAACTGAATTAAAAAAACTCTCCGGACCTCTTGCGTATTTTGCACCGACTGTGCTATAATAGGTTTAGCCAGTGACAAAATAAATGCGTCCATAGGGTATTCACAGGCGAACCCCCGGAGAGTGGCCGCTCTCCGGGGGTTCATTCTGCCTACCGTCCTCTTGTGTGTCTTTCAATCCACTGACAAATGTAATAGCCAATGACATTTGCGGCGGCAGACACAACGAGATCTAGAAAGACGTCCATAGGGATTCACCTCCTTCCCTTTAATAGGACGGAAGAGAAACGTAAGGACGGCACCGCAATCATATCATATTTCGACAATCTTCGCAAGGAGGCGATGTCTATGCCCCCAAAAATCATCGTCATCACCGGCCCCACCGCCTCCGGGAAGACCTGGCTGGCGGTGGAGCTGGCCAGGCGATATAACGGCGAGGTGGTGTCGGCGGACTCCATGCAGATCTACCGCCGCATGGACATCGGCACCGCCAAGCCCACAGCGGAGGAGATGGGGGGCATCCCCCACCACATGATCGACGTGGCCGACCCGGAGGAGGACTTCTCGGTGGCCCGGTACGTGGACATGGCCGCCGCCGCCGTGGACGGCATCCTCTCCCGGGGCAGGCTGCCCATCCTGGCGGGGGGGACGGGGCTGTACATCGACTCCCTGCTGTCCGGCCGGACCTTCGCCGCCTTTGACGAAGCCAGCCCCCTGCGGGCTGAGCTGGAGGGGCGGTATGCCCGAGAGGGGGGCGAGGCCCTCCTCCGGGAGCTGGCCCGGTCCGACCCGGAGACCGCCGCCCGCCTCCACCCCAACGACGGCAAGCGGATCGTCCGGGCCCTGGAGGTATGGCTGACCACGGGGAAAACCATCACCCGGCACAACGAGGAGACCCGGGCCGCTCCCCCCCGGTACGCCCCGCTCACCCTCAACCTGGACTTTCAGCGGCGGGAGGACATGTGGGCGCGCATCGACCGGCGGGTGGACCGGATGATGGAGGCCGGGCTGCTTGAGGAGGTACGGGCCCTGCTGGACAGCGGCGTGCCGGAAAAATGCACCGCCATGCAGGCCATCGGCTACAAGGAGATGGTCCCTGTGGTCTCAGGAGACATGGCGGCGTCGGACGCCGCCGCCCAGGTAAAGCTCCGCTCCCGGCAGTACGCCAAGCGCCAGCGCACCTGGTTCCGGCGCAATTCCTCGGCCAGGCCCCTCCTCTGGGGACCCGAGTCAAATTTTGCGGACGTGCTACAGCGTTCGACAGCATATCTGGAAGAAATTGGTATATCATAGTGGCACCCGCGGGCCCTGTCCCCGCGCGAAAGAAATAAGGAGTGTGCTACATATGCCAAGAAACACAAACAACCTCCAGGACGTCTTCCTCACCCAGGCCCGCCGGGAGCGCCGGCCGGTCACCATGTTCCTGATGAACGGCTTTCAGATGCGGGGCTGCATCACCGGCTTCGACGCCTTTGTGGTCGTCCTCACCAGCGACGGCAAACAGCAGATCATCTATAAACACGCCATCTCCACCATTGTCCCCGAGCGGCCCGTACCGCTGACGGAGGAGGGTATGGAGTAAAACACCTCATCCGTCACGGCCTGACGGCCGCGCCACCTTCCCCTAAAGGGGAAGGCAAAGGGCGCGTATTAAAAGCCTTCCCCTTTAGGGGAAGGTGCCCCCGCAGGGGGCGGATGAGGCCGTCACCCGACAAGCCATAGTTTTCAGATCACAGAAAGAGAGAACCCCTATGAAGCAAGGGAAATCCCTGGTTGCCTTCACCATTCTGTCCATGGCGGCCGTTTTGGTCCTCTATTTTTCCTACTACGTCTTCAACGCCCTCAACGAGCCCTACCGCACCACCCAGGTCTACGCCTACACCGCCAACGACAGCGTGACGGCGGAGGGCCTGGTGGTCCGGGAGGCCCTGCTCCTCCCCGCCCAGAGCGGCATTCTGGAGATCACCCGGGCGGAGGGGGAGAAGGTGGGCAAGGGCCAGCAGGTGGCCCTGGTCTATCAAACCAGCGAGGCCCAGGCCAATCAGGCCCACATCGAGGAGCTGGAGATGGAGATCCAGCTGCTGGAGGAGGCCATCTCCCAGTCCGGGGACCTGGAGTCCTCCGCCCGGCTGGACGAGGACATCCTCCAGGCGGTGGTAAACCTGCGCTCCTCCTACGCCCTGAGGGACTACACCCAGCTGCGGACCCAGGTGATGGGGGTAAAGAGCAGCGTGCTCAAGCGGGGCTACACCTACGGCGAGGGCCTCACCTCCGCCGACCTGTCCGCCCGGCTGCGCCAGCTGAAGGAGGAGCTGGACGTTCTCACCCGCCAGTCCGCCCGGGCCACCACCCGGGTCACCGCCCCCACGCCCGGGGTGTTCTCCGGCCTGGTGGACGGCTACGAGGGCCTTCTCACCCCGAACAGCGTGGACCAGCTCACCCCCTCCACCCTCCAGCAGCTCATCGACAACCCCGCCGGGGAGGATGTCAACTCCATGGGCAAGCTGATTACCTCCAGCACCTGGCATTTTGCCGCCAATCTGCCCAGGGAGGCCGCCGGCCGGCTGGAGGAGGGGGACTCCGCCACCCTCCGCTTCTCCGGCGAGCTGAACCGGGACGTGGAGATGGAGGTGGAGCGCATCGGCGCCACCGAGGGCGGCCAGACCCTGGTGGTCTTCTCCTCCAACCGGTACCTCACCCTCACCACCCTGCTGCGCCACCAGACGGTGGAGCTGATCTTTGAGAGCTGGTCCGGCCTGCGCATCCCCAAGGAGGCCCTCCATCTGGTAGATTTCGTCCAGGAGCCGGAGGAGGGCTCCAGCGCCCCGCCGGTCACCGTCACCAAAACCGGCGTCTACGCCTTTGTCAGTGGCCGCGCCGAGTTCCGCGAGGCGTCCATTGTCCACGAGGGCGACAGCTACTACGTGGTCCGCCCTGTGGGCAGCGGCCGCAAGGTCCTGCGGGCGGGGGACACCATCATCACCCGGGCCACCGGCCTGCAGGACGGCCTGCGGCTGGAGGGGTAAAAGGCCTCCTTTTGAAAGGAGGTGCCCCCGCAGGGGGCGGAGGATTGTATTTCGCCGCAGGCGAAATGTATGAAATAAAAAGTTTTCTGCAAATTCTATTTACTTCGTATATTTTGCTCCGCAAAATACAATCTCCACCCGGCTCCGCCGGGAGCCCCTTTCAAAAGGGGCCTTAATCCTGCTGAGACCTTTAAGCTCACGCAATTTTTATAGAGAGAAGGCAATAGTATGGACCTGACCCAAAATGTAAAAGCCGTTCAGGAAAAAATTGCCGCCGCCGCCCTGGCCGCGGGGCGGGACCCGGCGGAGGTGACCCTGTGCGCCGCCACCAAGGTGCAGACGGACGACACCGTCCGTGCCGCCGTCGCCGCCGGCATCCGGGTGTGCGGCGAGAACCGGGTGCAGGAGCTGACCGCCCACCTGGAGGCGGACGCCTACGCCGGGGCGGAGGTCCACTTCATCGGCCACCTCCAGACCAACAAGGTACGCCAGGTGGTAGGGAGGGTGGCCCTCATCCACTCGGTGGACTCGGAGAAGCTGCTCCGGGCCATCGACGCCCAGGCGGACAAGCTGGGCCTCATCCAGGACGTCCTGCTGGAGGTCAACGTGGCCCGGGAGGAGAGCAAGGGGGGCATCCTGCCCGAGGGCCTGCCCGCCCTGGCTGAGCTGGCCCTGGGCTGCCCCCACGTCCGGCTGCGGGGACTGATGGCAATTCCGCCTGTATCAACGGTCACGGGGGAGAACCGAAAATATTTTGCGGAGATGCGCCATTTTCTTGTTGACATAATTGGGAAAATGTCGGATAATCATAGTGTTGTGGACTGTCTATCTATGGGCATGAGCGGCGACTACGAGGACGCCATCGCCGAGGGCGCCACCCTGGTCCGGGTGGGCACCGCCCTGTTTGGGCCCCGTCCCCCTGTGACGGGCCCCGCCCACTGAGCGGCTATCTGCCCATATTTCATTTACTTCGAGAAAAGAGGATCAACTGATGGGAATTTTTGACGAGTTCAAGCGGCTGGCCCACCCCTACGAGGACGAGGATGAGGACGACTATGATGACTTCGACGTCTCCCCCCGTCCGGTAGAGCGCCGGGAGCGGACCTCCGACCGTTCCCCCCGGGACAGCGGCTACAGCGGCGGCAGCTATAACAGCTACAGCGCCCCCTCCTCCGACGACGACCGCCGGTCCAACAAGGTAGTGAACATCCGGGCGGCCACCCAGCTCCAGGTGGTACTGGTGAAGCCCGAGCGGTTTGAGGACGCCTCCTCCATCGCCGACCACCTGCGGGAGAAGCGCACCGTGGTGCTCAACCTGGAGTCCACCAACGGAGAGATCGCCCGCCGCCTGCTGGACTTTCTGGCCGGCGTGTCCTACGCCAACGAGGGCAAGATCAAGAAGGTGGCCATCTCTACCTACATCATCACCCCCTACAACGTGGACATCCTGGGCGACCTTATCGACGAGCTGGAGAATAACGGGCTGTATTTCTAAAGAGGAATATTACGCTCTGTAGGGGCGGATATCATCCGCCCGCTCAGATACCCGGAATGACACGGGCGGATAATATCCGCCCCTACACGTGATGGAGCGTCTTAATGAAACAGAGAATCCTTGCCCTCTCCCTCGCCATTCTGCTGGCCGGGTGCGCCGCCGGGGAGGGTTCCCCCCCGCCTGACCAGTCCCCACCCGAGCCGCCCGCCGCATCTGCGGAACCGGTGGTTGACAGGCCTGCGGAGGAAATTTTCGTGGACGATCCCGCCTCCCCCTACCCCATGGCGGTGGAGACCTGGACCATCGACATGGACGGCGACGGCACGGAGGAGCTGGTGGAGCTGCGGGCAGAGAAGGCATACTCCGGCAGCGAAACCGAACCGAACAAATGGCTTGAGGTCACCGAGTACGGCCTGCACCCCTACACCGTTGTGGTAACAGCGGGTGAAACGGTCTATGAACTGCCCCTCGGCCGGGACAGCAACGATGATCCGCTCCTGTACCCCTGGTATTTCTCCCCGGAGGATTCGGAGTACACCGACACCTGCTGGACCACGGACCGGTCCGGGAACCCGGTGCTGGCCCTGTGGTTTGACACCATGTCCGCCGGGGGCGCGGGAAACATCGACGTGTACGCCGTGGCCTTTCAGGATGTAGAACCGGTCCTTCTGCCCGTCCCGGTGTACGGCATCGAGGCCACGCTGGACGAGGAGACCATGATCTCCCGGGTCACCGTCCCGGAGACCGGCCATACCGAGGCCCTGGACCTGACGGAGTGGCTGGCGAACTGTGAGAAGCGCAACCGGGAGCACGGCCACGACTTCACCTTTGAGCCAATTTACAACGAAGACGGGAGTCTGAGCTGGCCTGTGGCCCCGGGGAATATCGACGGCTTCTACCACGCGGAGCAGTACTATGAGGGCATCACCCTCCGGCAGTACATATGGGGCTCCGCCCATGTGGACGGCATGGGGGCGCTGGTGACCACCCTGAGCTGGGAGGCCGGCCAGCCCGTGGTTCTGGACCAGCATTTTGACTGGGATTATTAGATTAGAAAACGAGCAGGAGGGACAACTATGCTCACACCACAGGAGGTCTCCGAGCGCGCCTTTCAGAAGGCGTCCTTCGGCGGCTACAACATGGCCCAGGTGGACGAATTTCTGGACATCCTCACCGGGGACTACTCCGCGCTGTACAACGAGAACGCGGTGCTGAAAAACAAGATGAAGGTGCTGGTGGACAAGGTGGAGGAGTACCGCTCCACCGAGGAGGCCATGCGCAAGGCCCTGCTGGCCGCCCAGCGTATGGCGGACGAGCTGGTAAAGGAGGCCGAGCAGAAGAAGGACGCCATGCTGGCCCAGACGGAGAAGGACGCCGAAAAGCGCAAGGAGGACCTGGCCCAGGAGCTGGAGGCGGAGGAGTTCCGCCTGAAGAAGGCCCAGGAGGAGACCGCCTCCTTTGTAGAGAAGGTGCGTGCCCTCCACGCCAGAGAGGCGGAGTACCTCTCCCAGCTGGAGGAGCTCTACCCCCCCGAGACCAAGCCCGCCGCCGATCCGGTGCAGGAGAAGGCCGACGAGATTGACGACAACGTCCAGCGGCTGCTGGCCCAGGCCATGGAGGCCGCCGCCGCAGAGAACGCCCGGTCCAAGGCCGCTCAGGAGGAGCCTCAGGACCTGTCCGACACCTCCGAGTTCACCCCCGGCCAGCCCATTGGGGAGGACGAGGACTTCCCCCAGGATGAGGAGTTCCCCCCTGACGACGAGGACGACCCCCGCCCTCCCGCCGGCGGCCGCATCAACTTCGGTGACCTGAAGTTCGGCCGGGACTATGAGATTACCTGATCATCTCCAGTAGGGGGCGGCCTCCGGGC
>CATNCS010000024.1 GCA_950097245.1 uncultured Oscillospiraceae bacterium | reverse complement strand
CCCTATTTGAAACTGTTGTGCCGCAGGTTTAAGTCCTGCCTGAGTGAATAGGAGGTGGGGAAAAATCTAAATTTTGAGGCCCTTGGATTTTCACTATCCAAGGGCCTCTGAGGTCTTGAAATCTCTCGGTTTTTTCACCGAAAATCTTTTTTGACCTCTTTTTCTGGCGCGGCGGGTGGGATTCGAACCCACGTGGGATTACCCCAAACTGATTTCGAATCAGCCCCGTTATGACCACTTCGATACCGCCGCACAGCTCATTCAGGATACCAGATATCGGCGAAAAAATCAAGGACTTTTGCTAATCTTTTCTTCTTTTGCAGACTGATTTACATAACGGTGGAGCATAAGGACCTCCGGGGCTGGTTTTCCACAGTTTCCACAGCTTTATCCACACTCCGGGTGACATAACGCAAATTATCCCAGTGAGATGTCTCTGGTGGCGTAGGCGTTCAGGTCCCACTTGGCGGTGTGTCCCGCCTGGAGCTCGTAAAAGCCCTGACAGCCGATCATGGCGGCGTTGTCCCCGCAGTATTTCAGCTCCGGGAGGAACAGCCTGTCCCTGCTCTGCCGGCAGGCCCTCTGGAGGTCGGCCCGAATGCGGCTGTTGGCGGCCACGCCCCCGGCCACAGCGATTTTGCCATAGCCCTTTTCCCGGGCGGCGGCCATCACCCGGGGGACGAGGGAGTCGCTCACCGCCTTCCCGAAGCTGGCGGCGAAGGCGGGCAGGTCCAGGGCCTCTCCCTTCTGCTGACTGTTGTGAATCAGGTTGAGGCTGGCGGTTTTCAGCCCGGAGAAGGACATATCCAGCTCCGCCCCGGACACGTGGGCCACGGGCAGGGGATACTTCCCGTCGTCCCCCCCCTGGGCCAGCCTGTCCATGGGCCCGCCCCCGGGGTAGCCGATGCCCAGCACCCGGGCCACCTTGTCGAAGCACTCCCCGGCGGCGTCGTCCCGGGTGCCTCCGAGGACGGACATCTCCGTATAGGTCCGCACATCCACAATGGCGGTGGTCCCCCCGGAGACGCACAGGCAGACGAAGGGCGGCTCCAGCTCGGGGTGGGTGATGTAGTTGGCGGCGATGTGTCCCCGCACATGGTGGACGGGGATGAGGGGGATGTCCAGCCCCATAGCGGCCCCCTTGGCGAAGTTCACCCCCACCAGCACCGCCCCGATGAGCCCCGGCGCGTAGGTGACGGCCACAGCGTCCAGCTGAGCCTTGGTCAGTCCCGCGTCAGAGACCGCCCGGTCCGCCAGGGCGGAAATGGCCTCGATGTGCTTCCGGGAGGCGATCTCGGGCACCACCCCGCCGTAGACGGTGTGCATCTCGATCTGGGAGGACACACAGCTGGACAGCACCGTCCGCCCGTCCTGCACCACGGCGGCGGCGGTGTCGTCACAGGAGGATTCAATGGCTAAAATCTTCATAAAAGCATCACTTTTCTAAATAGATTGTCCGGACACAGAAATGCAGCGTTATGTAGGGGCGGATATTATCCGCCCGCCCCTGATTTCCGCAGAACCCTGTACCCTGTAGGGGCGGACAATGTCCGCCCGCTGTTTTTGCTCCGGTATTACGGGCGCACAGTGTGCGCCCCTACAGGTCTTTCTCAAACTCCCTTGTCATGATGACGGCGTCCTCTCTGGGGTGCTGGTAGTAGCCGGGACGCAGGCCGGCCATCTGAAAGCCGAATTTTTCATACAGGGCGATGGCGGCGGTATTGGACCTGCGCACCTCCAGGGTGAGGAAGGCCAGGTTGGCCGCGCCGAACCGGCAGAACACGTCCAGCAGGGCGGAGGCCACCCCGTGTCTTCTGGCGTCGGGGGCCACGGCGACATTGTCGATGTACCCCTCGTCCAGCACGGCGTGGAGGCCGGCGTAGCCCAGGATGTTGCCCTCCTCCCCGTCCTCCGCCACGATAAAGCTGGCCTGGGGGTCGAAGAGGGCGTCCTCCAGCAGATTCTCACTCCACGGGTCAGCAAAGCACTCCCGCTCCAGCGCAGCAATCTGCGGAATATGACTCCGATCCATAGGTACGATCTCGTAATACATAGGAACACTCCTTGTTGTAGGGGCGGATATTATCCGCCCGCTCCTAATTTCTGCAAAACCCTGTAGGGGCGCACATTGTGCGCCCGCCCAAAACAATTCACAGGGTTGGAAACGTGGGCGCACAATGTGCGCCCCTACAAAATCCCAAACAGAATCAGTCCGACGGCATTCGTCCCCAAATTGGCCCCCATGTGGACCAGCCAGGAGGGCCAGACGGACCCCTCCCGGTCCAGCCAGTTGAAGAGCAGCCCGGCGGCGGTCAGCCCGGCCACCATGAGGACAATAAGACCGGGCGCCCCCCAATTGCTGGTGATGGAGACATGGTACAGGGCGAAGGCCAGGGCGGAGAAGCCCCAGGCCAGTTTTTCCCGCCCTGCCCGGTACAGGGCCAGGAAGGCGAACCCCCGAAAAAAGTATTCTTCCAGCAAAGAATTACAGAGGGTAATATAAGCGGCTGCCAGGGGAAAGGTCTCCCTGGTGATCCCCTCCTTGGCGGCCAGGTTTTCCGGGATGGCGGACAGGTCCAGCCAGGGGGACAGCAGCAGGTAGCCTCCCAGGAGGAAAACCAGCACCCCCGCCGCCAGCAGGGCGGTGAGCTTGATCTGCCTGGGCCGCCGGAAGGCCTGGAGGGGCCCAAAGTCCCGGCTGAACAGAACATACAGCCCGGCGCAGCCCAGAAAGACGGCGATTTTCAGGGCGGATTTTACCGGATAGATGGGGCGGAGCGCCCCCTCCACCCAGGCCATGACCCCGCAGCCCACCGCCACCAGCGCAATGGTGAGAACGGCCCGCCTTTTTGCGTCCATCATCAGGCAATTCCTCCCAGCACCCGCAGGGCAAGCCGGCCGAAGTGGCGGGCGGTGGTGTAAAACGCGTAGCGGGTGGTGGTCTCCGCCGGGTAGGCGTCCTCCCCCCACTCCCCGGAGACGGCGGGGACAGGCCCTTCATAGATGACACAGGGGGCCAGCCGGCGCTCCAGCGCCCGGACGGTGGGGCTGTCGCTCTCCCGCGCCCCGGCCAGCCGGAAACGGACCAGCACCTCCTGCACAAAGGTGACGCAGGTGTAGGCCTTGGAGATGGCGGGCCGCAGGTGGACCAGGGAGGCCAGGGCGGCGGGGGTGTTGTAGATATACTCCTCCCGCTCGTTCCAAAGCCGCTCCAGGTAGTTGTGGAGGTAGGTGAGCTGTGGCTCAGGCACCTCCACCCGGCAAATTTTCACCCTTGCCGCCCCCGCGAAGGACTGATACCGCAGGATAGACTCCACCACAAAGCCGCCGTACAGGGGGATATCCCGGTGGAGCCGGGCGAAGGCATACATTTTGCGGATGTCCCGGCTGAGGGAGAGGGACACGTGGTTGTACCGGTTCCGGGTGGCCCTGCGGATGAGGGAGCCCATCCCGGTGGGGGTGGCAGAGAAGATGATATAGACGGCGTTATCCACAGGTGTCACCTCGCTTATAGAACTTATGTGCCGCCCATGCTAAGGTGCAGCCAATCACCGGGGCGGCGCACCACCACAAGACAAGAATCCAGCCCAGAATATGCCATTCGGCGATACGCAAAAAGGCCAGCCCGACCACGAGCATGGGCAGAAAGGGGAGCAGCTTCCACCACCGGGGCTTGGACAGCCGGAACAGAAGCAGTTGAATCAGAAACATAGGAATCGCGTGGAAGTACAGGATTAGAAATTGGAGCAGAGGGGACGCGTTGATCGGAAACCGGGAAAAGCAGTCTGCGAACATCACAAGGTACGCAGCCAGGGTCAGCACAAACGCAATCAGCAGAATTTGATCGGTGCGGTTTTTCATGGGACGGCCTCCTCTCCTGTAGGGGCGGATATGATCCGCCCGTGTCACAAGGAATGGCGTGTAGGGGGCGGCCTCCGCGCCGCCCCGGTTCCTTCAGGTTGTGGGGCCCGACCACCTGGGCGGGCCATCTTCCCAAGGTTCATCCCTAGTGTATCAGAGAAAGGTTATCCCCGCAACCGATTTGGGACAGTCGGTCGTTTTTGGCGGATAAGTGGTCAAAATCCCACGTCCCCCGCAGGGCCAAAGGCTTCCCCTTTAGGGGAAGCTGGCACGGCGGAGCCGTGACTGATGAGGCATTTCGCCGCAGGCGAAATATACGAAGGAAACAGGGTCTCGTAAACCTGGGTTTACTTCGTACGTTCGGCGTTGCCGAACACCTCATCCGCCCCAGTTTGCGAACTGGGGCACCTTCCCCTAAAGGGGAAGGCTTTGGTCAAAACCACCAAGTCTCCGCGAAGGGGGCGGATTTTCGGGAAAAACTGTCCGCACCACACGGACGGTGCCGTTTTGGACCCCTAAAACTCCCGGTTCAGCACCTTTAAGGGCCGTTTTTGGGTAAGAGTTGTACGTATTATTTTGACTAAATAATACGCCGGGTATTTGACGTCCGTGTGAGGCGGTCAGTGGGCCTCCGCCCATGTCTTCCCGGCCTTCGTCTCGGCCAGCAGGGGGACGGACAGGGAGACGACCCCCTCCATCTCCTCCTCCACCAGCCTGCACACGGCCTCGGCCTCACTCTCCGGGCACTCCACAATGAGCTCGTCGTGGACCTGGAGCACCAGTTTTCCCTGGAAATTCTCCGTTTTCAGCCGGTTTCTCACCCGAATCATAGCCAATTTGATGATGTCGGCGGCGGTGCCCTGAATGGGGGCGTTGAGGGCCACCCGCTCCCCGAAGGACCGGGTGTTGAAGTTGGAGGATTTGATCTCGGGGATCCACCGTCTCCGTCCCCATAAGGTGGACACATACCCGGCCTCCTTCGCCTGCTCCACCACCCCGTCCATATAGGCCCGAACCCCGGCATAGTGGGCAAAATACCGGTCCATATACTCCTTGGCCTCCTGGACGGAAACCCCGATATCCTGGGACAGAGAGAAGGGAGAAATGCCGTAAACAATGCCAAAATTGACCGCTTTCGCGCTTCTTCTCATCCGGGGCTCCACCTCATTTACAGGCACGTTGAACACCTGGGAGGCGGTGATGGTGTGGATGTCCTCGCCGGATTGAAAGCCGTCAATCATGGCCTGGTCGCCGGCCATATGGGCCAGCAGCCGCAGCTCAATCTGGGAGTAATCCGCGTCCACCAGCACCTTCCCCGCCGGGGCGGCAAACATCTTCCGCAGCTCCGCCCCCAGCTCGGTGCGGACCGGGATATTTTGCAGATTGGGCTCGGTGGAGCTGAGCCGCCCGGTGGCGGTGACGGTGTTCTGGAAGGAGGTGTGGATTCTCCCGTCCGGGCCGATGACCTTGCCCAGGCCGTCCACATAGGTGGACTTCAGCTTGGTCAGCTGCCGGTACTCCAGAATGCTGTCGATGATGGGGTGCTCCCCCCGGAGCTTTTCCAGCACGTCGGCGTTGGTGGAGTAGCCCGTTTTGGTCTTTTTGACCGGGGGAAGGCCCAATTTTTCAAATAAAATGTTCCCCAGCTGCTGGGTGGAGTTGATGTTGAAGGTGTCCTCTCCCGCCTGGGCGTAGATGGTCTTCTGCACCTGGTCAATGCGTTCAGAAATCATGTTTCCAAACTCCGTCAGCGCCCCCCGGTCGATGAGGAAGCCCTCGGTCTCCATCTCGGCCAGCACCTGGCACAGGGGCAGGTCCACTTTTTCGTACAGCTCCCACATGTCCAGCTCCTTCAGCCGGGCGGTGAGGGTATCCCCGAGGGCGTCGATAAGGAGGCAGTGGCGCATCATGGCCTCAGCGGGGACTGAGAGGTCGGCCAGGGGGCCGAAGGCCCCCTCGCCCAGGTAGGCCGACGCCTTGGGGAACTGCCGGCTGTAGTAGGTCAGGCCCAGCTTGTCCAGCTCGTAGCTGCCGTCGGTGGGGGCCAGGAGGTAGGCGGCCACCTCGGTGTCGAAGACAAAGCCGGCGGGGGTAATCCCCTCCTCCAGCAGGGCCCGGCACAGGTTTTTCACCCCGTGGGCCGCCTTTTTGATGGCGGGGTCGGAGAAAAGGACCTTGATGATCTCGTTGTAGTTTTCCAGCTGATCTGCCCGCAGCAGGCTGGCGTTCCAGGAGTCGTCGTTCAGGTGGCACTCCACGCAGACCACGTCCAGAGAGGGCAGGGCCACGACGTGGACCACCTCCCTGGTCCGCCACAGGTTCAGCAGCTCCTCCGCCTGTTCTGAGGTGACCTCAGTCTCCAGGTAGCAGCCCCCCTCCAGAACGGCGGGGAGGCCCGATTGGACCTCCCCCTCCCCCTGGGGGGCGGTGAGGTGGTACTTGTCAATGAGCTTGGCAAATTCCAGGTCCAGGAAGAGCTGGTACAACTTGCCGTTGTCCGGCGCCCGGCGCAGGTTGTCCTCCGGCTTGAAGTCGATGGGGGCGTCGGTGCGGATGGTCGCCAGGTCGTAGGACAGGCGGGCGTCCGCTTCCCCGGCGGTGAGGTTTTTAATGGCGGCGGGCCTGGCCTCCACCTCAGGCAGGGCCTCATAGATGGCGTTGATGGTGCGGTACCGCTGGATGAGGGCCATGGCGGTCTTCTCCCCCACCCCTTTCACGCCTGGGTAGTTGTCGGAGCTGTCCCCCATGAGGGCCTTCAGGTCGATGATATTGACGGGGTCGAAGCCGTACTCCTCCCGGAAGGCCTCCGGGGTCATGTCCTTTGTGGTGGTCCGCCCCATGCGGGTGGACACCAGCTTGACGGTGGTGGCCTCCGTCACCAGCTGGAGGGCGTCCTTGTCCCCGGTGACGATGGCGGTGGCCCAGCCGGCCTCCTGGTCCAGCCGGGCGATGGTGCCCAGCAGGTCGTCCGCCTCCCAGCCGTCCAGCTCGTACATGGGGATGTTCAGGGCCCGGAGCACATCCTTTAAAATGGGCATCTGGCTGGCCAGCTCCTCGGGCATCCCCTTGCGGTTGGACTTGTAGCCCTCGAAGGACTGATGCCGGAAGGTGGGGGCCGCCCGGTCGAAGGTGATGCACAGGGCCTCCGGCTTTTCCTCGTCCAGCAGCTTGTTTAAAATGTTCAGAAAGCCGAAAATGGCGTTGGTGGGCTGGCCCTCCCGGGTGGTCAGGTTCTGGCTCACCCCGTAGAAGGCCCGGTTGACAATGGAATTGCCGTCGATGACCATCAGTTTTTTCATGGCGGAAGTCTCCCTTAATTTCATTTGCTCTGTAGTATATCACCTTTTGGAAACGGGGGCAAGTAGGGGCCGCCGCCTTCGGCGGCCCGTTCCCTGAATTCGGCGGGTCGCCCAGGGGGGCAATCCCTGCATGGTACCTGGGGCGGCACGGAGGGGCGTTCGTTTCTGGCGGGCCGCCCAGGGGGGGCGGCCCCTACATAAATATTGACGAAAACTTTTCTTTTCTTCCTTCACCGCCTGTGCTATACTTGTCCAAGAAATCATTTCCTCTTGGAGGTCCGCTATGCTGTTCAACTCCCTGACCTTTCTGGTTTTCTTCCCCTGTGTCTTTGTTTTATACTACGCCCTGCCCTTCCGGTTCCGGAAGTATATGCTGCTTATCGCCAGCTACTACTTCTATATGTGCTGGAAGCCGGAGTTTATTGTCCTCATTCTGTTCTCCACCCTGGTGGACTACTTCTGCGGCCTGGGAATGGTGCGGTATCCCGGGCGGAAGAAGTGGCTGCTGGCAATCAGCCTGACCATGAACCTGGGGCTGCTGTTCTTCTTCAAATATCTGAACTTCTTCGGCGAGACCCTCACCGCCCTGTGCCGGGCGGTGTCCATCCCCTTCTCCGCCCCGGCGCTGAATATTATTCTGCCGGTGGGCATCTCCTTCTATACCTTCCAGACCCTGAGCTACACCATCGACGTCTACCGGGGCAGGCTGAAGCCGGAGCCCGACTTTATCACCTTCGCCCTCTTCGTCTCCTTCTTCCCCCAGCTGGTGGCGGGGCCCATTGAGAAGGCCTCCAACCTGCTGCCCCAGCTGAAGGTGGAGCACAGATTCACCTACGAGAACGCCTCCCACGGGGCCAAGCTGATGGTGTGGGGGTTCTTTAAGAAGATGGTGGTGGCCGACCAGCTGGCGGTGCTCATTGTGGACCCGGTGTATCTGAACCTGGAACAGTATCAGGGGGGGATACTGGTCCTCGCCACCTGCGCCTTCGCCTTTCAGATCTACTGCGACTTCGGCGGCTACTCCGATATCGCCCGGGGCTGCGCCAAAATGATGGGCATCGACCTGATGGTCAACTTCAAGTCCCCCTATTTCTTCTCCCACTCCATCGGCAACTACTGGCAGCGCAACCACATCTCTTTGAGCCAGTGGTTTACCGAGTACGTCTACATCCCCCTGGGGGGCAGCCGGAAGGGAAAGCTGAAGCAGTACTGGTTCACCACCATCACCTTCTTCCTCAGCGGGCTGTGGCACGGGGCGGAGTGGTCCTTTGTGGTGTGGGGGCTGCTCCAGGCGGTGTATCTCAATCTGGAGCGGCTGTTCCACCGGTCCAAGGAGCCCCCCAAGTGGCCGCCCCTCCACCTGCTGGCCATTTTGACCACCTTCGCCCTGTCCTGCTTCTCCCTCATCTTCTTCCGGGCGGCCAGCATCCGTGAGGCGCTCTATGTGGTCCGCCGCCTGCTGTGGGGAATCGGCAGTCCCGCGCTGTACTGGAAAACGCTCCTGGCCAATCTGGCGGGCCCGGAGGGGCTGAACCTGGGGGCGAGGGAGGGGGCCTTCCTGCTGGGAGCGCTGCTGCTGCTCTTCCTCTACGACCTGGCCGACGAGAAGACGGACGCCATCGCCATGGTGTCCCGCTGGCCGCTGGCGGTCCGGTGGGGCTGCTATCTGGGACTGGTGATGATCGTGCTGATCTTTGGCGTCTACGGTCCGGGGTATGACGTGAGAGCCTTTGCCTATTTCGCTTTTTGAGGTAGTACCATGGGAGATAAACGGAAATTTTTTGTAAAAACAGTGGCCTTTCTGGCCCTTCTGGCCCTGATTCTGGTCCCTGTCCAGAGGGTGATGGCCCGGAAGTCCCTGTCCGGCGCCTGGGACATGACCAACAAGGTGGTCGGCTTCTACAACGAGGCGGAGGACCAGTTTGAGGTGATGTTCTTCGGCCCCAGCCACGCCTACGCCGCCTTCAGCCCCCTGGTGATCTGGGAGGAGACGGGGATCAAGAGCTACGTCTTCGCCACCCAGCAGCAGCCCCTGTGGGCCACCTGTACCTATATCAAAGAGGCCCTGAAGCATCAGTCCCCCGCCCTCATTGTGGTGGAGGTCCGTATGGCCTGGGGGGAGAAGGAGTACTATATCGAGGGCAACGAGGGCAAGGACATCGGGATCACCTACTCCTATATGGACGACCTGCCCCTGTCCTGGAACAAGGTGGAGCTGGCTATGGAGTCCGCCCCCGACTGGGAGAACCGGCTGGGGACCCTGTTCAACTTTATGATGTACCACGGCCGGTGGGACGAGCTGGGCCGGTCCGACCTCACCTTCCGCCGGGACCAGGCCCGGGACCCCTACAAGGGCTATGTCATGCTGGAGCCCCAGGGGGCGTCCCAGCCCCGCCCCGCCGTTGAGGACATCCAGGGGACGGCCCCCCTGCTGGAAAAAAACCGGTACTGGCTGGAGGAGATCATCAAGCTGTGCCGGGAGGAGGGGATTGAGCTGTGGCTGGTGAAGAGTCCCTCCAACCTGGAGGCGGAAGAGAAGCCCCTGCTTAACACGGTGAAGTCCATTGCCGCCCAGAACGGCGTGCCCTTCCACGATTTCAACGAGGACTACTGGGATATCGGACTGGATGAGACCATGTTCTACGATGCCCACCACCTGGATGTGACCGGCGCGGGCAAGTTCAGCCGGTACTTTGCCAGCGCCATGGCCGCGGCCCGGCCCAACCTGAAGACGGATCCCGACGACCCGGTCTGGGCGGCGGACCTGGAGACGTATCATGAGGCGCTGGAGGGGTAAAACTGCAGGGGCGGATATGATCCGCCCGCGAAACAGACAGCAAAACCGGCGTGCGCATGATATGCGCCCCTACAATACAGCCAAAAACAGCGGGAAGTCCACGGGGTTTCCCGCTGTTTTGACCATTGACTTCCCCCATCCGGATGCCTATAATACAGGGACGCCCGGAATTCCGGGCTGTTATTCTGGAGGGAAGAGACAATGGAATCATCCTATACCTATCTGCTTTTGCTGGCCGTCATTCTGCTGTCCACCAAGGTCTTCGGCCTGCTTACCGAGCACGTCCACCTGCCCCAGGTGGTGGGGGCGCTGCTGGCGGGCATCGTCATGGGGCCCAGCGGCTTCGGCGTGCTGGAGAGCACCGACTTTCTGGTGAAGGCGGCGGAGATCGGCGTCATCATGCTCATGTTTACCGCCGGCATCGACACCGACATGAAGGAGCTGAAGGAGACCGGACTTCAGGCCGGCGTCATCGCGGTGCTGGGGGTGTTTGTCCCGCTGCTGCTGTGCGGCGGGCTGTACTTCTTTTTCTTCTGCGGGGGAGAATTCACACCCCTTAACCTGCTGAAGTCCGCCTTTATGGGCTCGGTGTTCTCCGCCACCTCGGTGTCCATCACGGTGGAGACCCTGAACGAGATGGGCAAGCTGAAGACCAAAACAGGGACCACTCTGCTCAGCGCCGCGCTGATTGACGACATCATCGGCATTGTGGTGCTGTCCGTCCTCAGCGCCTTCAGCTCCGGGGATTCCGACCCGGTGATGGTGCTGGTCCGCATCCTGCTCTTCTTCGCCTTTGTGCTGGCGGTTGGGCTGGTAGTCCGGAAGATTTTTACCGTTGTGGCGGAGGAGCACTGGCACAGCCGCCGGGTGGCGGTGTGGTCTTTGGCCTTCTGCCTGCTGATGGCCTACTGCGCCGAGACCTGGTTCGGGGTGGCCGATATTACCGGGGCCTACTTTGCCGGGCTCATCCTGTGCAACGTGACAAAGGCCCGGAAGTTTGTGGCCAAAAAGTTTACCGTCACCTCCTACATGGTGTTCACCCCGGTGTTCTTTGCCAGCGTGGGCATGAAGACCAACCTGCGGGAGATGAATTCCAGCATTCTGGTCTTTGCCCTGCTGCTGGTGGCCGCCGCTGTGGTGTCTAAAATCGTGGGCTGCGGCCTGGGCGGCCTGGCCTGCCGCATGAGCCGCCACCAGTCCCTGGTGGTGGGCATCGGCATGGTGGCCCGGAGCGAGGTGGCCCTGATGGTGGCCCAGCGGGGGATCGGCGCCGGGATGATTGACCCGGCGATCCTGCCCGCCATCGTTTTGGCGGTGATCTGTTCGGCCCTGCTCACGCCGGTGCTGTTGAAGATGGCCATTACAGGGGGCCCGGAGCTGGTCTGACCGGGAATTTTCAGCTTGACAAATTGGATACATGGACAGCCGTCCCCGGCCGGTCGGGTCAAAATGATCCGGCAGGCCGGGAGCGGCTGTTTTTTCCTTGGACAGAATAACGTTGACAGACGGCTTTTGTTGGATTATTATGTATGCTGTATCAATATGGAGATATTCCGCTCATCTTGCCGAAGCGAGGTTTATTCCTATGACCCACTCCTTTTTTGGCGGGGTGTACCCCGCCACGCGAAAAGACATGACCCGGCGAAAGCCGCTGGCCCGGCTGTCCCGCGCCCCCCAGGAGATTGTGATCCCTCTGGTCATGTGCGCCGACGGCCCCGCCACCCCCATGGTCCGCCCCGGCGACCCGGTTGCCATCGGCCAGCCCATCGCCCGCCGGGGCCAGACCGGAGCGGCCGCCTTTGCCAGCGTGTCCGGCCGGGTGGCCGCCATTGAGGACCGCCCCCACCCCTGGGGCGGCCATTCTCCCGCCATTGTCATCCAAAACGACGAGCGAAACGACCACTACGAGGGACGTCCCGCCCCCCTGGACCCCCGGCAGCTCTCCCTGGAGCAGCTGGTGGAGCGGGTGGAGTGGGCCGGCGTTGTGGGCATGGGAGGGGGCGCCTTCCCCTCCTGGGAGAAGATCGCCCGGTCCGCCGGCAGGGTGGACACCCTCATTGTCAACGTGGCCGAGTGCGAGCCCTACGTCACCGCCGACTACCGCCTGCTGCTGGAGCGCAGCGAGCACATCCTCCGCGGGGCCCAGGCCATCGCCCGCTGCCTGCGGTGCGAGCGGGTGGTGGTGGTCACCGAGGGGGACAAGCTCAACGCCGTGGAGGCGGTGGAGCGCCGTCTGCGCCGGTCGGGCAACGGGCGGGTGCAGATCATCCCGGTGCGCACCTGCTACCCCCTGGGGGCGGAGAAGCAGATTATCCAGACCGTCACCGGCCGGGAGGTCCCCCCGGGCGGAGGCCCCATCGACATACACTGCATTGTGCTCAATGTGGCCACCGTCTTCGCCATCCAGGACGCCCTGTTTCAGGGCCGCCCCCTCACCCACCGGGCGGTGACCATCACCGGCGGGGCGGTCACCCGGCCCCGGAACCTGTGGGTGCCCATCGGCACCCCCCTGCGGCACCTGCTGGAGACCTGCGGCGGGCTGAAGGAGGAGGCCGACCTCATCCTCACCGGCGGGCCCATGATGGGGGTGGCCCTCCAGAGCCTGGAGGCCCCGGTGATGAAGGACACCAACAGTCTGGTCTGCCTCACCACCTGGGAGCGCAAGCCTGACACCCCCGGCGGGGTGTGTATCCGATGCGGCAAGTGCGTGGGCGCCTGTCCCATGCATCTGGCCCCCACCATCATCCGCCGGGCCCTGGAGGAGCAGGACCTGAAAAAGCTGGCCAAGTACCACCTGGAGGACTGCAATTCCTGCGGCTGCTGCTCCTTCATCTGTCCCGCCCAGATTCCCCTGGTGGAGACGGTGGCCATGGCCGCCAATTTCCTCAAGAAAGGGGGGAGTGCCCAATGAGCGCCAGCTTTACCCCCAAGCGCATGTCTCCCCAGCTGCGCCAGCCCTCCACCACCCGGGCTATGATGCTGGATGTGATGGTGGCCCTCGCCCCCGCCCTGGGCATGGCCATTTTCTTCTTCGGCCCCCGGGCGCTGGCCCTCACCGCCGTGTCGGTGGCCTCCTGCGTCCTGTTTGAGGCCCTGTACCGGATTCTCACCAGGCAGCGCCAGTCCGTCGGCGACCTGTCCGCCTGCGTCACCGGCCTGCTGCTGGCCCTCAGCCTGCCCGCCAGCACCCCCTACTGGGTGCCGGTGATGGGGGCCGCCTTCGGCATCATTGTGGTCAAGCAGTTTTACGGCGGCATGGGCCGGAACTTTATGAACCCCGCCCTGGCCGGCCGGATGCTGGCCGGCACTCTGCCTGTGCTGATGACCACCTGGCCCCAGCCTATGCAGAAGCTGTCCCTCACCGCGGTGGACGCGGTGTCCGCCGCCACCCCCATGTCCTACCTCCACGAGGGCTCCCTGCCGCCCCAGGCGCTGAACATCATGTTCCTGGGCCAGAGGGGGGGCTGTATGGGGGAGGTCTCCTCCTTTATGCTGCTGCTGGGGCTGGTCTACCTGCTGCTGCGCCGGGTGATCTCCTGCCGGGGACCCCTGGCCTATCTGGGGACGGTGGCCCTGTTTGCCCTGTTCTCCTCTCCGGAGGGGGTGTCCCCCCTTGTCTGGACCGCCTACCAGCTGATGGGCGGCGGACTGCTGATGGGAGCCATCTTCTTCGCCTCCGACCCCACCACCTCGCCGGTGACCCCCCGGGGGCACGTGATGTTCGGCGTGGGCTGCGGTCTGCTCACCGTACTGCTCCGCTCCTCCAGCCCCTACCCCGAGGGGGTGGGCTGGGCCATCCTCACCATGAACTGTATGGTGTGGCTGCTGGACCGGCTGGGCCTGCCCCGGCGGTTCGGCGTGGGCAACTTCGCCGCCACCCGGGCCAAGCTGGCCGAGCTGCGCGCCAGCCTGGCGGAGATCAAATTCGTCCGGCCCAAGCTGAATTTTCAGATTCCCAGGGCCCGGGAGGGGCAGGCCCCCGGCGAGGCCTATCTGGACCTGCTGCGCTCCCTGCTAAAGACGTCGGGGCCCTTTGCCGGCGTCCTTCTGCTCACCTGCCTGGCGATCTTCGGCGTCCACCGCTTTACCGACCTGAATACCGCACGGGCCGAGATTCAGGTCCAGCACGAGATTCTGGCCCAGGCCATGCCCCAGGCGGTGGTGGGCGCAGAGACACCCTACCACGCCTCCGGCGCCCTGTCCATCACCGCCGGCTACGGGGAGGAGGGCCACCTGCTGGGCTACTGCGTCCAGGTGCAGAGCCAGGGCTTCGGCGGCCCTGTCACCATGACGGTGGGGGTGGACCTGAACGGCGCCGTCACCGGCGTGGCCATTGAGAGCCACAGCGAGACCGATCGGGTGGGCACCGAGGCCATGACCCCTGAGGCGCTGGCCCGGTATGTGGGCCGCTCCGGCACCATCCGTTCCTCCGGCAGCAACTCGGTGGACGCGGTATCCGGCGCTACCGCCACCTCCAAGGCCATCACCGCCGGCGTCAACCGGGCGCTGAACATTGTGGCCAACCTGGACACCTCGGGGAATATCGACTATGAAGACACGCAGTGAGAGGAGGGACAGACTGTGAATACCGCTTTTGAGCTGGTCGGGGTGGCTCTGGCCGCCCTGCTGTCAGAAAATATGGTGCTGGTCTCCTGCATGGGCATCGGCACCCACCAGCCGGCCTTCCAGCAGTCCCGGGAGGCCATCCGCACCGGCCTGTGCCTGACGGCGGTGATGGTGCTGGGGGCGCTGGGGGCCTGGCTGCTCAACTTTCTGGTGCTGATCCGCTTCAACCTGGCCTACTTTCAGGTGCTGGCCTTTGCCCTGCTCATTCCGGGCCTGGTGGCCGGGCTGCGGAAATTTTTAAGGTCCTGCGTTCCGGAGCTGTCCCGCCGGGTGGATGAAAACCTGGCCTCCATCTCTACCAACTGCGCCGCCCTGGGCTCCGCCCTGCTCATCTCCCAGCGCAGCTACAGCCTGGGCGCAGCCCTGATCTTTGCCCTGTGCGGCGGTATCGGCGCTACCCTGGCCCTGGCCAGCTTTGCCAGCCTGCAAAAAGAGGTGGACCTGAACCGCTGCCCCAGGGCCTTCCGGGGCGTGCCCATCCAGCTGATTACCGCCGGCTTGATGGCTATGGCGCTGGTGGGCTACTACGGACTCTATCTGGGATAACAAAAATACTTCGCCAGCCGGCCGATATCGTTGAATTAAGCTGTAAAGGGGACAAATGCCAGGCATTTGTCCCCTTTACACCTTTGCAGAAATCTGTAGAGCCTGTTAAGTTAAGAAAATGAGGTGATTTTTGTGGCAAATATCCTGATTGTCGAAGATGAAAAGACCATGCAGGACATCATCACAGACTATATGCGGAAAGGCGGCCACACCTGCTATACCGCCGACGACGGCATAGACGCTCTTGTCACGCTGAAAAACCATCCCTTGGATTTGATGATCCTGGATGTGATGATGCCCCATCTGGACGGCTTCTCCGTCTGCAAAATGGCGCGGGAAATGAGCGATATGCCCATTATCATGCTCACCGCCAAGAGCGGAGAGGACGACAAGCTGAAGGGCTATGACTACGGCGCGGACGACTATATGACAAAGCCCTTCAGCCCCAAGGTGCTGCTGGCAAAGGTGAACGCCCTCCTGCGCCGTTCCTCCCCCGCTGCCGCCGGAGCGATTACCGCCGGGAAGATTATGCTCCACCCCAACGCCCACAAGGTCTGGCTGGACGGTCAGGAGATCACCTTGACCCACAAGGAGTATGAATTGCTGGCCTTTCTCATGGCAAACCCCGGGCAGATATTCAATCGGGAGCAGCTTCTCAACCGTGTCTGGGGCTACGACTTCCAGGGAACGACCCGCACCGTGGACACCCACATCAAGACCCTGCGGCAAAAGCTGGGGGACGAGGGACGGCATATTGTCACGCTGATCCGCTCCGGCTATAAATTCGAGGTGGCGGTATGAAAGAGCTGTTTTCCCTGCGCACTGTGCGGAAAAAGATTTTGATGCTCTCCAAGCTGGCAGGGGTTGCGCTGATTTTTTCCTACATTCTCTCTACCGGCCTGCCGGTCAGCGAAGATGCCTCTTTTCTGCTCTGGCTGGGATTTGTCCTGCTGCTGGTCCTGGGCATCGACTTTTTTATGGGCCGCTTTATCACAAGACCGATTGACAAGCTGAACGCCTCCGCAAAGCGCATGGCGGGTCTGGACTTCTCCGCCCCCTGTGACCTGAACTCAACCGACGAATTCGGGGAGCTGTCCGCCAGCCTGAACACCATGGCGGACAACCTCCAGCAGGCCCTATCCCGTCTGGAAAACTCCCTAGCAGAGCGAAAAGAGCTGGTGGACAGCCTGTCCCATGAGATGAAAACTCCGCTGGGTATCATCCGGGCCTATGCCGAGGGCCTGCAGGACGAGACGGACGAGGCCAAGAAGCAGAAATACACCCAGGTGATTGTCTCCGAGGTGGAGCGCATGAACGGCCTGATCGTGACCCTGCTGGACTTATCGGCCCTGGAGAGCGGGGCCGCAAGCCTGAACATTTCCCGGTTTGACTTTGTGGAGCTGGTGGAGACGGTGGCCGGGCGGCTCCTGATTGACGTCCCGGACACCAATTTTGAGTTGCAGTATGAGCTGCCGGAGCAAACCGTTTTCGTGCGGACAGACCGGCGGCGCATGGAGCAGGTTTTGGATAATCTGATCGTCAATGCCAGGAAAAATGTATCCCCCGGCGGGATTCTGCGGCTGGAGCTGACAGCGAACAATAGGACATTGCATTTCTCTATCTTCAATCAGGGCCGGCCTATTCCAGAAAATAACCTGCCCAAGATATGGACGAAATTTTATCGGGACAGCAATGCAGAATACAGCGGCTCCGGGCTGGGGCTGTCCATCGTGGCGCAAATTTTGTCCATGCAGAACCTGCCCTATGGCGCGGAAAACCAGGCGGACGGGGTACGGTTCTATTTCTCCATTCCCGTCACAGAATAATTTCACACGGATTTCACAGAGACATCACATCAATTTCACAGCAGCTTTCTAAACTCTCCTTATCACAAATAAGGAGGTTTTTTTATGTTTTGGGGTTTAGCGTGGTACTGGTGGCTGGTGATCGTGGCGGCACTGATTATCTCCATCCCCTTCAAGGTCAAGTTTATGAAGTGGTGGAGCAAGTGCCGGCAGGAGAAGGGCCGGCGGGGAAAGTGGGGTGACGGCGATGATTGAGGTCAAGAATCTGACGTTCTCCTACGGCAAAGACAAGCAGGCCCTCCACGGCCTGGACTTCACCGTGGAGGACGGGGAAATCTTCGGCTTCCTGGGGCCCAACGGCTCCGGGAAGTCCACCACCCAGAAGATCCTCACCGGAATTCTGAAGGGCCATGGCGGTCAAGTCTCCCTGTTCGGGCGGGACATCTCCAACCCCCACGGCCAGGAGTTTTTCCGGAAGATTGGGGTTCTCTTTGAGTTTCCCTACCTGTACGCCAATCTGAGCGCCGTGGGCAACCTGAACTACTTCGCGTCGTTCTACCCCAGGGAGCAGCGGCGTGATGTGGGGGAACTGCTGGACGCGTTGGAGTTCAAGCCGGACTTTCTGAAAAAGCCGGTGTCCTCCTACTCCAAGGGAATGCGCCAGCGGGTGAGCATGGCACGGGCGCTGGTGAGCAACCCCCGGCTGCTGTTCCTGGACGAACCCACCAGCGGCCTTGACCCCTCCGGCGCGGTGCTGTTCCGAAAGATCATTGAGCAGGAGCGGAAAAAGGGGACGACAGTTTTTGTCACCACCCACAACATGGTGGACGCTGACCTCCTCTGCGACCGGGTGGCGTTCATCTCCAACGGGAACCTGGTGGCTCTGGATACGCCCAAACGTCTGAAGGAAAAAAACAGCAATCACCGGGTGGTCATCGACTATCTTTACCAGGGACAGCGGGAGTCAAAAACCATAGAGGCACCGGAGCTGGAGGCGGGCATCCCCTTTGCTCACGACGAGATTATCAGTATCCACTCCCAGGAGCCCACCCTGGAGGATATGTTCATCCAGTATACGGGGAGGGGGCTGTCCTGATGGGAAAAGGCGCTTACGCTCTGTTCAAAAAGGATTGCCGGATGCTGTCGTCGGGGAAGTTCTTCCTCATGGCTGTCGCCTTTCTGGCCCTCTACACGGCCTATGTGAACCTGGGTTATCTCCGCTTTATGCAGATGGAGCCCTACAATGTGTATCTGTACGACCCGGCGGGGACGCAGACGGAAAAATCCTCTCTGGTGCAGACTGTTCCGTCCATGGAGGCCATGGACGCAGCTCTGCTCTCCGACGCCAACGGCGTGGGGCTGGACGCCAGCGCCGGGGAGGTACGGGTGGTACTCTATAAAGGGGCGGAACACGTTGACCGCCACCGGGCCGACTACGCCCTGTCCCTGCTGGAATCCTCGGCCAGCCCCGCCCCGGAGGTACTTGGCACAAACACGCCGGAGCAGAAGGCGAGGAGAGAAATCACCTGTGAGCTGCTGTTTTTCGAGCTGGCCGCTGTGGGATTTTTGGGGATTGCCGCCGTGCTGTTCAAGGAAAAAGGGATGGGCGTGATCCGCGTCCACGCTATCCTCCCGCTTCGGAAGGACCTGTTTCTGCTGTCCAAGCTGGCGGTGTTCCTGCTCTCCGACCTGGTCTTCGCCATACTGCTCACCCTGCTGAACGTGGGATTTACGGATGGGGCGGCGGTGCTGCCTGCGGTTCTGCTCCACACGGCGCTCCTGTCACTGATGATGGCCCTGGTGGGACTGCTCTGTGCCCTGCTGCTGAAGGATTTCCGGCAGTTTACCCTGGCCTATCTGGTCATTGCCATTTTTGCCGCAACACCTGTGTTTTTGTCCGCCAACACATCGGTGAAGTTTGACTGGATCAACTGGCACCCGTTTTATCACGTCTACATGGGCCTGAAAAACGCCTATTTTGGAACAGCCATTTCTCCTGTCTACTATGCCGGCGCTGCGGGCGCAATCGTGCTTCTGTTTCTGGCGGTACGGCTTGCGTTCCGCCGGGAAATCGGAAAGGAGGGGTGAGGCGTGAAAGGCTTAAAATATCAGCTGAAAAGCGTCCTGCGGGATAAATTCTGCCTGATGACCTTCCTGCTGCCCATCCTGGTGGCCGTGGCACTCCAGCTTATGGGCTCCATTGATATGTCCAGCCTGGGGGAACTGCACTTCGGGGTCCTGGAAAACAACCTGTCCCCACAGACGGTCACTTGGCTGGAGCGGTATGGCCCGGTGACGGCCTATGGGACCCAGGAGGAACTGACCGCCGCCATTCAGGAGCCGTCCACCAATGTCATTGGCGTGCAGGCGGACGGGGACAGCCTCAGAACCGCGATCAGCGGGGATGAGCTGGACATTTTCCGGCAGGCGGCGGCTACCCTCCCGGCCCTCTATGAGCGGCGGGAGACGGCGGAACAGGTGGAAGTCCAGATGTTGGAACGCCCGGACATTTTGGAAAGTCTGCAAGGTATTTTCATCCCCGCTGTGCTGATCGTCGCCATGTTCATGGGCTGTACCTTCAATGCCATGAACATCATCTCTGAAAAAGAGGACGGCGTGGCCTTCGTCAATGAGATCCTGCCTATGAGCCCAGGGCAGTACATTTTGCAGAAGGTTGTGGTGGGTTTCCTTTTCGGAAGCATATCGTCGATGATAACGGCTTGTATCTGTTTCCGACTGTCCTGGCAGAATTTTGGGATCATGCTTGCGCTGATCGTTCTGTCCTCCTTTGTGGCGGCGCTGATCGGGCTGTTCATCGGCAAGCTCTCCGAGGGCCTGATGGTCGGCGTGGTCTATATCAAGATCATCATGCTGGTGTTTATCGCGGTGCCCATCGTATGCGCCCTGATCGGGGTGAGCGGGCCGCTGGCGGTCATTTGCAATATCGTCCCGTCCCAGCCCGCCTTTGAGGGCATTATGGCCCTGTCTGCCGGAAACACAAAAACAGCGTTGAAGGATATTGGTATCCTGGCTGTTCACTGCATTGCGTGGTTTGCACTGTATGTTCTGCTCACCACCCGGCGAAAAAAACAATCCATTTAATCATCCTGGACGACCATAAGGAGGTATCAGGCCCCTCAAAAATTGCTATGCAGTAGACAACGAAAAACTCAAGAGTAATCGAAATACGCTATCAATATCCATACCGCTTCCGGTATTTCAACAGCAGTGCCGCCGCCATCGCCGTCCCCAGCAGCTCCGCCACCGGCGTTGCCAGCCACACACCGGTGACGCCCCCCAGCAGGACGGGCATGAGCTGGATGCTGGCAACCGTGAACAGGAAGGACCGGGAGAAGGCCAGCACGGCGGACACCACTCCGTTGGACAGAGCAGTGAACATCCCGCTGGCAAAGACGTTCAGCCCCACAAACAGCAGGGCCAGGGAGCACAGGCGGTTTCCCGTCACCGCCAGCGCATAGACCGGGCTGTCCGGCCGGGTGAAGATGCCCACCAGGGGGACGGTGGCCAGAATGGAAATCACCGTACAGAGGACGGACGCCCCGACGATGAATTTGACGCTGAATCCCACCAGCTTTTTCAGCTTCTCATGGTTCTGCTCCCCGTGGTAGTAGGAGATCATGGGGGCCACGCCGTAGGAGTAGCCGATGAACAGGGCGCTGACGAACATCAGCACATACATGATGATGGTGATGGCCGCCACGCCGTCTTCCCCTATGTATTTCAGCATCGCCAGGTTAAACAGCAGGGTGGTGATGCCGGACACCAGGGATGTTGCCAGCTCCGACATGCCGTTGGTGGAGGCGTGGAACAGCACGCCTCCCCGAAAGACCGGCTTTTCAAAGTGGAGCAGGCTGTCCCGTTTCCGGAACACCAGAAAGCCCACCACGGCGGTGATGGAGTAGCCCAGGCCGGTGGCGATGGCCGCCCCCTGGATGCCCAGATCAAACAGGGCAATCAGAACATAGTCCAGAATGATGTTGGTCACGCCCCCCGCCACGGTGCAGATCAGGGACAGGGTGGACTTGTCGGCGGCAATCAGGTAGAGGGAGAAGTTGTACATCAGCAGGATGGGTATGGTGAACAGCAGGTAATTGCTCAGATAGGTGTGGCAGTAGCCGAATACCGCCGGAGAGAGGCCCATGGCCCCCAGCAGGGTGTCCATCAGGGTGTAGCCCAGGGCCATCATCACCCCGCCCACCACGGCGTTGGTGAGAATGAGAAGGGTGAAATCCTGCCGGGCCTCCTGTTCCCGGCCCTCCCCCATCTTTTTCATCACCACGGCGCTGCCGCCGGTGGCCAGCATCCCGGAGATGGACGTAATCAGGGCGATAGCCGGGGCGGTGAGGTTGATGGCGGACAGGGCGTCTACCCCGATGAGGTTGGAGACGAACAGCCCGTCCACCATGGTGTAGAAGGTGTTGAACACCGTCATGACGATGGTGGGGAATGCGAAGCGCAGGATGTTCCTGCCTGTGACGGGCAGGTGATATGAGTCCAGCTTGTCCACGTCCTAATTCCTCCAGTTGATGTCCTGGCCGTCTCCCAGGTCGAAATACTGCATCTCCTGCCCCTGCGCCGGGAGCCGGACGGCGGAGATGCGCCGGTTCTGGGCGGGGGCGAAGTAGTACATACCGCTCTCGGCGCACATGACGCTGGTGCAGAGGGTCTGCTCGTACGCGTCGTAATTGGGATCGGCCTTGGCCAGCCCCTCGGGGATGTCCACCGGGGCGAAGGCCCGGAACATCCGGGATACCCCATCCAGCTCGTCCTTCCCGGGGACGGCGAACTCCTTCATGAAGGCCACCCGCACAAACCGGGAGGGGGAGGAGTAGTCCCCCGGCAGGCCGGAGCCGCCGCCCAGCCGCTCCCCAAACTCCCGAATCTCGTGTCCGGCGACGGTCCGGGGGACCTTGGGCAGATTGGTGACCCCCACGAAGTTGCGCAGATTGGTCCGCTGCCAGCGGTAGTCCGGGCTGTTGGTCAGCACACCGATGGTGTCCCGGTGGATGGACAGGCCGCCCTCCTCTGGTTCCAGGATGACCGCCTCCCCCGCCCGGTCGCTGAGGATATAGTGGGCGGGCAGGGGCTTGCCCTGGATGGGCTCGTCCACCAGGGTGAGGCGGGACAGCTCCTCCACCGCCTCCTCCACCCCGGCGCACCGGCTGAGCAGCCAGGCCAGCAGACGGCCCGGGTGGACGGCTGTTCTGCCCAGGCCGGCACTTTCCTCATAGACCGCATACTCCGGGAAATGGAGCAAGGCCCCCATCAAGCCAGCGGAGTTGACCCCGTCCACCAGGATGGGCTCCCCGAAGCCAAGCACCGCCATACCGGTGTAGCCGTACGTGCCGGGGACGGCTCCCTCCCCGTGCAGGCCCGGCGCGCAGGGGGTTCCCTGGGGCGCGCTGATCACCCGGTTGGCCGCCAGGTCTCCGAACTGGTCGTAGGTCCGGCCCAAAAGGTGCTTGCCGTCCTTCGTTTCCCAGGAAAAGCTGCTGCATCCAAAATTCATATCAAAAACCTCCTGTTTTTTCCCGGACTCCGGCCTTATCCTCCCGCCCGGAGGGCGGGAGGATGGGCAGGAATCGGGAATTATTTTGTCCGGCGGACTTGCAATTATTTCTGACAGGGGGTATCATAAACCGTGTGGCCGCCACGCAGTCAAGAGGTATTTTGAATGTTTGGGAGGAAATTTTTATGGAGCGGAAAAAAAGCTGGCTGACCTCCGGGGCCTTTGCGGCTCTGTGCGGGACCACCAAGGAGACCCTGCGCCACTACAAGGACGTGGGGCTGCTTCTCCCTGCCCACCAGGGGGACAACGGCTATTTCTACTACGACGTGGAGCAGTTTTACGACTTTTACGCCATCTCGATCTTCCGCCAGACGGGGACGCCCTTGGAGGAGATCCGCCGCTGCCTCCGGGGACAGGATACCGCCCAAACTATGGAGCTGCTGCGGGAACAGCGGGAACATCTGGAGGCGGAGCGGCAAAAGCTGGAGCACATGGATTTTGTGCTGTCCAGCGCTTTGCGCAATCTGGAGTTTGGGCCGGACATGGTTCCCCGAACCGGTCGGTTTGAGAGAGAGCATCTGCTGGCCCTCCCGGTAGAGGAACTGGAGAGACTGATGTCCCCGGCGGCCAGCGAGGACGAGATGCTCATTACCGTGCTGGAGCGGTGTCAAGCGCTGTGTGCCCGGTACGGGATACAGTCGGATTTTCTGTTGGGGGCTATCCACCCGACTGTGGAGGGGGGCGGACCGGGGGCCATCAGCCACCTCTACACCCGAATCAAAGAAAAAGCGGACTTCCCCTATTATAAGGAGAAGCCCGCCGGGAACTATTTATATGTCTGCTGCCGGGGACGTTGGGATATTTCGGCGGCCTACGCTACACTGGATGCGTATATTCGGGAGCGGGGGCTGAGGACCGCGGGGCCGTTCTACGCCTGCGATCTGGCCGGGTTCATCCTCAATTCGGTAGAAAAAAACGCCGCGTCTATGATCTCGGTGCGGTTGGCAGGCCAGGGCTTGTTTGAAAAATGTCAATACGCCCAAACGGCGGCTCTTTTGCTGCCATACTGCCCCAATTTTTCTTGAAATCCACCCAGGCTTCCATTTGGCTCCGTAGGTCGTTCGTCCTCATCAGACAGCACCGAGGAACGAGCAGACAAAGGGAATCGCTGCGCCGGTTGCAATAATATCATCCTCCTGCACGCCCAGGCGCAGGAAATTTTCGCTCTCCGGGAAGGCGGTCCGCTCCTGAATCACCGCAAACAGCCTGTCCAGGTCGTCCTGCAGCAAATAGGGAGCAACGTGCCCGCCCAATACAATCACACTGTCCATAACCATGTGAATGTTGTTCAGCGCCATCGCAAGCCAGGACAAATACTCCGTCCACCGTTCACGATATTTCCCGTCTCCTTTGCGCAGCAGGGCAAAGAAATCCGCCAGTGTCTCTCCGTCCCGCAGTAGTGCGTCCGCTGAACAATAGCGCTCCACGCAGCCCAGCTTCCCGCAGTAGCACTGCCGTCCGCCCTCCACCAAGGTCATATGTTCAAAGGTGCCGGTGCGTCCGGTACGCCCCCGCTGAATCTTCCCGTCTGAAATCATGGCCCCTCCCAAATGCTCTCCCAGGGACAGATAGACGGCATCCGCCAATTCCGGATGGCGCCACCGCTCCAGTTCGGCGGCACACTCGGCGTCATGGACAAAGCGGATGGGGAAAGGCAGCTGCTCCTCCAGGGGCTTTACCGTCAGGCCGGTACAGCCCAATATTTTGCCGTAGAGCATCTCCCGCCCGTTTTCGGTCACAAGGCCCTGCATCCCAATGCCCGCGCCCAGCACCGCCCCGTCAGAAACACCGGCGTCATGCAGCGCCTCCCGAATCAGTCCGGCAAGACTTTGGAAATAAGCGTCCTCCTGAGAAAAGGTCAGGAGGCGCTCTTTTTTTGCGATCACAGTTCCGTACAGGTCAATGACCACGGCGGCAGCCTGCCGGGGCAACACCTCTACTCCCACCGCGACCCGGGCCTCCGGCCTGATGCTGTAGGCCGCCGCCTTGCGGCCAATGCCGGAGGCCATCTGGCCCTGCTTTTCAATCAGGCCCTCCTCCTCCAGCGCGGACAGGTGCTGTGTGACGGTGGGCAGGCTCATCTCCAGGGCGGACGCAATTTTTGATTTTGAGATGCGCCGCTCCCGATAGATCAAACGGTAGACGTCGGAGTAGTTTTTTCTGCGGATGTCATTCATCGAAATTTTTTCCATGGTAGGCCGCCTTTCTTATAACTCATTTTCTAAAATGAGTATAGCCTATTTGCCCAAAAAGTGCAAGGGCTGTTTGTGTAAGTTCACAATAAAGACTCGGAATTTGTGCGGTACGCACAAAAAAATGCCAATAAATTCAGCTATTCTGCGAATTGCAAAAGCAATCCGCACCCGCTATTATATAATTATATTATACAAAATCATTTTATATAATGAATTTAATAATACGGAGGGACACACCATGGGAATCATCGAGAAAATGAGACTGGACGGCAAGAGGGGCTTTGTCACCGGCGCGGCCCGGGGCATTGGCAAATGCACCGCCACCGCCTTCGCTGAGGCGGGCGCGGACGTGGCTATCGTGGACATGGATCTGGAGACAGCCCAGGCCACCGCACAGGAGATCGCCCAGGCCACCGGCCGCAAAGTCATCGCCCTGAAGTGCGACGTCACCGACGAGGCCCAGGTGCAGGCCATGGTGGATGAGGTAGTCAGGCAGCTGGGCGGACTGGACTTCTGCCACGCCAACGCCGGTATCTGCATCAACGCCCCGGCGGACGAGATGACCTACGCCCAGTGGAAGAAGAACATGGACGTCAACCTGAACAGCGTCTTCCTCACCGACACCATCGCGGGCCGGTACATGCTCTCCCACGGCGGCGGCTCCATCATCAATACCGCCTCCATGTCCGCCCACATCGTCAACGTGCCCCAGCCCCAGTGCGCCTACAACGCCTCCAAGGCCGGCGTCATCCAGCTCACCAAATCCCTGGCCGTGGAGTGGGCCAAGCGGGGCGTCCGGGTGAACAGCATCAGCCCGGGCTACATCGGCACCGACCTGACCCTGTCCTCCGAGACCCTCAAGCCCCTCATCGCCCAGTGGAACGCCATGGCCCCCATGGGCCGCCTGGGCAAGCCGGAGGAGCTGGAGTCCATCTGCGTCTACCTGGCCGGCGACACCAGCACCTTCACCACCGGCGCCGACTTCGGGCTGGACGGCGCCTTCACCTGCTTCTAAGAGGGAGGCGGCCAAGGCTTCCATCCGGAACACGGTGGCGAAGTCCGGCGTGGACGCCGGCGACATCAAGGCCATCGCCATCAGCGGACTCTACGGCGGCTCCGGCATCCCCCTGGATGAAAACATGAAGCCTGTCCGCCCCTGCATGATCTGGATGGACCGCCGGGCCCAGCGGGAGAGCGACTGGGCGCTGGAGGCGATCGGGGAGCAGCGCCTGCTGGAGATCACCCACAACGGGGCCGACCCCTACTATGGTTACACCAAAATGCTGTGGATGAAGCGCAACGAGCCGGAAAACCGGGCCAGGACCCGCCTGTTTCTGCCGCCCAACGACTATGTGATCTACAAGCTCACCGGCGAGATTGCCATCGACTACTCCTCCGCCGGCAACATCGGCGGCATCTTCGACATGAATACCCGTACCTGGTCCGCGGAGCTGCTGGAGCGCATGGGAATCCCTCTGTCCATGATGCCGGAGCGGCTGGTGGAGTCCACCGATGTTGTGGGAACCCTGACCGCCGAAGCGGCCGCTGAGCTGGGCCTGTGGGAGGGCCTGCCGGTGGTGGCGGGCGGCATCGACTGCGGCGCGGCCAACATCGGCCTGGGCGTCTTTGAGCCGGGGGTGTACGCCGCCGCCATCGGCACCTCCATGTGCGCCGCCCTCATCTCCGACAAGCCGGTAAAGGGCAAGGGCCTGATCGTGTGGCCCTACCTCTATAAGGCGAAAGAGCTCTCCTACTACTTCGCCGGGGGCGCGACGGCGGGGGCCATCGTCAAGTGGTTCCGGAACAACCTGTGTGAGCTGGAGCTTCAGGCGGAGAAGGAGGGCGGCCCCAACGCCTACGACGTGCTGAACGAACAGGCGGAAAAGCTCCCCGTAGGCAGCGAGGGCCTGATTGTCCTGCCCTATTTCATGGGGGAGCGCAGCCCCATCTGGGACTCCGACGCCAAGGGCACCATCGTGGGCCTCTCCCTGGCCCACACCAAGGCCCACCTGTACCGGGCCTTCCTGGAGGCGGTGGCCTACTCCCTGCGGGATGCCATGAACGCCACCGGCGAGGACCTGGGAAAATACATGCTGCTGGCCGGCGGCGTGACCAAGTCCAGGCTGTGGCGGCAGATTTTCGCGGATGTCACCGGCTATCCGGTGGTCTGCCCCAAGAGCGACGTGGAGGCCAACATGGGCGACGTGATGCTGGCCGGCATCGGAACGGGCCTGCTGACCTACGAGGACGTGAAAACATGGCAGGTGCTGGACCAGCCACTCATGCCTGACCCAGCCCGCCACGCCCAGTATGACCGCTGCTTTGCGGTCTACAAGTCCGTCTACCGGCACTTGAAGGATGACACGAAGGCGCTGAGCAGCCTGTAACAGACAGCAATTTTCTAAATGTCTGACAGCGGGCCGCCGAGGGCGGCGGCCCCTACATATCGCCTGTAGGGGCCGGCCCCCTGGCCGGCCCGGGAATTTTTGAGGATTGCACAATATTGGAGAGGAGACGACTATGAAAAGTAAATGGGGCAAACGGATCGGCTACGGGATCGGCGATTTGGGCTGTAACCTGGTGTTCAGCACCATGTCCTCTTACCTGCTGATCTTCTATACTGACGTATTTGGCATCGCGGCGGCGGCGGCCGGCACCATGATGCTGGTGACCAAGCTCATCGACGCCATTACCGATACCGTTATGGGCATGATCGTGGACAAGACCCACACCAAATGGGGACAGGGGCGGCCCTACTTCGTTGTCGGAGCGGTTCCCTTCGCGGTATTTACCGTACTGACCTTTATCGTCCCCGACCTGAGTGAGGGCGGCAAGCTGGTGTGGGCCTATGTGACCTACTGTCTGCTGTGTACCGCCTACACGGTGGTCAACATCCCCCTGAACACCATCGTCCCCCGGCTGTCCGCCGACCCCAACGAGCGGAACATCCTGGTGACCACCCGCATGGTCTGCGCCCTGCTGGGTACCGCCATCGTTATGTCCATCACCACCCCCTTTGCCCTGTATGTAGTGCGCTCCACCACCGTCATCTATTTCTTCAAGTACAACCTGGGCCGGGAGGACCTGGCCACCCTGGTGGGCTTCCTGGGCATCCTGTCCGGTCTGCCTATGCTGCTGTGTCTGCCCAGGCTGGAAGAAAGGTTCGGCAAGCGGAATATCCTGTTTCTGTCTGTGGCCATCTATCTGGCGGGGAATGCCCTCATTCTCATCAATCAGACCTCCGTCGCCTTCCAGCTCACCGGCCTGGGCATCTACGGCATCTTCGGCACCGTCTTCGCCATGCAGCCCGACGCCATCGACTACTCGGAGTGGAAGAAAAACCGCAGCATCTCCGGCACCATCGCCGCCTTCCAGGGACTGTTCGTCAAGGCCAGCATGGGCCTTGCCAGCTGGATCATCGGTCTGTATCTGGGCATGAACGGCTACGACGGCACCGCCAGCACCCAGGGCCTCGCCGCCCAGCAGAGCATTCAGTTCTGCTACATGTGGATCCCGGTGATTCTGTGCGTCCTGCTGGCAGTGACCAATCTATTCTGGAAGCTGGACTCCTGCGCCGACGAGATGCGCGCGGAGCTGGACGCCCGTCACCCCTGAGGAAGCCATCCGGGCCTGCGGCAGACTGCTGCTGGAGAGCGGCTGCATTGAGGAGGGCTATATCCAGGCCATGCTGGAGCGGGATAAGAGTGAGTCCGTGGCCATAGGAAGCCATGTGTCCATCCCCCACGGCGATAGCCAGTCCCGCGCGCTGGTCAAGAAAACCGGCCTGGCGGTCATGACTTACCCGGAGGGGATCAGCTGGAACGGCGAGCGGATCCGCATGGTCATCGGCGTGGCCTCCAGGGGGGAGGATCACCTGGAGATTCTGAAGCGCGTGGCGGCCATAGCCGCCGATGAGAAGTCTACAGACAGGCTGGTGGACAGCGCTGCGGCGGAAGAGCTGTATCAAAAATTAAACGGCCTGATGTAGCCGGCCGGAGCACAGGGGAATACTAAGTGAAAACGTCATTTTTCCTCCAGGGTGCTTTTCAGCAAGAAGTATGATGTCTACTTCATCGCCGCAGGGTTTGAAAGTGTCGGGCATAGCCACGTCGGAGCAAGCGATATGAAGCTTGCTCCGACTTTTTTCACAAGGCAACAAAAGCTGCCCAAATTCTTTAAGACTGAGAACGAAATTCCAGCCGATTATTGGAGGGATGCAAATAAATCTCACTGATATAAACCGGCTGCTCCATTTCATCGTACAGTATTTTCTCAATACAAATAACAGGGGTGCCGGTTGGAAGCTCCAACAGACCGGCAAGCGCTTTGTCCAGGCAGACAGCGTTAAAAACTGACAGAGCGCTTCTCAAATGAACATTATAGTGCTTTTCCATCAGGTGGTAGATAGAATATTCATCACTGAAACGGTCCTTTATATCGGGAAAGCGCTCTTTGGGAAAATAGGAAACTGTAACATTGGACGGCTCAACGCTCCGTGCATCGATATCTGAGTGGAGACACCTGATCGAGGTCAAAACACTGTCGCCGCTGATACCTATGCTGTCGCAGAAATGGCGTATATCCGGCCCCTCCACCTCCTCGCAGGACAGGGTTTCCTGTACGTGCTTTGTATCCTGCTCCTGCCAAACCTGAGTGTAGTCCCCAATATAAGGGGCCTTCATCTTTACGAATGTGCCGCGCCCCTGGAGGCGCTCCAACAGTCCCTCGCTGCACAGATTGCCAACGGCCTGCCGGAGCGTTGCCCGGCTGACCTGGAAGAGCTCATAAGTTCAGTTTCCGTCGGAATCTGTGTGCCCACCGGCCACTCGTTGCCGAGAATTTTTTCCCGCATATACTTTTCTATTTGATAGTACAGCGGCAGTCCTTTGTCGTTCAGCTTCATGTTCATCATCCTTGTCTGCTCAAGCCTTATTCCAAAATGTAGTAAAATAAAGATTTGTCACTACAATATTATCATCTTAGCGTTTCAATTGCAACATGCAGGCCAAAGTTTTTCAAGGATTTGGAAAGTGCCGGCCCTGTGGATCACCGTCCGCAGAGCAAGGCCACGGCCCGGGAAGACAGATTCCCAGGCCATGGCCTTGCTGTAAATACCGAACGTATTATGTTTTACTGGTCATCAGGCGGAGTGTAATTTCCCCGCTGTTCAAACTGGGGATGGCTGTTCCAGCAGCCCACGAGCCTACAGCCCAGCACGCACAGCAGAGCCAAGCCCATGAAAGCGGCTCCGCACTGGACCGCGCCGAAGCTGGCAATCAGGACGGGATAGGCGGAGGTGACAAGGCCGCCGCCGGTAAAGGGGCTGGAAAAAGGAGCGTTCAGAGCGTAAATCTTGGCGACGTCGGTTTTCATATCCGGGTCTACGGTGCGCAGCAGCATAAGTCCGGTGGCGGCGACCCCGGTGGAGGCGCCAAAGCGGGTAATACCGACTTCAAACCAGTTCTTCTTGAAGATGCGGGGGCTCAGATACAGGAAAATAAAGACGCTTGCGGCAGCAGACGCGGCGCAGGCAATCAGCAGGGGAGCAGGATGACGGGGATAGAGACGGAGGCCACGGCCGCCACAATCAGGAAGTCCATGGAGAGGCCCTGGATGCGGAGCAGGGTGTCCCGGGCCTAAGATCAAACCAATGATTCCCGCAATCAGGGAGACGGGAACAAATGCCTTGCGGAGAAAGTTGACTTTAAGGCGAAGGATCGTCGCGATAAAGAGCAGGATGCCGATGATGGAAAAAACCAACAACAGGTTTTGGATACTTCCGCCGGAAAACTTTTCGGTTGGCAGCATAACATATCTCCTTTTTTATATGGGCAGGCCCCGGTTGGGGGCGCTGCCCTTTCTCGGTCCCGTTTTACGTACTGACGCCAGGCTTAGAGGGAGGGCATCTTTTTGTGGGTGTTGGGGCTCTCATGGTAGGGAATGGAGGCCAGGAAGTCCTCGTTCATCTCGATGCCCAGGCCCGGGGTGTCCGGTACGCGGATATAGCCGTTCTCAATGGGCAGCATGTTGCTGCTCAGCTTGGCGCCCATCTCCCGGTAGGAGGGGAAGGTCTCCAGAATGTAGAAGTTGGGGATGGTGGCCACGGCGTGGATGGTGGCGTTGGTGGATACCGTGGGGCTGCTGCAGTTGTGGGGGCAGACCTTGACGTAGTTGGCCTCCGCCATGGCCGCGATTTCCTTCAGCTCCAGAATACCGCCGGCCACGCCCACGTTGGCGTTGAGAATCTCGGCCGCGTTTTTCCGGATGACGTCGTTGAAGCCGCGCTTGCCGCAGATGCACTCGCCGGCCACGATGGGAAGAGAGGTCTTGCTGCGAATCTCGGCGGCCACGTCGTAGTTGTCGGGCGCAATGGGCTCCTCATACCAGTAGATGCGGTACTGTTCAATGCGCTTTGCCACGTTGAGGGCCAGCCGGGGGTTCTCGGTCCGCCACACGTCCACCAGCAGGTCCACGTCATAGCCCAGGGCCTCTCTCACCTTTGCCACCCGCTCTACGATGCCGTCCTCGTCCAGGCCGTACAGGAAGGGGTAGATTTTGATGGCGGTGAAGCCCTGGTCCACCATGTCGCGGGCCCGGTAGATCTCGTCGTCCAGCGTCTTGAAGCCGCTGCGGATATTGGCGTAGACGCGGATCTTGTCCCGGACAAGGCCGCCCAGCAGATTGTAGACCGGGGTGTTGAAATATTTGCCCATG
>CATNCS010000023.1 GCA_950097245.1 uncultured Oscillospiraceae bacterium | reverse complement strand
ACCTTACCCAGACGGCCCACCACGCCCATCATGTCGGGGGTGGCGACCACCACGTCAAAGTCGAACCAGTTCTCCTTCTGAATCTTCTCCACCAGGTCCATCTCGCCCACATAGTCGGCGCCGGCGGCCTTGGCCTCGTCGGCCTTGGCGGCCTTGGCGAAGACCAGAACTCTCTGTGTCTTGCCGGTGCCGTGGGGCAGGACGATGGCGCCGCGGACCTGCTGGTCGGCGTGGCGGGAGTCCACGCCCAGCTTCACATGGAGCTCTACAGTCTCATCAAACTTGGCGGTGGCGGTGTCTACCACCAGCTTCATGGCGTCCACGGTGTCATACAGCGTGTTCTTGTCGATCTTCTTGGCGCTGTCCGTATATTTCTTTCCTCTAAACATTCTTGTCCCCTCCTTACTCGCCCACCAGAATACCCATGGAGCGGGCAGTGCCGGCGATCATGCTCATAGCGGCCTCGATGGAGGCGGCGTTGAGGTCGGGCATCTTGGTTTCGGCGATCTTGCGCACGTCCTCCTTGCTGATGGTGGCCACCTTGTTCTTGTTGGGCACGCCGGAGGCCTTGTCGATGCCGCAGGCCTTCTTAATCAGCACGGGGGCGGGGGGAGTCTTGGTGATAAAGGTGAAGGAGCGGTCGGCGTAGACGGTGATGATGACGGGGATAATCAGGCCCACGTCGTTCTTGGTCCGCTCGTTAAACTCCTTGGTAAAGGCGGCGATGTTCACGCCGTGCTGGCCCAGGGCGGGGCCTACCGGGGGGGCGGGAGTCGCCTTGCCCGCGGGGATCTGCAATTTTACGTATCCAGTTACTTTCTGTGCCACGAAAGAGCACCTCCATTTGAAAAATGTGGTAGTTTGGCGGAGCGTTTCGCTCCTCCCACTTGGTTGCAAAGGTTGTCTGTAGGGGCGGATATCATCCGCCCGAAATTACGATACTGCACCGGAAAATGGCGGGCGGATGATATCCGCCCCTACATTTTGGGTGCATCAGGAATTCGCCGGTTCCACCTGGTCCAGCTCCAGCTCCACGGGGGTCTCCCGTCCAAACATGGACACCACCACCCGGACCTTGCCGTTATCCAGGTCGATCTCGTCCACGGTGCCCAGGAAGGACTCCAGGGCGCCGTCGGTGATGCGCACGGTGTCGCCCAGCTCATAGCTGACCACGATCTCCCGCTTCTCCACGCCCAGGGCGGCCACGTCGGCCTCGCTCAGGGGGATGGCCTTGTTGCCCTCGCCCAGAAAGCCGGTGACGCCCCGGATGTTGCGCACCACGTGCCAGGTCTCGTCGTTCATCACCATCTTCACCAGCACGTAGCCGGGGAACACCTTGCGCTCCACCTCCTTGGGCCCGTTGTCGGTGATCTCGGTGACTGTCTCCAGGGGGATGCTGATCTCATGGATCAGCTCGTGCATATTGCGGTTTTCAACATACTTCTCGATGGTGGCCTTCACCGTATTCTCATAGCCGGAGTAGGTGTGGACCACATACCAGTTTGCGTTATCCGCCATCCGCGTCACCCTTTAAAGGCGCCGATGAGCAGACCGATCGCCTCGCCGGCCACGAAGTCGAACAGGGCGATAAAGATGCCGACCACGATCACACAGGCGATGACGATGAGGGTGTTGTTGATGGTCTGCTTTTTGGTGGGCCACTGGACCTTCTTCAGCTCGCTCTTCATGTCCCGGAACCACTTGCCCGCGCGGGCGAAGAAGCCGGGCTTGGCATTCTTGTCGGACTTCTTGTCCTTTTTGGTGGCCTGGACGGCCTTTTCGTTTTCAGCCATTACTTACCCTTCTTTCATTTCGGCATTCGCGCCCATCACTTCGTCTCATTGTGAACGGTGTGCTTCCTGCAGAAGGGGCAGTATTTGTTCAACTCCAGACGGTCGGGGGTATTCTTCTTGTTTTTAAAGGTATTGTAGTTTCTCTGCTTGCACTCAGAGCACCGCAGGGTGATCTTAATGCGAGCGCCGGCTTTTGCTGCCATTTGTTCGGCACCTCCTTTTTTATTTGACAGGGGACGGCCCGGATTTCCAAAAGAAAACACCGGACACGGCCTGTCTTAAGCCGAAATCCAGCGTCAAAGGGCGTGGTAACGCCCGGAGAATACGGTGGATACCGGCTGCTGCCTCCCTGTGGCCTGAATCAGGTGGAGGGGTCCGCTCCCCGAACACCGTATCCGGACAGCAGAAAAAAGCCCCTTTTCACAGGTATCGATTACTATATCACGCCTGTCTCCGCCCGTCAAGTGCTTTTTTGCCTTTTTCGTTAAAATTTTGTGAAGGTTTTCTCCGGCGGGCAAAATAGATTTGCATTTGGAATACAGGTATGGTATACTCCCTACTTAAATATACCCGCCTTTTGGAATATTAACCCGCGCGATGTGTAGGGGCGCACATCGTCGCCCGCTATTATACCGCCCCGCTGGCGCACGGGCGCACAATGTGCGCCCCTACATTATAAAAATTGGAGTGATTGTTCCCCTATGGACATAGACAGTTCTGACCTTGCGATGATTTTTACCCTGCTGATTCTGGTGGTCCTTTCGGCCTACTTCTCAGCCACCGAGACCGCCTACACCTCTCTCAACCGCATCCGCCTGAAGACCCGGGCGGACAGCGGCAGCCGCCGGGCGGCAAAGACCCTGGCCCTGGCGGAGGAGTACGACAAGCTGCTGTCCACCATCCTCATCGGCAACAACATCGTCAACATCACCGCCACCACCGTGTCCACCGTGCTGTGCACCAGGTGGTTCCACCGGTACGGCCCCACGGTGTCCACAGTAGCTTTAACGGTCATCATCCTCATCTTCGGCGAAATCACCCCCAAGAGCCTGTCCAAGGAGCGGCCGGAGGACTTCGCCATGTTCGCCCAGCCCCTGCTGCGGCTGTTCATGGTGGTCTTCACCCCTCTGAACTTTCTGTTCAGCCAGTGGAAGAAGCTGATGAGCAAGGTCTTCCGGGCCAGGGGGGAGGACGGCATCACCGAGGAGGAGCTGGTGGGCATGGTGGACCAGGCCGAGACGGAGGGCGGCCTGGACGAGCACGAGAGCGATCTGATCCGCAACGCCATCGCCTTCAACGACCTGGAGGTGTCCGACCTGCTCACCCCCCGGGTAGACCTCACCGCCGCCGACGAGGACAGCACCATGGAGGAGCTGGCCTCCCTCTTCGCCGAGACGGGCTACTCCCGCATCCCCATCTACCACGAGACGGTGGACAACATCGTGGGCTTTGTCCACGAGAAGGACTTCTACGCCGCCCGCCACCGGGGGGAGACCATGGTGTCCAACCTGAAATCCCCGGTGTTCTACACCACGGGCAACACCAAGGCCTTTGAGCTGCTGCGGATCTTGCAGAAGAACAAGGTCCACATGGCGGTGGTGGTGGACGAGTACGGCGGCACCCAGGGCATCGTCACCCTGGAGGACATTCTGGAGGAGCTGGTGGGGGATATCTGGGACGAACACGACGAGGTCATCGAGACCTTCCAGAAGCAGCCCGACGGCAGCTATTTAATCGCCTGCTCCGCCGACCTGGACGACATGTACGACCTGTTCCAGGTGAAGGGGACCTGCGACGCCGCCACCGTCTCCGGCTGGGTGCTGGAGCAGGTGGGCCGGGTCCCCGAGGCCGGGGACCACTTCCAGGCCGAGGGCCTGGACGTCACCGTCACCAGGGTGGAGCACCGCCGGGTGCTGGAAATCCAGGTGCGGGTCATCGAGGAAGAGACACAGGAAAAATAAACGAAGGGCCTGCCCCGGTGGGGCGGGCCCTTTTGCTTATTGGTCAAACTGGGTAGCTGTAATCACAAAATCCATATTACCAATTCCCCCATAATAGGTGGCCCGAATGTCCAACTTGGAGGATTTTTCGCTGCTCCGGTCCACCTTAAAGGTACGGGTCACTGTCTGCCCGACGGGGACCTGGGAGGAAAGCAGCTCGTGGCCTACGGTATACTCCCGGCCCAGCTGGAGGACCAGGATCCCCTCCCCCCGGTTGGTCACTGTAACGCTGACGTACTCCTTGGAGACGCTGACGGTACGGGTGTAGTCCGACTGGGAGCGGTATTCCGTCCGGCTCAGGATGTCCAGCCCCGGCGCAGCGATGGGGGATACCTCAGTCAGGTTTCCCACCTTCCGCCCCACCCGGTTGAGGGGCAGCTCGCTGCCGTCCGTCGCCGCTCCTGCCACTCCTCCGCCCCGGCTCACACCCCTGACCGTACCCAGGGACACCGTGCCCGTCTTGCTGTCCCAGGAGACGGGGGTATCCAGCAGTTTGGAGATGCAGGACAGGGGCAGATAGGTGGTACCGCCCCCGGCCCTGTCGGTGTAGGTGATGCTGGAGGGGATAGGCTGGCCGTTGCCCGCCTTTACGGTATCCCCTTCGGAAAATACCGCGTTCCCGTTCATGGCCAGGGTCACCTGGGAGAAGCTCACCGCGCCCGAGGCGGCCAGCGCCCCGGTGACGCAGGAGCACACCAGAATGGCGGACAGGAACCCGGCGATAAAATTCTTTTTGCTTTCCATAACAGACATCCTCTCTATTTTGATTTATTTCGTCTCATCCGACGGGTTTACGGGAATATCCACCCCGCACACGGTCACATGATCCACCTGGGCGGGGTCCAGCACGGTATGGAAGCCGTTGTGCCCCATCTCATACCACGTCCTGCTGTGGACATAGGGGGTCTGGGGGCCTTCAAGCCCATCCATATAGCCCTGGCCGCTCTCAGAGTTTATGAGCTCCGGCCCGGTTCCATCCTTCAGGGTGAGCTGCATGGCCAGGGCGTTCGACATCCGGGACTCCTCCCGGAGCCACAGGTCCATCAGCGTTTTGGGCCCGTCCTGGGACGTGACTGTCCCGCCGTCCGGCGTGGTGATGATGATTACGTCCCCGTTCCCACTGCCGGGGCCGTCGTCCGGAAGGAGCGTCCCCTCCGGGATGGGGGCGTCGGGGTCCAGGGTCTTACCCAGCTCCTTGTGTTCCACCCGGGCGGCGCAGGAGCCACCCTCCAGCCGCGCGTATACGCTGAGGGGGGAGATATCCAGTTGGGCCAGGGTGGCCGTCCCGTCCAGGTAGGGAATCTCCGTGTTGGGGGTCAGGCGGATAGTCTGGTCGGGGAAGTCCAGCTTCACGTCCTCAAAGACCCACTCGTGGTCCCGGATGTCCGCCATCACGCCGCTGTCCTCGTGCCAGCCGTAGTTCTCGCTCTCGCTGGTCACTACGCTGTCCGTCCAGTAGTCTGTAATGGGGCCCAGGGTAACGGTGACCGTCTGCCCCCGGGGGCTCTCCCCGCTCTGGGTGCTCGCGATTACAAAGGAGGTGCGGTTGTCCATGGGGTCCGTGTCGGCCAGCCAATCGGCTCCGCAGCTCCCCATTCCCCCGTCAAAACCCACCCAGGCCCCGGCCTGAAAGCCGCCGCCCGCCTGGGGAACCAGGATTGTCCCCTCCGGGGCGGTGAGGTCCACCCAGATATACACGCTGTTGTCGTCCCCCACGCACTCGTCCAGGGTGACGGTCCAACCGTTGTAGGTTTCGCTGCGGTCCAGGCGGTAGATGCCGTCCTCCAGGGCGGAGGAAGCGCCGGGGGTAGTCGTGTCAAACCAGGAGCGCAGGCCGGGACTGATGACCGCCGCCAGGGCGCCCACCGTCATGATAGCCGCTGCGGCCACGCCGAAAATCATGCCGCCGCTGATCCGTTTAATCTTCCGTTTTGTCGCGTCTGTCATATTCTCCTCCAATTCCGCCGCCCGCTCCAGACGGGCGGTCAGGTCCATTTTTTCCTCGGGGGTAAAGCCCACGCGATCAAAGCTGTCTCTGATGTTCATCGGGCCACCTCCAATCCTTTTGCCAGCAGCTTCCGGGCGCGGCTGAGCCGCTTCCGGGCCGCCGCCGGGGTACAGGCGCACAGCCGGGCGATCTCGTCCAGGCTGTAGCCCTCGTAGTAGAAAAGGTACAGCGCCGCGCCGTAGTGCCTGGGCAGGGCGCGGATGGCGTCGGGCAGGGGGCTGTCCTCCCGCTCCGGGGCGGGGACCAGCTCGGCCTGATCCATGGGTACGGTTCTGCGCCGCCCGGCGCTTTTCAGAAGGTCCTTGCAGGCGTTGATCGCACAGCGCAGGACAAATGCCTTCTCGTGCTCTCCGTCCTCAAACTGCCGGTTGTCCTCCAGCAGCGTGAGAAAGATGTCCTGGCAGATATCCTGGGCATCCTCCCTGGTCAGAGAGTAGGTCAGGCACAGCCGCAGGACCGCGTCCGCGTAGGCCTCCACGAAGCGCCCCGCCTGCTGCGCGCTGTTCCATTCCGTCATACCCTCGACCTCCTTTCACCCTGAACACGATTGCGGACCCGGAATTGTGACAGATCTTTCAAAAATTTTTAAAAAAACGGCCCCCGGCGCTTGCCGGAGGCCGTCTGTCTCCTGTCAGGGGACGGGCTCGAAGAGGACCCACTCCTCCTCCACCAGCACCGCCAGACCCATGCCGGTCACGGCGTACCGGGCGGACAGGTCTTCAGAGAAGTTGGTCTGGCCGTCCATCTCCGGGGTGCCGCTGGTGTAGGACACCACCGTCTGGATTATGCCGGGGTCCGGTTCGCCGGGGAGCTGCCGGCCGGTGGACTGGTAGAGGACGCCGTCCACCATAATGGTGGGGCGGAGCGTCTCCGCCGGTGCGCCGGGCTCCACGGGTCCGGACCCGGCGGGGCTGTCGGGCTCAGGGTCGGGCCACCCCTCCCCTTTCAGACTGCCGTCTATCTCCTCCGACGGGGCGCTGAGGTCAGGCTCGCTGGCGGCGGGGGCGCTGGCGGCGGGGGCATTGGCGGCCCCGCCGCTGGTGTTTTTGTAAAAGCCTCCGCTCATCAGGCCCAGCCGGGCCGCCCCGTAGCCCAGGGCAATCACCAGGGCGCAGCAGGCGGCCAGGGACCCCCACCGCCGACAGTCGAACCGGGCTCTGGGCCGGCGGTACTCCTCCGCCTCCCGGACCAGCTCGTCGTCCAGCAGGCCGATGGCGTCTAAAATATGTTCTGAGGTCATACCGCCACCCCCTCCTTCTCCAGCTCCAGTCTCAGCTTTGCCCGCATCCGGTGGAGCTTCGACTTCACCTGTCCCACGCTCAGCCCGAACCGGCCCGCCAGCTCCTCCAGGGGCTCCAGATGGAAGTACCGCCGGACAAACAGGGCCCGGTCCGCCTCCGGGCAGCGGCGGAGAAAGGCGGAGATGAGGGCCGCCGTCTCCCCGGCCTCCAGCGCCTCATCGGGGCGGTGATGGTCGGGCAGGCAGTCCTCCAGCTCGTGGAGGGCCACCTCCACCTGATTGCCGCCCCGCTTGGCCGCCTTCAACCGCCGCCACCGGTCCAGGGACAGGTTCCGTGTGAGCTTGCCGAAAAAGGCGGACAGAATCCCCGGCCGCTGAGGGGGCATGGCGTTCCAGGCCCGGAGCCAGGTGTCGTTGACGCACTCCTCCGCGTCCTCCTCCCGGTCCAGGATGCGCCGGGCGATGGTGTGGCAGTAGGGTCCGTATTTCTCCTCGCTGGCCGCGATGGCCTGCTGGGACCGGGCCCAGTACAGGTCGATAATCTTGCCGTCCTCCATGGGTGGGGCCTCCTTTTCTATATCTACGCACCCAAAAGGCCCCCTTCGCAAAGGGGGCTCCGCCCGCAGGGCGGTGGGGGTTTAAACCCTCCACCACCGGGCTTCGCCCGGCGGTCCCCCTCCCTTTGCGAAGGGAGGCTTTTGCTCTCACCTATAATAGACGCAAAAACCGCGCCAAAGGTTTCCACCCTGGCGCGATTTTTTGAAATTTTATGCCAGCGGCTCAAAGTCGGAGGCGGGGTGCTTGCACCAGGGACAGATGAAGTCGGCGGGCAGCTCGTCCCCCTCGTAGACGTAGCCGCAAACCTTACAGACCCAACGCTTTTGCGCGCTTGGGGCGGGGGCGGCGCCGGGCTTGGGCTTGATGTGGGACTGGTAATAGCTGTAAGTGGCGCTGGGGGCGCTGGAGATGGTCCCGCCGTCCAGCACGTCGGCCAGGAAGAGGGTGTGGGTGCCCAGGTCGGTGGCGGACACCACCCTGCAGCTCAGCCAGGCGTTGGCGCCCCGGGTGACGTAGGGGAGGCCGTCCCCGTCCCTTTTCACGTGGGATTCAAAGCCGGCGAACTTGTCAACGTCCCGGCCGGACTGGAAGCCAAACCGCTTGAAAAGTTCAAAATCCGCCTCCTCCGACAGGATTGACAGGGTAAAGCGGCCCGTTTCCTGCACCATATCGTGGGTGTAGTTGCTCTTGTTTATGGCGCAGACGATGCGGTTGGGCTCGGTGGTCACCTGGATGGCGGTGTTGGTGATGCAGCCGTTGTCCTTGTCCCCCCGGCGGGCGGACAGCACAAACAGACCGTAGCTCAGGGAGTACATAACCTTGTTGTCCATGAAGCTTCCTCCTTTATTTGGTGTACGGATTATGGGGTTAGTCTACCATAGCCTGTCCCAAAAGTCCAGTTAAAATTCCCCGGCAGACTGTCCGCCACAGGCGGAATTTATACAAACTGTTATATTCCTCTTAAATAATACACCACTAAAAGCGCAAAAACGGTGCTTTAAGGGTACCAAAACGGGTCCAAAAGGGCCCTTTTCAGGGGTGTCCGCCGGAGACGGACACTATAAATTTTTTGGTTGACATTGTAGACTAACCGTGGTATGATAGATCTACAAAGTAGACCACCCGCCCGCAGGGGAGGGACAAAAGCCTCCCTTAATAAGGGAGGGGGACCGCCGACGAAGGCGGTGGTGGAGGGTTTAGAATTAAACCCCCCGCCCCCTGCGGGGGCACCCCCCTTCGCGAAGGGGGGCTTGGGGACACATAGGAGGAAAAAGGTATGGACAACATCAATTTGACCAACAGCGAGTGGTACGTGCTGGACTGCCTGTGGGAGAAGTCCCCCATGACGGTGATGGAGCTGGTGGGGGCGCTGGGTGGCCGGCTGGGCTGGGCCAAGAGCACCACCATCACCACCCTGCGGCGGATGGAGGACAAGGGACTGGTCCTGTGCAGCCTGGAGGGGCGGACCAAGCACTACACCCCGGCCGTCCGGCGGGAGAACGCTGTCCGGGGGGAGACCCGGTTCTTTCTGGATAAGGTCTACCGGGGCAGCGTGGGGCTGATGGTGTCCGCCCTGGCGGAGGACAAGGCCCTGTCCAGACAGGAGATCGATGAGCTGTACGAAATATTGCGCCGCGCGGAGGAGGGACAGACATGAAATTACTGATCCAGTGGGCCGTGACTTCATCGGTCCTGATCCTGATTGTTCTGGCGGTGCGTTTCCTGTTCCGGAACCGGCTGTCCGCCCGGGCGCGGTACGCCCTGTGGGGAGTGGTCCTGCTGCGGCTGCTGGTCCCCTTCCAGCTTGAGCTGCCCGCCGCCGCTTCCGACGCCCTGCCGGTGCTGGCCTCCAACGCGATTCCGGAGATTGGGCAGTGGGAGGAGCCCTCCATCCCCGTGCTTCCTGAGCGGAGCAAGCCTGTTGCCGAATTCAATCTTGATATTGAAGCCACACTGGAGCCGGGGGATATCTTGTCCTATTCAGACGAAGCGGGCTGTCTCCGACGAGATGGGGAGACGATCACCTGGTACCGCTATATCCTGTCCCCGGAGCAGATCGTCCTTGCCCTGTGGCTGGCGGGGGCCGGGCTGACGGGAGCGGCGGTCCTGCTGTCCAACCTGCGGTTTGGGCTGGGGCTGAGGAGGCGGCGGAAGAAGCTGGAGCTTGCGGACGGCCTATCCGTAGGGGCGCACATTGTGCGCCCGAATGAGCCGGGGCGGTATACAGCGGGCGGACAATGTCCGCCCCTACAGACGGAGATATCCGTCTATGTGGCGGAGGGCCTGCCCTCGCCCTGCCTGTTCGGGGTGCTCCGGCCCGCCGTCTACCTCAACCCCGGGGCGGCGGAGGATGAGACCGCCCTGCGCCACGTCCTGGCCCACGAGCTCACCCACTATGCCCACTTCGACCACATCTGGTCCGCCCTGCGGTGCCTGGCCCTGGCCCTCCACTGGTACAACCCCCTGGTGTGGCTGGTGGTGGGGCTGTCCAAACGGGACGGGGAGCTGGCCTGCGACGAGGGGGCGGTCCAGCGGCTGGGGGAGGGGGAGCGCATCCCCTACGGCCGCACCCTCGTCGATATGGTGGCGGCCCGCTCCCTGCGGCCCGCCGACCTGCTGTCCTGCTCCACCGCCATGACCGGCGGGGAGAGGTCCGTCAAGGCCCGGGTGCTGGCCCTGGTGAAAAAGCCCGAGACGGTGAAAACCGCCCTGTTCGCCGCTGCCGCCCTGGTGGCGCTGGCTGCGGTGTTCGTCTTTGCCGGACGGGGCCAGCCGGACAATACCCCAAGGAATTTCCTCAGCTTTGTAGACCGGACCACGGCCATCCAATTTTCCCCGGCCGCCTTCTCCAGCCAGTTCTACCCCTACCCCATCGCCGACCAGGATTTGCTGGACGCCGCCAAGGAGGCCCTGTCGGACTTCACCCTCCTGGGCGATGACGACCCCCAGCCCGACCTGAGCCTGACCAAGCTGGCGCCCGAGTCCCGGATCACCCTGGCCTTCCAGGGCGGGGAGATGGACTACTCCCTCCTTTGGCAGAACGACCGCACCTATCTGTTCCAGGGGAGCATTTTCCAGCAGGGCCTGGACCTTCAGAAGGAGGAGGGGGAGACCGCCCAGCTGGTGGGGGTCAGCGGGACCATGATCTCAGAGCCCGGCAGCAATGTGGGGGCCGTGCTGGAAAATCTGGCCCGACGGCAGCGAAGTCGGGCGCAGGAGGACATCGGACACGGGTCTGTGGACTACAACCGCTACCACGCCCGGCTGACCACCGCCCGGGGCATCTGGCTCAACATGCCCATGCTCCACGACGGACGGGTGCTCACCGATCCGGAACAGCTGGAGCAGGTGAAGGAGCTGCTCCAGATTGACACCGTGTCTCTGGGCACCGCCGCCCTGGAGGGGAGCCGGAGCGTCGGGCCCATCCCCAAGTGGGAGGAGGAGTGGACCCATATCCTCTCCTTTTCCACCGTCGACCCGAAGCCCTCCTGGTCGGGCGGGCCCAGCTACTACTATTTGAAGGCCCTGGACTCGGGGGAATATGAGGTCTATACCGGCGACCTGCGGCAGGACGGCCATGTTCTGGGCTGTATTTCGGCGGAGAACTGGGACCGGGCGGAGGAGATCCTCAAAAGCGCCCCCTCGGTGGATGACAGGCAGCACGGGGCGGACCCCTATCAAATTTTCCTCAACCAGATTACGGATACGGGAGCCATCAGCTACCGCACCGGAACGTGGGCGAATGGAGGCGTCATCAGTGAGGCGAACAAGCTGGCGCGGGCCAGGGAGTATCTGACCGGCTGCGTCCCGCTGGACTCCGGCGACCCCGGACCGGAAATTCCGGAGCTGGCGTCCAACGTGGTCCTGTTCACCGTGTGGGCGGGGGATGAACAGGACAGAAACGGCGGTTATGTTCTGTACTGGGATTTTGAAAAAGACGGATACACCTATATCCTCCTTCCCACAGACCGGGCCAGCGGCCGGTACACCCCCATCGCCAGAACGGCGGAGCCCATCAACCTCCCGCCTGAGCTGATAGAGCTGGCGGAGGAGCAGCCGGAGACCGGCGGGTAGACTCCGGCGGAACAGACCCCATGCCCCAGTCACGCTACCCCCGGCGGCAAAAGCCGCCGGGGGATTTCACATTTCTGTAGCATGTGTTAAATTTTCGCCGGGGTTTTGTTGCTTTTGCCCACTGGAACCGCCGTTAATTTCCCGCTTTTCTTCTCTTTTGCCCCGTTAAAAAGCCGTTAATTTCATTGTTTTTCAACCAAAAAATCAGTATCATGTACCATTGAAACAGAGGCGCTCCCTGGGGGGCCTCATCCGCCCCAGTGTGCCCACTGGGGCACCTTCCCCTTTAGGGGAAGGCTTTTTGGCTGATATCTGAAAGGCGGTTATTTCCCATGAGTCTGCGGGTTGGCATTGATATCGGGTCCACTACGGTCAAGGTGGTGGTGCTCAGCGAACAGGATAAGCTGCTGTTCCGCTCCTACGAGCGGCACTTCTCCAAGACCCGGGAGCGAGCCCTGGAGACGCTGAACGCTATCCGGGACATGCTGGCCGGGCAGGAGATTAAGGTCACCATCACTGGCTCCGCCGGCCTGGGGGTGGCCGACGCCGCCGGCATCGACTTTGTCCAGGAGGTCTACGCCACCGCCGCCGCCGTCAACACCTACATCCCCGATACCGACGCGGTGATTGAGCTGGGGGGAGAGGACGCAAAGATTATCTTCTTCGGCGGGGCCCTGGAGGAGCGGATGAACGGCTCCTGCGCCGGGGGCACCGGGGCCTTTATTGACCAGATGGCCACCCTGATGAACGTGTCTGTCAGCGAGTTGGACGAGCTGAGCCTGAAGCACGAGAAAATCTACCCCATCGCCTCCCGGTGCGGGGTGTTCGCCAAGAGCGACATCCAGCCCATCCTCAACCAGGGGGGGCGGAAGGAGGACGTGGCCGCCTCCATCTTCCAGGCGGTGGTGGACCAGACGGTGGCCGGTCTGACCCAGGGCCGGGAGCTGAAGGGGAAGATCGTCTTTCTGGGCGGGCCGCTCCACTTCCTCATGGGCCTGCGGGAGCGGTTCGTGGAGACCTTGAAGCTGGACGGGGACCACGCCGTGTTCCCCGAGGACGGGGACTGCTTCGCCGCCATGGGGGCGGCCCTGTGCGCCACCGACTATGCGCCCGTCCCCTTTGAGACGGTGCTGAAAAAGCTGGAGGACAGCGCCAGCACCGCCACGGTGGTGGACACCATGCCGCCCCTGTTCACCAGTGAGGCGGAGTACGATTCCTTCGCCGCCCGGCACAACGCCAGCCGGCCCCCCGAGGCGGATATTTCTACTTATTCAGGACCGGCTTACTTAGGCATCGACGCCGGGTCCACCACCACCAAGCTGGCCCTCATCGCCCCCGACGGCGGGCTGCTGTATACCTACTACCACTCCAATCTGGGCAACCCGGTGGCTATTGTGCTGGAGCAGCTCAGGGAAATCTACCGGCTGTGCGGCGACCGCATTGTGATTAAGGGCGCGGCCGTCACCGGCTACGGGGAGGACCTGATTAAAAACGCCTTCAACTGCGACCTGGGGCTGGTGGAGACCATGGCCCACTACAAGGCCGCGGCACACTTCCAGCCCGATGTGGATTTCATCATTGACATCGGCGGGCAGGACATGAAGTGCTTTAAGATTCGCAACGGGGCGGTGGACTCCATCATGCTCAACGAGGCCTGCTCCTCCGGCTGCGGGTCCTTTATCGAGACCTTCGCCAAGGCCCTGGGCTACAACATCGCCGACTTTGCCAAGCTGGGGCTGTTCACCCAGAAGCCGGTGAATCTGGGGTCCCGGTGCACGGTGTTCATGAACTCCTCCGTGAAGCAGGCCCAGAAGGACGGGGCCAGCGTGGAGGATATCTCCGCCGGGCTGTCCACCTCCATCGTGAAGAACGCCATTTACAAGGTCATCCGGGCCGCCTCCGCCGACGACCTGGGGAAGCACATCGTGGTCCAGGGGGGCACCTTCCTCAACGACGCGGTGCTCCGGGCCTTTGAGCAGGAGCTGGGCCGGGAGGTCACCCGGCCGGTGATTGCCGGGATTATGGGGGCCTTCGGGGCCGCCCTGGCCGCCTGGGACCTCCACCTGGACAGGTCCGCCCTGTTAAGCGAGGAGGCCTTACAGTCCTTCACCCACACCGCCAAGCCCGCCACCTGCGGGCTGTGCACCAACCACTGCTCCCTCACCGTCAACTCCTTCGACGGCGGGCGGCGGTTTGTGTCGGGCAACCGGTGCTCCCGCCCCCTGGGGGAGGAGCCCAGCCGCCTGCCCGACCTGATGCGGTATAAATACGCAAAGCTCCGCGCCCTCCAGGGGAAGGGGGAGGGGGACGGCTCCCGGGGGAGGATCGGCATCCCCTTCGGGCTCAACATGTACGAGAACCTCCCCTTCTGGTTCGAGCTGTTCACTCAGCTGAATTTTGAGGTAGTGCTGTCCCCGGAGTCCTCCCGGAAAATTTACCTCAAGGGACAGCGGACCATCCCCTCCGACACCGTGTGCTACCCCGCCAAGCTCCTCCACGGCCATGTGGAGGCCCTGGTGGAGGCGGGGGTGGACGCCATCTTCTACCCCTGCATGCCCTACAACTTCAACGAGGGGGCGGGGGACAACAACTACAACTGCCCCGTGGTGGCCTACTACCCCGAGCTGCTGGCCGCCAACGTCCCTGAGCTGAAGCAGGTCCGCTACCTGTACCCCTATTTCGGCCTCCACCGGCCCCGCGATATGGAGCGGAAGGCCGGGGAGTGGTTCTTCAACGAGTTCCATATCCCCAAGCGGGAGACGGCGGCGGCGGTGAAAGCCGCCTACATCGCCTACAACGCCTATAAAAATGACCTGCGCAACACCGGGAGGACCTATATCGACCGGGCCCGGGCCGAGGGACGGCCCATCCTGGTGGTGTGCGGCCGGCCCTACCACATGGACCCGGAGATCAACCACGGCATCAACGACCTGATTACCTCCTACGGCTTTGTGCTGGTCACCGAGGACGCCGTCGCTTACCTGGAGGACAGGGCCCCCCGGCACGTCCTCAACCAGTGGACCTACCACGCCAGGATGTACAACGCGGCACGGTATGTCTGCACCCAGCCAGATATGGAGGTTATCCAGCTGGTGAGCTTCGGCTGCGGCATCGACGCCATTACCGGCGACGAGATGCGTTCCATTTTGGAGGAGGGCGGCAAGCTGTACACCCAGCTGAAAATCGACGACATCAGCAATTTGGGCGCTGTGAAAATCCGCATTCGTTCTCTCATGGCCGCCATTGAGGCGCGGAAAAAATAATGATTATGTTTCTCTTAATTGGTTGGCCCGCCCAGGTGGTCGGGCCCCACAGGAAAAGGTGCATACACATGGATGGGATGTGGGACCCGACCACGATCGAGGCCAGAAAAAAATTGTAGGGGCGCACATTGTGCGCCCGCCGTCCCCGGAAATGATTCGTAAAACGCGGGCGGACAATGTCCGCCCCTACACACCGTACCAGAAACCGGAAAGGAGTTTCCACCATGGCAAAATTGGTCTATGACGACACCGGACGTCTGCTGTTTACCAAGGAGATGAAGGAGGAGTACACCCTCCTTATGCCCCAGATGCTGCCCGTCCACTTCGGTATGATGAAAAAGCTGCTGGAGTGCGAGGGCTACAAGGTGGATATGCTCACCACCAACCACCGGGGGATTGTGGACGAGGGGCTGAAGTACGTCCACAACGACACCTGCTACCCCGCCCTGCTGGTCATTGGCCAGCTTATCGACGCGGTGAAGCACGGGGGCTACGACCCCCACAGGGTGGGCCTGCTCATCACCCAGACCGGGGGCGGGTGCCGGGCCTCCAACTACATCCACCTGCTCCGGAAGGCCCTGGAGAAGGCGGATATGGCCTACATCCCCGTGGTGTCGGTGAATCTGTCCGGGCTGGAGAAGAACCCCGGCTTTTCCCTCACCCTGCCCTTCATCCGCAAGGCGGTGTACGCCATGATGTACGGCGACATCATCGTCAACGTGGCCAACCAGGTGCGGCCCTACGAGGTGGAGGAGGGTGCCGCCGACAGGATGATCGACGCCTGGTCCCAGCGGCTGGTGGACGGCTTCCAGGCCGGAAAGGGCATGAGCCGCAGGCAGATGCGGGCCAATTTTGACGCAATCTGCGCCGACTTCGCCGCCATTCCCGTGGCGGGGGAGCCCAAAATCCGTGTGGGCGTGGTGGGCGAAATTTACGTCAAGTTCGCCCCCCTGGGCAACAACAATCTGGAGAAGTTCCTCCTGTCCGAGGGGGTGGAGCCGGTGGTCCCCGGGCTGACCGACTTCATCATTTTCAAGATCTACAACCGGGTGGCCGACGTGGAGCTCTACGGCGGCAAGTGGATCAAGAAGGCGGGGTGCACCGCCTTTATGAAGTACATCGAGGCCTGCCAGCGGGACATGATCGCCGCCCTGGAGCAGTCGGGCCGCTTCCGGGCCCCGGGGACCTTCCAGGACCTGCACAGGCTGGTCCACGGCTACCTGGGGGACGGCAACAAGATGGGCGAGGGCTGGCTGCTCACCGCCGAGATGCTGGAGCTTATCCACTCGGGCACCAACAACATCGTATGCACCCAGCCCTTCGGCTGCCTGCCCAACCACATCGTGGGCAAGGGGATGATCCGCAAGCTGAAGGACGACTACCCCTACAGCAATATCGTGGCCATCGACTACGACCCCGGCGCCACCCGGATCAACCAGGAGAACCGCATCAAGCTGATGCTGGCCAACGCCAAGGGGCTTACCCACTCGGAGCCCGCCCGGCCCCGGGAGGAGCCCCAGGTGGAGCGGGAGCCCCAGCTGGCTCACGCCAACATTTAACGCCGGGGAGGGAATACAGATGGGAATGATTAATGATTCCGTTCAGAATACAACACCTGTCGAGCCCGTGGGAGTGTCCTAATGCGCATTTTATCAATTCTGCTTGAGGCCATGTAGGGGCGGATATTATCCGCCCGCTGCTCCAGAAGTTCCGGCTTTTCCAGAAGCGGGCGGCTGATAGCCGCCCCTACATAAAAGCTGCGAAAAGGACACTCCCCGAGCCCGTTCTTATCTTTGACAATTACCCCTTTAAGCTGGCTGTGATCCAGCAGCTTATGTATGAATCTGATCTGCTGGGAGATAAGTACTACGGCGGCGACCAGTATTTTGAGACCTATGGCGATGTTTCCCACATTCCGGAACGGGTGTGCCTGGACCGGCTGGAGACGCTGGGCATTGAGGTTGACCTTTTTGCGTAGTCCCATTCCCCGGAAATTTGACAAACAGTAAAACGGGGGGCCGTCCAAGTTGGACGGCCCCTCTTTTTTACACCAGCTTTACCTGCACCTGGTCCCCCTGGGCGGAGACGCACAGGGTGTCCCCCTTTTTCAGCTGTCCGGCCAGCATCAGGTCGGCGGCGGGGTCCTCCACCAAGCTGGCGATGGCCCGGCGGAGAGGCCGGGCCCCGTACTCCCGGCTGCTGCCCTTGCCGGCCAGGAGGGAGACGGCCTCCTCCTCCACCGCCATATTGATGCCCAGCTTGTCCAGCCGCTTCCGGGTCTCGGACAGCAGCTGGCGGGTGATGGCGTTCAGCGTCTCGCCGCTGAGAGGGTGGAAGACCAGGGTGGCGTCCAGCCGGTTGAGAAACTCCGGGGCGAAGGTCTGGCCCGCGTCGGACAGCACCGCCCGCTCCAGCTCCTCCCGCTCCGCCTCCCCTCCGGCGGCGAAGCCCAGCCGCTTCCCCTTGGCGAACCGCTGGGCCCCCAGGTTGGAGGTCATCACCAGCACCGTGTTGCGGAAGTCGGTCTTCCGGCCCTGGGCGTCGGTGAGCACCCCCTCCTCCATCACCTGGAGGAGGAGGGACCAGATGTCGTGGTGGGCCTTCTCCAGCTCGTCCAGCAGCACCACCGACCAGGGGTGGCGGCGGACCCGCTCGGTGAGCTGGCCCCCCTCCTCGTGGCCCACGTAGCCGGGCGGGGAGCCGATGAGCCGGGAGACGGTGTGGCCCTCCATATACTCGGACATGTCGAAGCGGAGCAGGGCCTCCTCGCTGCCGAAGAGGGCCCGGGCCAGGGACCGGCACAGCTGGGTCTTGCCCACCCCGCTGGGACCTAAGAGCAGAAAGCAGCCCACCGGGCGGCGGGGGTCCTTCAGCCCCAGGCGGCCCCGGCGGATGGCGCGGACTACCGTCTCCACCGCCCGGTCCTGGCCCAGGATGTGCCGGCGGAGGGCCTGGTCCAGGCCGGCCAGGGCCTGCTTGTCCGCCTCGTCCGGGTCGGTGACCGGTACCCCCGTCCACTGGGACAGCACCGCCTGAATGTGCCGGGGCTCCACGGCGAACTGGCCCTGGCCCGACTGCCACCTCTGCCGCTCCCCCTCCAGCTCCCGCTTGAAGTCCCGCTCCACGTTGCGGAGAATGGCCGCCTGCTCGAAGTCCTGGCGGCGGACCGCGTCATTGAGCTGGCGGCTGGCCTGGGACACCCGGCCCTCCAGCCGCTGGAGCTCCGGGGGCAGGGCCTTGCCGGACAGCCGGGCCTGGGCCGCCGCCTCGTCCACCAGGTCGATGGCCTTGTCCGGCAGGAACCGCTGGGGCAGGTAGCGGCAGGACAGGTCCACCGCCGCCTCCAGGGCGCTGTCGGAGATAATCAGGTGGTGGTGGGCCTCGTACCGGCCCCGGAGGCCCTGCAAAATCTCCAGGGTCTCCGCCCGGGTGGGCTCCTTCACGGTGATGGGCTGGAAGCGGCGCTCCAGGGCGGCGTCCTTCTCGATATATTTCCGGTACTCGTCGATGGTGGTGGCCCCGATCACCTGGAGCTCCCCCCGGCTGAGGGCGGGCTTGAGGATGTTGGCCGCGTCGATGGCCCCCTCGGCGCTCCCCGCCCCCACGATGGTGTGGAGCTCGTCGATGAACAGGATGATGTTCCCCGCCCGGCGGACCTCCTGGAGGACGTGCTTCAGCTTCTCCTCAAACTCCCCCCGGTACTTGGTGCCCGCCACCATGGCGGACAGGTCCAGTGCGTACACCCGCCTGCCCAGCAGGTGCTGAGGGGCGGTTCCGTCGGCGATGGCGGCGGCCAGCCCCTCCACCACCGCCGTTTTGCCCACACCGGGCTCGCCGATGAGGGCGGGGTTGTTCTTGGTGCGGCGGGAGAGGATCTGAATCACCCGGGCCAGCTCCTCCTTCCGGCCGATCATGGGGTCCAGCCGGCCCTCGGACGCCATGCGGGTCAGGTCCCGGGCGCACTGGTCCAGCTGGCGGGTGTCTCCGCCGGGCCGGGGCTCCGGCTCCCGGGCCCGGGGCTTGGGGGCGGGGGCCTCCTCCCCGCCCAGGGAGGCGGACACCGACCGGTACAGCCCCTCCGCCTCCACCCCGCAGTGGGCCAGCAGGCGGGAGGCCCCGCTGCCCTTGGAGCGCAGCAGGCCCAGCAGAAGATGCTCGGAGTTTACCGCGCTCTGGCCCAGGCGGCGGCTCTCCTCCACCGCCCCCTGGATGGCCAGGCAGCAGTTGGGCGTCAGGCCCTGGAAGCTGGCCTGGGCGGGCACCCCCGTCCCCACCCGCTGGGCGATGGCGGCGCCCCCGGTCTGGCTGGCCGCCCCCCCCCGGCGCACGGCCAAGGCCGCCGGGCTGAACTCCACGCCCGCCAGCCCCAGGAGCAGATGCTCACTGCCCACGTAGCTGTGGCCCAGGCGGGCGGCGTTCTGCTGGGCCAGCCGGATGGCCCCCAGGGCGGTGGATGTGAATTGACTTTCTGCCATGTGGGAATCACCTCAGAATCAAATCTTTTTACCATCATGCCCGGTTTTTCAGGAATTTAGACCCGCTGCCCGGAGAGACCCGCTCCGCCGCCCGGGGCGGCGAAATAAATTCCAGGGCCTGTTTCAAAATTTAGCATTGCATTTTTCAGAAAATGTGCTAGAATAGGAGATACCATTCTAATGGAGGTGTACATACTATGGCCTATGTTATCGGTGATGCTTGCATCAGCTGCGGTTCCTGTGTTGACGGCTGCCCCGTGGGCGCCATCTCTCAGGGCGACGACCACTTCGTCATCGACGCCGGCGCCTGCATCGACTGCGGCTCCTGCGCTGGTACCTGCCCTATGGGCGCTATCTCCCAGGGCTAATGACCAAAAAAACAGCGCCGGCTTTACCGGCGCTGTTTTTTTGCGCCCGGAAGCCCCTTTCGCAAGTCCGCTGCGATAAAATCGCCACAGAAATCAATTTTGAAGAAAAATCTATAAAATTAAGGAATTTGTGTAGGGGCGGATATCATCCGCCCGCACAATCACCGGAAATTTCCGTCAGAAACGGGCGGGTAATACCCGCCCCTACAGAACGGTGCCACAAAAATTGATTTCCGTGTAAAATCGCCGGGATGTCTTTACCAGACGGGCTGTTTGTGATATACTGATTCCAATTAGGCACAAAATCCGCAAGGAGGACTGAACAATGGATCTGAGGGAAAAAATGGTTAGCAGCCAGACAATCTTTGAGGGCAGGATTATCAGGGTGACCCTGGACCAGGCCAGGCTGCCCGACGGCACCCTGGCGGCCCGGGAGGTGGTCTACCACCCCGGCGGGGTGGCGGTGCTGGCCCTGGACGAGGACAAGACCGTCTATCTGGTGCGGCAGTACCGCTATCCCATCCAGCAGCTGCTGCTGGAGCTGCCCGCAGGCAAGCTGGACCACGGCGCGGAGGAGGACCGGCTGCTGGGGGCTCAGCGGGAGCTGAGCGAGGAGACCGGCCTGGAGGCGTCGGAGTGGACCTATCTGGGCTACACCCTGGCCTCCCCCGGCTTCTGCAACGAGGCGCTGCACATGTATCTGGCCCGGGGGCTCACCCGGAAGGGACAGCACCTGGACGAGGACGAGTTTCTGGATGTGGTCACCATGCCCTTCGACCAGCTGGTGCGGCAGGTGATGGACGGCACCATCACCGACGGCAAGACTGTGTCCACCACCCTGAAGGTAAAGGCTTTATTGGGACTGTAAAGGAGGCCCTGAATGGGAAAGACCGTTTTGATTGTTGAGGATGAGCAGAGCATTGTGGACATTTTGTCCTTTAACCTGACCAGGGAGGGCTACGACACCCTGGAGGCCCTGGACGGCCCCACCGGCTTGCAGCTGGCCCTGGAGCAGAATCCGGACCTGGTGCTGCTGGACCTGATGCTCCCCGGGATGAGCGGCTTTGAGGTGTGCCGGAGGATCCGTCAGGCGGGCTCGCTGGTGCCTGTCGTCATGCTCACCGCCCGGGAGGAGGAGGACGATAAGGTCCGGGGCCTGGAGCTGGGGGCCGACGACTACATCACCAAGCCCTTTAAAAACCGGGAGCTGATGGCCCGGGTGAAGGCCAATATCCGCCGGGTGGGGATGACCCCCGCCGCCCCCGGGCCCAAGCCGGACAGCGGCGCCCCCCTGGGCCAGCGGGTCCAGGTGGACGAGGAGCGGGCCACCATCTTTAAGGACGGCGCCCCCCTGGACCTGACCCAGCGGGAGTATGACCTGATCCGCTTTCTGGCCGCCCGGCCGGGGAAGATTTTCTCCCGGGAGGCCCTGATGGAGCACGTGTGGAACTATGAGGGCTACGTGGGCGACGTGCGGGCCGTGGACGTGGCCATCCGCCGCCTGCGGGAGAAGCTGGAGGACGACCCCGGCAACCCCGCCTTTATCAAGACCAAACGGGGGATGGGGTATTACTTCGGGGAGTAAAACGTAGGGGGCGGCCTCTGTGCCGCCCCGCGGGCGGGAAAGGCTTCCCCTTTAGGGGAAGCTGGCAGCCGAAGGCTGACTGATGAGGTGTTTCGCCGCAGGCGAAATGTGCGGAGCAAACAGGTTTTCAGAAATCCGGGTTACTTCGTATGTTTCGCTTCGCGAAACGCAATCCTCCGTCACGGGCTTCGCCCGTGCCACCTCCTTTCAAAAGGAGGTTTTGGGTGCGTTAACATAAGAGAGAGGAGGTCCCGTCTATGCTGCGCAGTCTGCACATGAAGCTGGTCATGATTATGATTCTGCTGATCCTGTCGCTGATGATGGTGGTGGGGGCCTTTCTCATCAATTCGGTGACCGCCTTCTATCAGGAGGACTTCTACAGCCAGATGTCCGACGTGTTTCAGGACCCGCTGCTCTACCACGACCTGACCACCCCCGCGGAGGAGGAGGAGGAGGACGGGGCGGCCCAGCTGTCGCTGGTGCTGGAGGCCTACGCCGGCGAGCTGGGGGTGGACAACCGCAACCGCAAGCTGTATATCCTGGACGGCAGCGGCCTGTGCCGGGTCTCCCCCGACGGGGGAGAGGCTCAGCTGGAGTACACCGAAAACCTCACCTTCGCCCTCACCGCCGGCCTGGAGACCGGCGAGGTGGGGGACAAGAGCAATCTGGCCCTGGACTATATGGATGTGGCCGTCCCCATCCACCGGGGCGGGGAGGACTACATTATCTATATCCTGGACAACAAGTCCACCTCCAGCGACCTCACCGACCAGATGCTCATCCTTATCGTTGAGGCCCTGATCTTCGGCCTGGTGATCTCTATTCTGCTGTCCTTCCTGCTGTCCAAGACCATGGTCACCCCCATCCAGAGCCTCACCGAGGGGGCCATGCGGGTGGCGGAGCGGGACTTCTCCAAAAAAATCAAGGTGCCCTCCCAGGATGAGATCGGCGTGCTCACCGACACCTTCAACGACATGGCCGGCCAGCTCCAGGACACCCTGCGCCAGGTGGAGAACGAGCGCAACAAGCTGGACACCCTGTTCCTCCACATGACCGACGGGGTGGTGGCCTTCTCCCGGGGGGGGCTGGTCATCCACTCCAACCCCGCCGCCAACCGGATGCTCCGCCGGGCCATCGGGCCGGAGACCACCTATGAGGAGTTGTTCGGCGGCGCGGCCCCCCTGGAGCAGGTGCTGGAGGCCCCCGACCATCTGGAGGGGGAGCTCCAGGTGCGGGACAGCTTCCTCCAGCTGCTGATGGCCCCCTTCGACCGGGGCAGGGCGGGCGGGGGCGCCCTGGTGGTGCTCCACGACGTCACCGAGCAGCGGAAGAACGAGGAGATGCGCCGGGAGTTTGTGGCCAATGTGTCCCACGAGCTGCGCACCCCCCTGACCAATATCCGCTCCTACGCCGAGACCCTCATCGACAGCGCCGGCGAGGTGCCCCCGGATATGGAGAAGAAGTTTTTGACGGTCATCCTCAACGAGAGCGACCGGATGACCCATATCGTCCAGGACCTGCTCACCCTGTCCCGGTTCGACTCGGAGCGGGACGAGCTGAAGCTGTCCCGGTTCCCCTTCGGGGAGGCGGTGAGGGATATCTACAGCGCCGTCTATATGGAGGCCCAGAGGCACAACCACACCCTCACCCTGGACCTGGAGCCCGATCTGCCCGAAATTCTGGCCGACCGGGAGCGGGTGCTTCAGGTGATCATGAATATCGTGTCCAACTCCATCAAGTACACCCCCGACGGGGGGCATATCGACATCTATGCCGGCCGGAAGCGGGACCGGGTGTGGATGATTGTGGACGACGACGGCATCGGCATCCCCGAGGAGGACCGGCCCCGTATCTTTGAGCGGTTCTACCGGGTGGACAAGGCCCGGTCCCGCCAGTCCGGGGGCACCGGCCTGGGGCTGTCCATCGCCAAGGAGATTGTGGAGCGCCACCGGGGCCGCATCACGCTGCTGAACAAGGAGGGGCCCGGCCTGATGATTCGGCTGGACCTGAACATTGAGGGACCGGGCGATGGAAAATAACAGAAAAATTCGGGCGGTGGAGCTGGGGAAGGATGTGCTCATCCTTCTGCTTACCCTCTCCGCCCTGTGGCTGGCTGCCCAGACGCCCCTGGCGGCCCCCCTCCGGGGCCTGTTCCGGGAGGAGGGGGGACAGACCGCCAGCCTCGCCGGCCAGGGGATCGACCGGGGGTCGGGGGCCCTGCCCATGGCCATGGTGGCCAACCTGCCCGGGGGCACCGGACAGTCCCCCGCCCTCCCCGGGGGGGGCGAGGGGATACGCTGGGGAATTCAATATGACCAGGCGGCCTGCCAGGAGCTGTTTCAGCAGGTGGCCGGCCCCCTGGTGGAGGCCCTGTCCAGCGCCGGGGCGCCGGAGCCGGTGAGCCGCCGGGAGTGGGAGCGGGCGCTGACGGAAGCTCTGGGAGTGTATATGGACTTTCAGGGGCGGATCCCCATGCCCGTGCTGATGGGCTGGCTGTCCGGCGGCGACACCCGCCTTACCGCCACGGCCCGCCGGCTGGTCCTCACCGCGGGGGAGGGCGGGGTGGACCTGTACTACCGGGACGAGGACAGCGGCGGCTACTACCGCTGCCGCTCCGAGGTGGCCGACCCCTTCGCCCTGGCCGGGGCCCTGGCCGGGGCGGTGGACAACGGGGCCTTTTACGCCTTTGAATCGGAGCTGTATCAGGACCTGGACCCGGACACGCTCCTGCTGCCCGAGGCCCCTGTCCCGGCGGTGTATGCCGCCGCCAACCCCATGAGCGCCGGACAGGAGACCCTCCAGGCCCTGGTCCAGGACCTGGGCTTCTCCCTCAACTCCACCAGCTTCTACTCCACCGACGAGCAGGTGGCCCGCAGCGGCGACGACAGCGTGCGCCTGTCTGACCGGGGGGTGGCCCAGTATCAGTACGAGGGCCGCCGGGGGGGCGGGCTGTTCCCCGTGCTGAGCCAGGGGGAGGCCGGCGCCCTCTTCGACAGCGTGGAGACCTGCCGCCAGGCAGCCCTGTCCGCCATGAGCGCCCGGTGCGGCGAGGCACGGCTCTACCTCATGTCCGTCCGGGCCAGGGCGGAGGGCTGGGAGATCGACTTTGGATACAGCCTGAACGGGATTCCCGTCCTCACCGAGGGGGGGCGGGCCGCCCGCTTTGTGGTGGAGGAGGGCGAGATCATCCAGTTTTCCCTCTACCTGCGCAGCTACACCGGCAGCGGGACCGCCTCTGCCGTCCTGCCGGCCAGGCAGGGGGCGGCCGCCCTGGCCGCCCAGGGCCTGGAGGGGGAGGAGCTGCTCCTCACCTACACCGACGCCGGCGGTGACACCCTGACCGCCGGCTGGTCGGCCAGGGATAACCGCCGGGGGGAGGGCTGAGCTATGCCGTGGAGCAAGATCAAAAACATCATTCTGGTGATTCTGGCCGTTACCAACCTGGCCCTGCTGGTGCTGGTGGGGGGACAGGCCATTCGGGGCAGCCGGCTGCTCAGCCAGGCCCGGGAGGACGCCATCCAGTTTCTCCGGAACCGGGGGGTGGAGGTGGACGAGGAGATCGTCCCCCAGTCCATGGAGCTGAGGCCCCAGATTGTGGAGCGGGACCTGGCCGGGGAGGAGCGGGCCGCCGCCGCCCTGCTGGGTAGCCCGGTGACCGCCGAGTCCCGGGGGGGCGAGGTGTACCGGTATTTTAACGAGAAGGGCTCCGTACAGTTCCACAGCGACAGCACCTTTTCCGCCCAGCTGGAGGAGGGCGCCTTCCCCCTGGGGGGCAGCCGGCGGGAGAGCTGCCTGGAGCTGATGGGGAAAATGGGCTTTCAGGGGGTTGTTCTGTCCGAGGAGGGGGACGAGCTGGTCTTCCGCCAGACCTGGAAGGGGAACCCGCTCTTCAGCCAGCAGGTGACCCTGGTGTGCCAGGGGGGAAATCTGACCGCCATGACCTCAGGGCGGCAGCTGGCGGGCCGGCCCCAGGAGGATACCGCCCGGGAGAGCATCACGGTGGCCACCGCCCTGATCGGCTTTCTCAACGGCGTCAGCGCCCTGGGCGACGTGTGCAACCGCATCGATATGATTGAGCCGGGCTATGTGGCCGCCGCCTCCCTGTCGGGGCCCATTGTCCTTACCCCGGTGTGGCGGATTACCACCGACACCGGCGCCTATCAGCTGGACACCGTCACCGGAGGGGTGACGAGGGTGTCGTAATTGGAGCAGGCGAAGCATATTCTGTAGGGGCGGATAATATCCGCCCGCACAATGGTGCGGCGTATTTCGGCAGAACGGGCGGATAATATCCGCCCCTACATTCGCAATTCTGGAGGCGTTTCATGTTCGATCAACACAGCCCCGTGGGTATCCTGGACTCCGGCATCGGGGGCTTCAGCGTGGTCAGGCAGGTGCAGCGTCTGCTGCCCGGCGAGGACCTGCTCTACTTTGGCGACGGCGCCCACATCCCCTATGGCAACCACGGGGAGGAGACCATCCTGGCGATGGCCGGATATATGTTCCGGTTTATGGAGGAGCGGGGGGTGAAGGCCCTGCTGGTGGCCTGCAACACCATCTCCTGCGTGCTGGACCGGCGGGCAGATGAAATTTCCTGCCCCGTGTTCAGCGCCGTCCAGGCGGGGGCGGAGGCCGCCGCCCGGCTGGAGGCGGGCAAGGTGGGGGTCATCTCCACCGTGTTCACCCACAATTCCCGGATTTATCCCCGGAAAATTCAGACCCTGAGCCCCCGGAAGGTGGTGGTGCTCAGCTGCGGCTGCCCCGACCTGGCCCGGCTGGTGGAGCACAGCCTGGGAGACCCGGCCGGCATGGCTCTGGTGGAGGAAAACCTGCGCCAGGAGCTGGACCCTATGGTGCGGGTGGACCGGGTGGACTGCTGCGTGCTGGGCTGCACCCACTACCCCCTGGTGGCCGACAGCATCCACCGGCTCTACCCCGGCCTGCCCCTCATCGACCCGGCGGAGGAGATGGCCCGGAGCCTGAAACGTTACTTAGACCGGGAGGGGTTGAACAATCCCCAGGCCGGCCCCGGCGCGCTCACCGTCTACACCACCGGCGACGTGGCCGAATACGCCCTCCGGGCCCGCCAGGTGGGGCTGGAGCGGGTGGCCGGCGTGGAATTTTATCCGCCTATGGAGATTGCGTAGGGGCGGCCTGCGGCCGCCCGCGATTTCCATTCGTATTACAAAACGGGCGGACAATGTCCGCCCCTACGGACGAAACCGGCCCATGTAGGGGCGGATAATATCCGCCCCTACATACCGGTCTACCCGTAGAGGTGCACATTGTGCGCCTGCAAAGTCCATGGTTTCGGGCGGCCACAAGCCGCCCCTACAAAGGAGAAAGAGATGTCAGAACTGCAATTTACCATCCCCACCCTCTTCGGACTGGAAGGGGTGTGCGCCGACGAGGTCCGGCGGCTGGAGCTGCCGGAGGTCCGGGCGGAGAACGGCCGGGTGCTGTGTACCGGGTCGGAGAAGGACCTGCCCCGGCTCAATCTGAATGTCCGCACCGGGGAGCGGGTGCTGCTCACCCTGGGGACCTTCCCCGCACGGGACTTCGACGCCCTCTTCGAGGGGGTGCGGGCCCTGCCCTGGGAGCGGTTCATCCCCAAAAACGGCCAGTTCCCCGTGAAGGGCCACTGTCTCAACTCGGCCCTCCACTCAGTGCCCGCCTGCCAGTCCATTGTGAAGAAGGCCGTCGCCGCCCGGCTGGGGAGCAAGTACGGCCTGAACACCCTGCCCGAGACGGGGGCGCTGTATCAGGTGCAGTTTGCCATCATGAACGACGGGGCCGCCCTCATGCTGGACACCTCCGGCCCCGGACTCCACAAGCGGGGCTACCGGGCCCAGGGGGTGGCCGCCCCCCTGCGGGAGACCTTGGCCGCGGGACTGGTGCTGCTGTCCCGGTATAAGGGACGGGACCCCCTGTGCGACCCCTTCTGCGGGTCGGGGACCATCCCCATTGAGGCGGCCCTTGTCGCCAAAAACCGGGCCCCGGGGCTGAACCGGTCCTTCTCCGCCCAGAAGTGGGAGTGGCTGGACAAAAAATTCTGGCTGGACGCCGCCGGCGAGGCCATGGATAAGGAGTTCGACGGGGACTATGAAATCTGGGGCGGGGATATCGACCCGGACGCCGTGGCCCTGGCCCGGCACAACGCACAGCTGGCCGAGGTGGAGGACATCGTCCGCTTCGACGTGGACGACGCCACCCGGTTCCACTGGGGCGGGCTGTACGGCCGGGTGGTCACCAATCCCCCCTACGGCGAGCGGGTGATGGAGCGGAAGGAGGCGGAGGAGCTGTACCGGGCCTTCGGAAAGGCCTGGGACAAGCTGCCCGAGGGCTGGAAGCTCTACCTGCTGTCCTCCCACACCGAGTTTGAGCGGACCTTCGGCAAAAAGGCGGACAAAAAGCGGAAGCTGTACAACGGGATGCTGAAATGTGACCTGTTTATGTATCTGTGACGGCCTGCTCGCAGGGGCGGCCCGCGGGCGCACAATGTATGCCCCTACAGACGAAACCGGCCCATGTAGGGGCGGATAATATCCGCCCGCAATCCCCGGAATATGGAAGGACGGGCGGATGATATCCGCCCCTGCAAAAGAGAGGTGCCCACCATGCGCCACCTGTTTATCATCAACCCCGCCGCCGGGAAAAAAGACAGCACCGCCCGGCTGGAGGGGCTGTTGGACAGGCTGTCCTTTCCCCATGAGGTGGTCTACACCGAGAAGGAGGGGGACGCCCGGCGGTTTACCCAGGAGGCGGTCCGGGCCGGGGAGCCGGTGCGCATCTACGCCTGCGGCGGCGACGGCACCCTGAACGAGGTGGTCAACGGGGCGGCGGGGTACAGTCATGCGGCCATCACCAACGTCCCCAAGGGGACGGGGAACGACTTTCTCAAAATCTTCGGGCCCGACTACCGAAAACTGTTCTACGACCTGGAGGGGCTGGCCGTGGGGCCTCAGACGGCCTTCGACCTCATTGACTGCAACGGACACCTGGGCATCGACGTGGTGTGCGCCGGGGTGGACGCCCGGATTGCCGCCGACGTCCACCGGTATAAGGACTGGTGGCTTGTGTCCGGCATCGGGGCGTATATCCTGGCGCTGATGGAAAACGTCTTCTTCAAGGGCATCGCCCGGCCTGTGACGGTGCGGATGGGGGAGGTCCGGTGGGAGGACCGGCCCGCGTCCCTGCTGTGCGTGTGCAACGGCCGGTACTACGGCGGGGGCTTTATGCCCGTGGGGGAGGCTATGCCCGACGACGGCGTATTGGACATGCTGCTGGTGCGGAAGGTGGGGCTGTTCACCTTCCTGCGGCTGGTGGGGAAGTACGCCAGGGGGCTTTATAAGCAGTACCCGGAGCTGATTCTGGATTACCACGGCCAGGAGGCGTCTTTCTCCGCGAAGGAGCCCATGACCGTGGTGGTGGACGGGGAGGTCATGCGGGACACCACATTTACTGTCCGGCTGTCGGAGAAGAAGGTGAACTTCTTCTACCCCGCCGGGGCCGGCTATCAGGCCTCCAGCGCCGATAAGACCTCTTGACGCAGACCCAGACCGAAGAGATAATAGGCCTGGACAAGCCGGGCCATGTAGCGGGACGCAGAAATAAAGCCGCCCCGGAGGGGACGGCAGCATTTGAAATACACGGATGAGAGAAACGGAATCCCCCCGCCACCGGACTTCGTTCGGCGGCCCTCCCCCCTTTCGCAAGGGGGGCTTAAGAGCGCAAATCTGCCAGTGCTGCTTCTTCGGGTGCCGTCCGATGGTGATTCCTAAAGTAGGGGCCGCCGCCCTGGGCGGCCCGAAACCAGGGGAGGCGCTGCATTTTGGCGGGCCGCCGAGGGCGGCGGCCCCTACATTAAAATCTGCGAAAAGGACACTCTCCAATTTAGCACTCAACCTGTCCGTTTGTGAACGAAATGTAAATCCTTTCAAATCAACCCCCATTTTTTTAAAATTGGGGGTTGATTTTTTTGCCGGAAGCGGTTATTATCTTAGACAGAGTTAGCACTCGAAAGAATTAAGTGCTAAACGCGAGATTGTTAGTCCAAAAAATTAAGCTATATAAGGAGGAACCTGTTATGAAACTCAAACCCCTGGCTGACCGCGTCATCGTCAAACTGGTGGAGGCCGAGGAGACCACCAAGGGCGGTATCATCCTCACCGGCGCCGCCAAGGAGAAGCCCGAGGTGGCCGAAGTCATCGCCGTCGGCCCCGGCGGCACGGTGGACGGCAAGGAGGTCGTCATGACCGTGAAGGTGGGCGACAAGGTCATCACCAGCAAATACTCCGGCACCCAGGTCAAGCTGGACGGCGAGGAGGTCACCATCGTCCGGCAGAACGATATCCTGGCTATTGTGGAGTGACGCTGTAGGGGCGCACATTGTGCGCCCGCCGTCATTCGTCTGGCCCTTGAAAACCGGGCGCACAATGTGCGCCCCTACAACACAAATTTGGAGGTAATGCTTTATGGCTAAAATCATTTGCTACGGCGAAGAGGCCCGCAAGGCTCTGGAGAAGGGCGTCAATCAGCTGGCCGACACCGTGAAGATCACCCTGGGCCCCAAGGGCCGCAATGTGGTGCTGGACAAGAAGTTCGGCTCGCCCCTCATCACCAACGACGGCGTGACCATCGCCAAGGAGATTGAGCTGGAGGACCCCTTTGAGAACATGGGCGCCCAGCTGGTGAAGGAGGTCTCCACCAAGACCAACGACGTGGCCGGCGACGGTACCACCACCGCTACCCTGCTGGCTCAGGCCATCGTCAGCGAAGGCCTGAAGAACCTGGCCGCCGGGGCCAACCCCATGGTCATGAAGAAGGGCATCGCCAAGGCCTCCGCCGCCGCCATCGAGGCCATGAAGGCCAACAGCCAGAAGGTCAACGGCTCCGACGACATCGCCCGCGTGGGCACCGTCTCCTCCGGCGACGAGACCATCGGCAAGCTGATTGCCGAGGCCATGGAGAAGGTGGGCCACGACGGCGTCATCACCATCGAGGAGTCCAAGACCGCCGAGACCTCCTCCGAAGTCGTCGAGGGCATGGAGTTCGACCGGGGCTATATCACCCCCTATATGGTCACCGACACCGAGAAGATGGTGGCCGAGCTGGACGACGCCCTGATCCTCATCACCGACAAGAAGATCTCCAACATCCAGGAGCTGCTGCCCATCCTGGAGCAGGTGGTTCAGTCCGGCAAGAAGCTGCTCATCATCGCTGAGGACGTGGAGGGCGACGCCCTGTCCACCCTGATCGTCAACCGCCTCCGCGGCACCCTGAACGTGGTGTGCGTGAAAGCCCCCGGCTTCGGCGACCGCCGCAAGGAGATGCTCCAGGATATCGCCATCCTCACCGGCGGCGAGGTCATTTCCGCCGACGTGGGCCTGGAGCTGAAGGAGGCTCAGATGAACATGCTGGGCTCCGCCCGCCAGATCAAGGTCACCAAGGAGAACACCACCATCGTCAACGGCGCCGGCTCCTCCGAGGAGATCAAGGCCCGCATCGGCCAGATCAAGAGCCAGATTGAGATCACCACCTCCGACTACGACAAGGAGAAGCTCCAGGAGCGGCTGGCCAAGCTGGCCGGCGGCGTGGCCGTCATTAAAGTCGGCGCCGCCACCGAGGTGGAGATGAAGGAGAAAAAGCTGCGCATCGAGGACGCCCTGAACGCCACCCGCGCCGCTGTGGAGGAGGGCATCGTGGCCGGCGGCGGCACCGCCTACCTCAACGCCATCCCCGCCGTGGAGAAGCTGCTGGCCGAGACCGAGGGCGACGAGAAGACCGGCGTGCAGATTATCGCCCGGGCCCTCACCGCCCCCGTGAAGCAGATCGCCGCCAACGCCGGCATCGACGGCGCTGTGGTGCTGGCCAAGATTCAGGAGGCCGGCAAGACCGGCTACGGCTTCGACGCCTACAAGGAGGAGTACTGCGACATGATCCCCGCCGGGATTGTGGACCCCACCAAGGTCACCCGTTCCGCCCTGGAGAACGCCGCCTCCATCGCCTCCGTCCTGCTGACCACCGAGTCCCTGGTGGCCGACAAGCCCGAGCCCCCGGCGCCTGCTCCGGCGGCCCCCGATATGGGCGGGATGTACTAAAAAATAGCGCAAAAGAGCAGCCGCCGGTGAAAACCGGCGGCTGTTTTGCGGAGCGGAGGCCCTGGTGTTCCACGTCGGGGCGTTAAGAAAACCCGCCGGGGGCGGGTTTTTAGCCTCCGACCGAGGCGGCTGTGCCGCCGAGGGCTCTGTTTGGTAGAGAAGCCGTTTCGACGATGTTCCACGTGAAACAGAATACAACAAACCCTTGCAGGACAATGCCCCGCAAGGGTTTGACATTTTCTGGAAGGAAAGATAGTTGTACCGGGTTGTACGTGAAACATAGTGGGGAAAAAAGCGTTTTGGGCCGCGGGAGCCGGGAATGTTGTACC
>CATNCS010000022.1 GCA_950097245.1 uncultured Oscillospiraceae bacterium | reverse complement strand
TCTTGGCTCAACCACTCCAGACGTCTCAGCAAAGATTATGAAATTTCCGTCTCTTCCGCTGAGACTATGGTCAAAATCTCCCATTTCCTCACCTTGCTCAAACGATTATGAATACAGGTTCTAAGAGCCAATCCATATCGAATTGGTTGTAAACTTTCTTTCTGGCTGGGGCATTCAATTCTTGCAGCGCATCAGCAATATCACTCGGGTGATATTTGTCCAGTGCGGTTTTCGGCGCCGTTGAATTGGTCTGGGTTGACAGGATATCCAAAATTTCCTGCACGCGAGTAAGTTTCAGTTTCACCTTCATGACCTCCTATCTGTTTTGAGCGGTGGTTTCACTCAAAAAAGCATAATAATACCACCGCCTTTGCTTTGGCGATGGCAACGAGGTCATAGTTCACCATGGTGATCTGTCCATCTACCTGCGCCGCGGGCTGGCGGGAGATGCCCCGTTCTTTGGGGGTGGCGGTTCGGATACCTTTACCCTGGGATGTCTCAGCGGCAACCAGCCAGCCCTTTTGGAGTAGTTCATCCATAAGCTCGGCCACAAATTGATTTCCAACCTTATTGTGTCTGTCTTTGTCGCACAGACGGCAGACTTCAAAGTGCTCTGCGACACGAACCGCAACGGGGGCCACGATATAGAGATTGCTGCGCTTCGTTCTGCATCTTTCCAGGATATAGGCAGGCCGTGATCTCATCCCGCTTTGCCTCCAGCTCCGCCCGGTATGCTTCATCGCTCAGGTCCCGATATTCCTCATGGCAGTTGAACCGAAAGAATGAAAGGTTCTTGCTTTTGATAGCTGCTCTTGCAGGGCCTGGATATTGCCCTCATCCAGCACGCCGCTGAAGCTGCTGGGGTGGAGGTAGAGGTCCTGCCGGTCCTTGGCGACTGTGTCACAGCCGCCGTTACAGCCCAGAGCAACCGCCCACCCCAGCTCTTGGAACAGGCGGCGGCTTTCCTCTTTGAAGGCGGCACTGTCGGTGTCACTTGACCAGCCGGAGGAGTAGCCCTTGGTTCGGGTGCGAAAATAGACTTTCCTGTATGACATATTGACTTCCCCCTCTTTGAAACAAAAAAGCCGCCCTCGGCTCATCGGGAGTTTCCGATAGGCCGAGGGCGGCTAATTTTCTTCTTTTTTAAATTGCTTGGAATCGCTCGGGAGTTCGAAACACCCCAGCTTCTAAAAAGGCCCAAAATGGGCCGATTTGCATTTTTTTCACGTTATTTCAAAATTACGCTACCAGAAATTTCAAGCCTCAACTTTTTCTTTTTATTTTTGGCGATTTCTTCTTAAAAAATGAGAAACACCACATTTTCATGTGGTGTTTCCCGCCTGCATCTTTTTTATCAACACAGGCTGGAGGTGCCACCCAGATTTGAACTGGGGAGTGGAGCTTTTGCAGAGCTCTGCCTTACCACTTGGCTATGGCACCGTTCAATTTTGAGAAAAACGGGGCAAAGGAAGCTTTGCCCCGTTTTGGAGCGAGTGACGAGGCTCGAACTCGCTACCTCCACCTTGGCAAGGTGGCGCTCTACCAGATGAGCTACACTCGCATTTGGGTCCCCCGCAGCTTGCACCGCGGGGGTGGTGCCTCCGGTCGGAATCGAACCAACGACACGAGGATTTTCAGTCCTCTGCTCTACCAACTGAGCTACAGAGGCGGGTGGCGACGCGGAAGGGGCCTTTGCCTCATCCGACGGCGGGACAAACTCACCGACCGGATGAAGAAAAAGTGGCGACGCGGAAGGGACTTGAACCCTCGACCTCCGGCGTGACAGGCCGGCGTTCTAACCAACTGAACTACCGCGCCAGGTAGTCCCGGGGGATAAGGGGGGTCAAAGTGGTGGGAACAACAGGGCTCGAACCTGTGACCCCATGCTTGTAAGGCATGTGCTCTACCAGCTGAGCTATGCTCCCCGGTCTGCCGCCTCATTTGCGACGGCTTGATTATTATACTAAACCGCACCCGACTTGTCAACAGGAAAATGAGATTTTTTTAGATAATTTTTCCGGGCCGCCGGCGGGAAAAATTATTGCGGTTTCATGGGTCTGGCGGGTCCTTGATTCTTGACATTCCGGGGAATCAATGACATAATTGAAGAGATTCAAGCAGGCGGCGCCTGAAACGGAGGGGCCGTAATATATATAAGGAGGTCAGCATTATGGCTAACAAAATGAAGCGGATCGGCGTACTGACCAGCGGCGGCGACGCGCCGGGCATGAACGCGGCGGTCCGGGCAGTGGTCCGTACGGCGATTGGCAACGGGATTGAGTGCATCGGCATTCGCCGGGGCTGGAGCGGCCTGATCAGCAGCGACTTTGTCCGCCTGGACAGCAGCAGCGTCAGCCACATTATCAACCGGGGCGGCACCATCCTGTACACCGCCCGCAGCAAGGAGTTCCTGGACGAGGCGGGCCGGGAGAAGGCCATCGGCACCTGCAAGCTGCTGGGACTGGACGGCATTGTGGCCATCGGCGGCGACGGCACCTTCCGGGGGGCGCTGGCCCTGTCCCGCCAGGTGGCGGAGCGGGGGCACAAGCTGGACGTGATCGGCATCCCCGCCACCATCGACAACGACATCGGCTGCTCCTACTACACCATCGGCTTCGACACCGCCTGCAATACCGCCATTGAGTGTATTGATAAGCTGCGGGATACCATGCAGTCCCACGAGCGCTGCTCTGTGGTAGAGGTCATGGGCCGCCACGCCGGCTACCTGGCCCTGTACGTGGGCACCGCCGTGGGCGCAACCGCCGTGCTGATTCCCGAGCGCCCGGTGGACTTTGAGCGGGACGTGGTGGAAAAGATCCGCCGAGCCCGGCTGGCCGGCACCACCCACTATATGGTGGTGGTGGCTGAGGGGGCAGGCAGCGCCTTTGACATCGCCGAACGCATCCATGAGGAGATCGGCATCGATCCCCGGGTCACCGTCCCCGGACACATCCAGCGTGGCGGCTCTCCCAGCGCCCGGGACCGGGAGACAGCCAGCCGTATGGGATATATGGCGGTCAACACCCTGATGGAGGGCAAGGGCAACCGGATCATCGCGGTGCAGAGAGGCCATTTGACGGACCTGGAGATGGAGGAGGCCCTGACTATGACCAAGGAGTTTGATATGAGTCTCTACTCCGTGCTGGAGGCAGTGACCAACGGCGGAGCCATCAGGCTTTAACCAAACGAGGTGCCCGGACGGCCTGGCTGTCCGGGCAATTTTATCAGAATAAAAAGGAGCTTGTGCGAAATGAAAAAGGCGAGGTATCTATCCCTGCTGTGCGCCCTGGCGCTGATTCTGCCCCTGCCGGCCGTGGCGGCGGGGAGCGCCTCCTTCCGCGACGTCAAATCCGGCGACTGGTTCTACCCCTATGTCACCGAGCTGGCCGGACTGGGGGGCGTCAGCGGCTATGAGGACGGCACCTTTCAGCCCGACGGCGCCATCACCCGGGCGGAGGTGGCCGTGATGGCGCTGGGCGTATTTCCTGTTGATGAGATTCTCAGAGAGCAGTTCGGCGGCAGCCGCATCGCGGAGCTGGAAGAGGAGGCCCGGGAGGAAAACGGGGACTACTGGGCCAACCCCTATCTCGTCCGGGCCGGGATGTGCGGTGTTCTGGCCTGGGATTGGGACAAGGCGCTGTGGAGCAGGCCGGCCACCCGGGCTGAAATTGCCCACATCCTGGTTATGGTCTACATGGTGAGCAAGGAGTACGATCAGGAGATTGGGATTCCCCCAAAGACGCCGCAGCTTATCGGCGACTACTACACCGAGGTGGCGTCCAGCCCCTACCAGGGGGAGGTCTGCTGGATGTACAGCCAGGGAATCATCTCCGGGGTAAACGAGCGGGGCGACTTCAGGCCCAACGCCGGCGCCACCCGGGCGGAGTGCTGCACCATGATAGTCAGCCTGCTCCACCCGGAGAAGTGGAAGCAGATTGACTGGGACAAGGTCTCCGGCGGCGCGGAGAGCGGCAGCAGGCTGGCCGACGGGACAGATTTTACAGGCAAGAGCCGTATCCACTACTCCAATGACGTGGCCTACAGCTTTTGCCGGGCCCTGGAGGAGGAGATCGGCATCCAGATTTTCTATCTCCCCGAGTGGACCCCCAAGGAGGCGGGGCTGATTCAGTACGGCGATATGGAGCAGTTCAGCTTTGACGGGGAGTATTTCAACTACGTCCTGATGGAGCTGTCAACGATGAAGAGGGCCTACGACCTCTACCCCGAGGGCTTCCTGAAGGAGATGGCCCAGAAGAAGGGCAAGCGCACCGCCGAAATCATTCTGTGTCCCTACACCTTTGAAGGGGTGCAGAGCTACGGCGTACACGTCTACGACTACTCCGGCGACGCCCAAAAGGTGGACCAGATCTACTACACCGGCATGGGCGACGCCCAGTACTACAGCCACGAGATGGGCCACATGGTTATGAGCTCCGCCGCCGTCCTCAACGGCTGGAGCAGCACCTGTTCCACCTGGGAGGGGCTGAGCACCGGTCCCATGAGCTACGTTTCCGCCTATGCTATGACCAGCCGTCCGGAGGACTGGGCTGACACCTGGGCCTACCTGTGGCACCGGACGGACAGCGTCATTTCGGGCTGCTCCGACCCCGGCCTGAGGGCCAAGGTCCAGTACATGAGCCAGATTCTGGACAAGGGCTACAAGACATTTGATGCCGGCAAGACCCCCTGGGCCTCAGTGCTGCAGTGAGAAATTATAAGCCCCGGACGGTTTGAAAACCGTCCGGGGCGGAACGCTACTTGCGGACCTCGGGCAGCGCGGTATCCCACTCCTCCTGAAACTCGGTCATCATGGCCCAATACCGCTTGGGCATGTTGGTCATGCGGCATCTGGGGTTGTACCGCCCCTCAATTGCGATGGTGTCGTAAAAGGTCCGCCACAGCTTTCGGTAGGCCAGCTCCTCCGCCCCGGCGGGGCCTATCTGGAAGTTCTCCACCGGCAGGACAGCGCTGCCCCGGGAGCCGGACCGGTGGAACAGGGCCTCCCCGTGGGTGCGGTCGTGGAGGACAAAGTTTTCCTGGGGGTAGCGGCCGCAAAAGTGGGCCCGCAGCAGGGGGAGTACCCGGTTTTTGGGCTCGATTTCTCCCACCAGCAACCCCTCCAGCTCAGAGAACCGGGTAAAGCCCTTGTACTGGTGGGCCTCGTGCTCCAGGTGCCACACCGCCTTGCGCACCTTGTCCACCGTGGGGTCGGTGAGATTCCGGCCTATTGCAGGGCCCTGTTCATAGGCCAGGCGGAGGTAGCGCCACAGCCACAGCTCCCTGTCGGGCAGACAGGTGAGAAAGGTCCGCACCGCCAGCCGCCGGCCCTCCGCCCCGAACTTGGCAAAGGACCGGTACACCCGCCGTGCGTGCCCCTCGTCCGTCACCACCGCCCGCAGGGGATAGAGGGAGCAGCACATATCCTCCGGCGTGCGAAACTCCACCGGCTCCTCCCGGTTGACGTAGCAGTCAAACACGCAGGAGAGAAAGCCAAAATAGCTGCCGTCGTATTGGCAGGAAATTTGGGTCCAATTCATGCGGACCACCTCCTTTCAAAACCCTCGTCCCCCGCAGGGAAAGGCTTCCCCTTTAGGGGAAGCTGTCGAGCGAAGCGAGACTGATGAGGTATTTCGCCATAGGTGAAATATGCGAAGCAAACAGAGTCTTCACAGAAACGGCCTCATCCGTCAGCGCCTTCCGCGCTGCCACCTTCCCCTAAAGGGGAAGGCTTTTTTATCCCCTACACCGCGCTGTCAAACAGCGACAGCTGTTCCGGCATAGGGGCGGCCAGGGCGGGGGCCTCCAGGGAGACCAGGTGGCGGAGCAGGCCGTCCTCGCTGACCCGCAGGCCCTGCATCATCCGCCCGGAGCAGGTGAGGAAGTACTGGGCCCGTTTGAGCACCACCCCCAGCCGCTTCAGGCCCTCGAAATTGAGCGGCCCCACCCGCCGGGCCCGCAGGATGCGCCTGGCCGACCGCACCCCCAGCCCGGGCACCCGGAGCAGGGACTCGTAGTCCGCCCGGTTGACCTCCACCGGGAAGAACTCCAGGTGGCGCAGGGCCCAGCAGCACTTGGGGTCCATCCGGGGGTCCAGGTCGGGCTGGTCCTCGTCCAGAATCTCCTCCGCCCGGAAGTGGTAGTACCGCAGCAGCCAGTCCGCCTGATACAGCCGGTGCTCCCGGAGGAGGGGGGGCTTGTAGTCCTCCGCCACCGGCACCAGGGGACTGACCGGCATGTAGGCGGAGTAGAACACCCTCTTCAGCTGATAGCGGTCGTAGAGGGCCTGGGTGAGGGTGAGGATGTGCTTGTCACTCTCCGGGGTGGCCCCCACGATCATCTGGGTGGACTGGCCCGCCGGGGCAAACCGGGGGGCGTGGCGGTAGACGGCGAGCTCCTGCTTGGACTGGGTGATGCCGTCCCGGATCTGGGCCATGGGGGTGAGGATGGCCTCCTTTTTCTTATCCGGGGCCAGCAGCGCCAGGCTGGGGGAGGAGGGCAGCTCGATGTTCACGCTCAGCCGGTCGGCCAGCAGGCCCAGCCGCCGGGTGAGCAGGGGGTCGGCCCCCGGGATGGCCTTGGCGTGGATGTAGCCCCCGAAGCGGTGGACCTCCCGGAGGATACGCAGGGTTTTTATCATCAGCTCGGTGGTGTAGTCCGGGCTTTGGATCACCGCCGAGGACAGAAACAGCCCCTCGATGTAGTTGCGGCGGTAGAAGCCAATGGTCAGCTCGCACAGCTCCTCCGGGGTGAAGGCGGCCCGGGGCACGTCGTTGGACCGGCGGTTGACACAGTACTGGCAGTCGTAGACGCAGAAGTTGGTTTGCAGCACCTTCAGCAGGGTGACGCACCGGCCATCGGCGGAGAAGGAGTGGCAGCACCCCGCCATCATGGTGCTGCCGATGGTCCCCGGCCGTCCGGAGCGGTCCAGCCCGCTGGAGGTGCAGGCGGCATCGTACTTGGCGGCATCGGCTAAAATGTTCAGCTTGTCCAGCAGCTCCATGGGGACCTCCTTGCGAAAACATGTTCGATAGAACTTTTGTACTATTATTATAGCGCAAAAAATTCCCCTGTCAAGGGGAATTTTTCGGAAAAAGAGGGCTTGTCCCAACTGGCAGTTCTATGGTATAGTATTCGGGCAAGAGGGGAACGGCTTGACCTCCGCAAGGAGGTGACAAGATGTCAGTGTTAGAAGTCCTGTCACTACTTAACCTGCTCGCCGTTGTTATTTTCGGCATCATCAACATAAAGAAATAACCGGCCCCCCTGTGTAAGGAACCGGCTTTTCTACAGATTCTAAATCTTTGAGGGAGAGCCGTGTGACCTGCACCACCAGGTTGGCCCCTCTTGCGTTTATTATAGCAAAGGAGACTTGGATTGTCAATGGAGAAACGAGAGACATTTTCTTCCCGCCTGGGCTTTGTGCTCATCTCAGCGGGCTGCGCCATCGGCCTGGGCAACGTGTGGCGCTTCCCCTACATCACGGGGAAATACGGCGGAGCGGCTTTTGTGCTGCTGTATCTGCTGTTTTTAGTGATCCTGGGCCTGCCCGTCATGGTGATGGAGCTGGCCGTAGGCCGGGCCAGCCAGCGGAGCATCGCCCTGTCCTTCCAGCGGCTGGAGCCCAAAGGGACGAAGTGGCACTGGTACAGCTACGTGGGCTTTGCGGGCAACTACCTGCTGATGATGTTCTACACCGTCATCGCCGGCTGGCTGCTGTACTACTTTGTGGAGATGCTCCGGGGGAGCTTTACCGGCCTGGACGCAGACGGTGTGGCCGGCAGGTTCACCGACCTGCTCAGCTGTCCGGGGACCATGACGGCCTACATGATCCTTGTGGTGTGTATCGGTATGTATGTCTGCAATCAGGGCCTGCGTAACGGCGTGGAGCGGGTGAACAAGGTGATGATGGTCTGCCTGCTGGCCCTGATGGTGGTGCTGGCGGCCAACTCCGTCCTGCTGCCCGGGGCGGGGGAGGGCCTGCGCTTCTACCTTCAGCCCAACTTCCGCAACCTGATGTATGACGCCGAAGGCAATTGGATTCTGGGCGAGGCGGTGTTCGCCGCCATGGGACAGGCTTTCTTCACCCTGTCTTTGGGCATCGGGGCCATTGCCATATTCGGCAGCTATATCGGCAAGGAGCACCGGCTGGCCGGTGAGGCCCTGCGCATCGGCGTGCTGGACACCTGCGTGGCCTTTGTGGCTGGGCTGATTATCTTCCCCGCCTGTTCCGCCTTCGGCGTGTCCACCGGGGAGGGGTCCGCCCTGGTCTTTGTCACCCTGCCCAACATCTTCAACGCCATGCCCATGGGCCGGCTGTGGGGCGGCGCCTTCTTCCTGTTCCTGTCCTTCGCCGCCCTGTCCACGGTGATTGCTGTGTTTGAGAACATCATCTCCTTCACCATGGACCGGTGGGGGCTGTCCCGGAAAAAGGCGGTGCTGGTGAACCTGATCGGCGTGTTCCTGCTGTCCATGCCCTGCGTGCTGGGGTCCAACCTGTGGTCCGGGTTCACCGTGCTGGGGATGGATGTCTCCGGCATCGAGGACTTCCTGGTCTCTCAGAACATCCTGCCTCTGGGCTCTCTGCTGTACGTGCTGTTCTGCACCAGCAAAAGAGGCTGGGGCTGGGACAGCTTCCTGGCCGAGGCCAACATCGGCGACGGCCTGTCGTTCCCCAAGGGCGTGCGGTTCTATGTCAGCTATATCCTGCCTGTGATCGTGCTGTTCATCTTCGTCATGGGCTACTGGAACCAGTTCAGCTAAATCGTAGCAGACTTTATTCCCTTTGGCTTGTAAAATATCGTCAAAATGGAAGCAGCCCCCGCGCCAACCGGCGCGGGGGCCTTGCTTATCGGAAGTAAACCAGCGGGTCCTTGGGGGGATCGGCCTTCTCCACGCTCTGAGCGTAGAGCACCACGCCCTCGTCCTCGTATACGTCGGCGTGCTCCCACCTGATCTCGGCGGTGACGGTGATCCACTCCCCCTTGCGCAGGGAGCGGGCTTTGTCGTACTTGCACAGGAAGCCGAAGAAGCGGATGTCCTCCACGCAGCAGGTCATGGCGTTGCGGCCGGGGACAAAGGACCCCTTGGGCAGCTTCATCCCGGTCATGGCCTGGGCCTTGTAGGTGATGGTCTTGCCCACGTAGCGCTCCGGGTGTTCCTGGATGTCCAGATACCAGATGCCGTAGTCGGCGTCCTCCAGAATGAGATGCTTGTCCTCCAGGGAGTAGGGGAGAATGTCCTCCACCTCCAGCTCCTCGCCGTTGACGTCCTCAAAGACGATCTCGCACATCCGGTTCACCGCCCGGACGGACCGCTTCCAGCCGGCCAGGGGCATGTCCGGGGTGCAGCGGTTGAAGAGGACCATGTCCGCCTCAGTGACCATGTCGATAAACATGGACTGCATGTTGTTCAGATACATCTCAAAGGTGGAGCCGTCCACCACGTGGATGGCCTGATACAGCCCCCAGGTCCTGGGCAGGCGGCACTTGCGCAGCACGTCCACCGGCCACATGCCGTTGAACTCCAGCAGCACCCGCTCGGGCTGGTAGCGGCGGTCCACCTCCTTGAGGAACTCGGTGTTCAGCCCCGCCTGGTCCTCAATGGGGATGAGGCGGCAGTTGCGTTTGGACAAAAACTCCGGGTCGTATTCCTCCTCGCCGTCCTCGCATAGGAGCAGGACGGTGCGCTGGCCGTCGTTGAAGTAGTCCATGTTCAGGGTGTCGGTGAGCAGGGTGGTCTTGCCGGCGTCCAGAAAGCCGGTGATGAGATAGAGCGGGATTCGTGAATCGGGCATGTTGTTTCACCTCTGTGGGGGATTTTGTAGGGGGCGCCGCCTTCGGCGCCCCGTTCAGAATGGTATGGGGGCTGAAAAATGCGGGCCGCCGAGGGCGGCGGCCCCTACGGAGAATCTAAACCAGCAAAAACAGCTTCTCCAGCTCCGCTTCCTTCAGCTCGGAGCCGATGACGCACAGCCGGCCGGTGTAGTCGGCCCCGCCCTCGCGAATCTCGAACTCCTCAGGGGTCAGGTCGAAGTGGAGCCAGACGTCCCCGTCCTCACAGGGGACCATCCCCTTGGCCCGGAGGACATAGCCGTAATCCTCAGTCATGGCCAGGGCGGACAGAGCCTCCTGGAGGTCCTCACGGCTGTATTTCCGGGCCGTCTCCCGGCCCCAGGAGGTGAACACCTCGTCGGCGTCGTGGTCGTGGTGGTGATGGTGGCCGTCACAGCAGGCGGTGCAGGCGTCGCCGTGGTCATGCTCGTGGTGGTGCTCATGCTCATGGTCGTGGTCATGATGGTGTTCGTGCTCATGGTCGTGATGATGGTGGTGGTGGTCGTGGTCCTCGTGCTCGATCTCCTCCATCAGCTCGTGGGCCAGGTCGTGGCCCCCCTCCATGGCGGAGAGAATCTGGGCCCCGGTGAGCTGGTCCCAGGGGGTGGTGAGGATGGCGGCCTTGGGATTCTTCTCCCGCAGGAGGGTGACGGCTCCGTCCAGCTTGTGCTGGTCAATCTTCTGGGTGCGGGACAGGATGATGGCGCAGGCGTGCTCCACCTGGTCGTTGAAGAACTCGCCGAAGTTTTTCATATACACCTTGGCCTTGCCCGCGTCCACCACGGTGACAAAGCTGTTCAGGTGCAGGTCGGGGGCCTCCGCCTGGACGCGCTCCACGGCGGCCACCACGTCGGACAGCTTGCCCACTCCGGAGGGCTCAATCACAATGCGGGCGGGGGCGTAGTCGGCCAGCACCTGCTTCAGGGCGGCGCCGAAGTCCCCCACCAGGGAGCAGCAGATACAGCCCGAGTTCATCTCGGTAATCTCCACCCCGGCGTCCTTGAGGAAGCCGCCGTCGATGCCGATCTCGCCAAACTCGTTTTCGATCAGGACGATCTTCTCGCCCTTGAAGCTCTCGTCCAGCAGCTTCTTGATGAGGGTGGTCTTGCCGGCGCCTAAAAATCCGGAGATAATGTCGATCTTGGTCAATTTTGTCAGGTCCTTTCATAGGTTGTTGGTTTATAAAAGGGGCCTCATCCGTCACGGTCTGTGGCCGTGCCACCTTCCCCTAAAGGGGAAGGCAGAGGGGACGTACCCTAAAGGCTTCCCCTTTAGGGGAAGCTGTCGAGCGAAGCGAGACTGATGAGGTCAGCCCCAAATCAGATGAATATTTTCCATCAGCCGGCAGAGGGTGGCGGCGGCCAGCTCCCGGGAGACGGGGTCGGTGGGGGCGGGGCCGGGAATCAGGGCATCCAGGGCGTCCAGATTGCGGGCGGGAACCCGGGCCCAATCGGCGTAGCTGTAGTACTCCAGCAGCTCCTCGGGGAGCAGGCCGGCGTTGTCCAGGTCGTAGCCGTCCATGCTGGTCCAGGCGGCCACTCTGGACAGGCAGGCGGCCATCTCCTGATAGGTGATGGGGTCGTCGGGGCCGAAGGTGCCGTCTCCCCGGCCGGAGAGGAAGCCCATATCGGTCATAGCCACGATGTCGCCGGCGTGGGACTGGCCGGCGGTGATATCAGAGAACCTGGGGGCCGTGTCGGGCAGGGGCAGGTCCAGGGCATTGGACACCATGGCGGCAAATTCCCGGCGGGTGATGTTCTGGGCAGGGCTGAAGGTGCCGTCGGCGTTGTTGAGGATGAGGTAGGCGCACAGGGTGTCAATCTCCCGGGCATAGGGGCTGTCCGCCGTGTCAGAGAAGGTGCGGGCCTGATAGCTCAGACCATACTCCCGGGCGACCCCGGCGGCGGAGGTCTCAGTCCAGGTCTGGGTCATGCTTCCCTTATACAGCCTGGCGGAGGGGGGCAGGGCCTCCAGCAGCTCGGTAAAGGCGGCCCTGTTCTCCTCCTTGACGGCCTCCCTGGCGTTGAGATAGAAGGTCTGATCGGCAATCTCCAGCTTCAGCCAGCCCTCAGCCCGGGCGGGCTTGGGGTTGGTGAGCAGGAGGGCCGCTCCGCTGGTGTTGTCCGGGGAGATGAGCAGGGTGGGCAGCACGCCCACAATGTGATTGGTGGCCCCGTCGGGGGAGAAGAAGCGGTAGGCGGTGATCTTCATGGCCTCGCCGTCCTTCATCACAGTGCTGTTGGTCTCGTCCACAATGATCTGGGCGGTGCCCTTGCCGAAGGAGCGCTGACCCAGAGCGATGCCCGCCTTATAGGTGCGGATATCCCCCGCGAAGAGCTCGGAGCCGCTGGCGGAGTGCTCGCTGGTGAGGACAATCACCGGCTTGTCCGTCATGTGGGGGAAGCCGGGCATAGTGTAGCTGTAGTTATACTGTCCGGCCCCGTTCCGGAAATAGAGCATGATCCCGTCGCCGGTAAACAGGCTGGCGGAGGTGGCGGTGGCGCCGCTGTCGCCGCCGGGGTTGGAGCGCAGGTCCACAATCCACACGGCGGTGTCGTCGTCCAGCTCCCGGATGGCCTCCTGAATGGACTGAGCGGTGGTGGAGCCAAAGCTGATGCAGTCAATCACGCCGGCGTTGCCCACCTGGTCATAGGTGACAATGGGGATATTTACCGCCCGGCGGACCAGGGCAAACTCCAGGACCTGGCCGTTGCGGTTGACGGTGAGGGTGAGGTGGGTCCCCTCCTCCCCTGTAATGGGCACCCGGGGGTCCACCTCGGGGGACATGGGCACGCCGTCGGCTGCGGTGATGATGTCGCCGGGGAGGATCCCCGCCTCCAGGGCGGGGGAGTCGGGCAGGACGGACATGACCCGGTAGCCGCCGTTTTCATAGGCGGTCTCTGCGGTGGCGCCGATGCCCACCACCGTCCGGCCGTTCACCGACTGGTTGAAGGTCTGGTACTGCTCGGCAGTCATGTAGAAGGTGTAGGGGTCGCCGATGGCCTCCAGAATGGCGTCCAGGGAGTCCAGCTCCAGCACCTCGGGGGGGACGCCGTCCACATAGTGGACCGCCAGCAGCTTTTTGGCGTCCTCCAGCTCCAGGGCGGAGGCAGGCAGGACGGCCAGGGACAGGGTCATGCACAGGGCCAGCAGGGAGGATAGCAGTTTTTTCATGGTGTTCTCCTTTTTGGGGTGGTGTGTCTGTAGGGGGCGGGCTCTGTCCCGCCCCGCATGGTAAACGGAATTTACGGGGCGGCGCGGAGGCCGCCCCCTGCAAGCTCTTACAGCTTCGGTGTCCGGTATGTTATCTCCTCCCGCTTGGGGCCGGTGGACACCATGGTGATGGGTGCGCCGATGTGCGCCTCCAGGAAGTCCACATAGGCCTTTGCGTTGGCGGGGAGGGCGTCGTAGTCCCTGCAGCCCCGGACGTCGCACCTCCAGCCGGGGAGGGTGGTAAACACCGGCCTGGCCCGGAGCAGGGCGGGGGTGGTGGGGAAGGAATCGGTGACGGTCCCGTCAATCTCATATCCGGTACACACGGGAATCTCGTCCAGGTAGCCCAGCACGTCCAGGCAGGTCAGCGCCACCTGGGTGGCCCCCTGGACCATGCAGCCGTATTTGGTGGCCACGGCGTCGAACCAGCCTACCCGGCGGGGACGGCCAGTGGTGGCGCCGAACTCCCCGTGGTCGCCTCCCCGGCGGCGGAGCTCATCGCCCGCCTCGCCGGTCACTTCGCTGACAAAGGGCTCGGTATTGGACCCTACGCAGGAGGAATACGCTTTTGTGACGCAGATCACATCCGCTACCGCGGTGGGGGGCACCGACGCCCCCACACAGCCGTAGCCGGCCAGGGTGTGGGAGGAGGTGGTCATGGGGAAGATGCCCAGGTCGGGGTCCTTCATGGAGCCCAGCTGGCCCTCCAGCAGAATAGTTTTGCCCTCTTTGAGGGCCCGGTGGACAAAGGACACCGTGTCCCCCACCCAGGGCCGGATACGCTCCCGCAGGGCAAGGAGCTGGTCCATGATCTCGTCCGCGCTCACCTTAGGCTGGTGGTACAGGTGCTCAAACAGCACGTTTTTCAGCTCCACTGCGGCGACCAGCCGCTCCCGGAGCCGGGGCTCGTCAAAGAGGTCGCACACCTGGATGCCCGTCTTGGCGTACTTGTCGGAGTAGAAGGGGGCGATGCCGCTCTTGGTGGAGCCGAAGGCCCGTCCGCCCAGCCGGGCCTCCTCATAGGTGTCCTGGAGGATGTGGTAGGGCATAAGCAGCTGGGCCCGGTCAGAGACGATCAGCCTGGGCTCAGGCACCCCCTGGGCCTCAATCTGCTCCAGCTCGTCCGCCAGCTTGGCAATATCCAGAGCCACGCCGTTGCCGATGACGTTGGTGACATGGGGGTAAAAGACCCCCGAGGGGAGGGTGTGCAGGGCGAACCGGCCATAGTCGTTGATGATGGTGTGGCCGGCGTTGGCCCCGCCCTGAAAGCGGATGACCACGTCGGACTGCTGGGCCAGCATATCTGTGACCTTGCCCTTGCCCTCGTCGCCCCAGTTGGCGCCTACAATCGCTTTTACCATATTGCTGCCTCCGGAGGCCGGGATTCGCAGCCAAGTCAGGGTCTGCCTTTTCCGGTCCTCCCGCAACGGGGGTATTATACCCCTTTTTTCTGAGGGTTGCAAGGGGAAATCAGATAGAAAAACCGCCCTGTGAGGGGCGGTTTTCGTCAAATGGAGATTTCTTCCAGAGGATATTTCCCGGTAAAACAGCCCTGGCAGAAGCCGCACCGGGCGTCAGGAGCCAGCCTGCGCAGATTCTCCAGGGAGAGATAGGCCAGGCTGTCCGCCCCGGCCATATCCCGGATCTCGTCCACAGAGCGGTGGCAGGCAATCAGCTTCTCCCGGTCGGGGATATCGGTGCCAAAGTAGCAGGGGGCGATGAAGGGGGGCGCGGACACCCGCATGTGCACCTCCCTGGCCCCCGCCTCCCGGAGCAGGCCGATGATCTGCCGGCAGGTGGTGCCCCGGACAATGGAGTCGTCCACCATGACCACCCGCTTGCCCGCCACCTCGCTGGCCAGGGCGGACAGCTTGATGCGCACCGCCTGTTCCCGGCTCTCCTGGTCGGGCGTAATAAAGGTGCGGCCCACATAGCGGTTTTTCACAAAGCCCATGCCGCCGGGGATGCCGCTCTCCAAAGAGAAGCCCCGGGCGGCGTCCAGCCCGGAGTCGGGGACGCCCACCACCAGGTCCGCCTCCACCGGGGCCTGGCGGGCCAGAAGACGGCCGGCGTTCACCCGGGCCTGGTGGACCGACTGTCCGGCAATGACCGAGTCGGGTCGGGCGAAGTAGATGTACTCGAAGATACACATGTGGGAGTCCCCACGGCAATTGTCCCTGATCGACCTGACCTCCCCGTCCTGGACCACCACCACCTCGCCGGGGTCCAGTTCCCGCTCCACCGTGCCCCCCACCGCCTGGATGGCGCAGGACTCGGAGGCGAAAATCACCGCCTCCCCCTTGCGGCCCATGCACAGGGGGCGGAAGCCCCAGGGGTCCCGGCAGGCGATAAGCTTCTGGGGGGACATGACCAGCAGGGAGAAGGCCCCCCGCAGATTTGCCGCGGCCCGGACCACCGCCTCCTCCACGCTGGCGCACCGCAGCCGCTCCTGGGCGACGGCATAGGCGATGAGCTCCGAGTCGCTGGTGGTGTGGAAGATGGCCCCCTTGTATTCAAAGGAGCGGCGCAGCTCGTCGATGCCCACCAGGTTGCCGTTATGGACCACCGCCAGGGTGCCCTTTACGTATTTGATGGTCAGGGGCTGGGCGTTCTCCCGGCCCCCGGCCCCGGTGGTGGCGTAGCGGACATGGCCCACCGCCATGGTGCCGTTGAGCCGGTCCAGAATGTCTCTGGAAAATACCTCGCTGACCAGGCCCGCGTCCTTGTGGAAGGACTGCTCCCTGTTGTTGATGGCGGCGATGCCGCAGGCCTCCTGGCCCCGGTGCTGGAGGGCGTACAGTCCGTAGTAGACGGTCTGGGCACAGCCCCCCGATTGGTCGCAGACGCCGAAGACCCCGCACTCCTCGTGCAGGCCGGTTTGAATCAGTTCCATGTCGATACCCCCGAAAAAAAGAGACAACGCCGCCCTGTTACAGGCGCCATTGTCTGTTACCGTTATCATAACACAAATTTTTTCAGGGGACAAGAGAAAAAATCAATAATTATTCGCCTTGATCTGGAAGAAGGACTGGGGATGGGCACAGACGGGGCACACCTCGGGCGCCTTGGGACCTACGTGGATGTGGCCGCAGTTGGCGCACTGCCAGATCATGTCGCCGTCCCGGGAGAAGACCAGGCCGCCCTCCACATTGGCCAGCAGCTTGCGGTAGCGCTCCTCATGCTCCTTCTCGATCTTGCCCACCTCCTCAAAGAGGTATGCGATCTGGTCGAAGCCCTCCTCCCGGGCCTCCTGGGCCATCTGGGCGTACATGTCGGTCCACTCGTAGTTCTCCCCCTCGGCGGCGGCCTTCAGGTTTTCGGCGGTGGTGCCGATGCCGTTGAGCAGATTGAACCAGATCTTGGCGTGGGCGCGCTCATTGTTGGCGGTCTCCTCAAACAGGTCGGCAATCTGGCCAAAGCCCTCCTGCTTGGCCTTGGCGGCGTAGTAGGTGTATTTGTTCCGGGCCTGGCTCTCGCCGGCAAAGGCGGTCCACAGGTTCTGTTCGGTTTTGCTCCCCTTCAGTTCAGGCATAGGATAGTCCTCACTTTCTTAATTAGTAATAATTTGCATTAAGGATGAGGACATTATATCAGGAGGGAGCGGGGATGTCAATGGGGATAGAGGAAATATTTTCTAGTGTTCACTCTGAAAGCGCCGCAGGCCCTGATTGAGGGCGGCGGTGTCCCACTTTTCTTTCAGATACAGGGCGTACCACATGCCCCCCAGGGAGCTCTCCAGGAAGAGGACCAGCAAAAGAGCGCCCCACAGGGGGATACCGGGGAACCAGTTCAGCCCCCAGGCGCAGCCGATGAAGATGATATTGGCCAGGACGGCCCAGAGAGCGACCCGTTTTCCCTCGGACAGCAGGTTTTTTCCTGCGGGGAAGAGGGCGGTCTCCAGGCAGGCAAAGCCAAAGCAGGCCAACAGCATTTCCAGTAAGATCAAAGTTTCTACGGTCCAGCTGCCCAACAGGACATTGACCAGCCCCTTGAAAGAGGCGGCGGCGGCAAAATACAGGCCCATGCGGTATTTGGTGTTGACGCCCCAGAGATAAAATCGGTTGAATTTTTCCATCGTTTGCTCCTTTCTCAAAGTCCCAGCCGCTCCCTCAGCAGGGGGGCGTAGCGCCGGGATACGATCAGTTTTTCGCCGGTCTCCAGGGTGGCCTGGATGCGCCCGGCCCCCTGGCTCTCCAGGCTTCGGATGTGGTGGAGGTTCACCACCGCCGATTTGCCCGCCCGGAAGAAGCCCAAAGAGCCGTAGCGGCTCTCCAGCTCCCCCAGGCTCAGGGCGGTCTGGTACATGGCCCGGCCGGTGTAGACGAAGACCCGGTCCTCCACCGTCTCGCAGTAGACCACCTCGCCGGGGGAGAGGAGGGTGGTCTGCCGGCTGTCGTCCCACACGCACAGCCGCTGCAGGCCGGAGCGCAGCAGGGACAGCACTCCCAGCATCTCCTCATCCAGAGAGGGACAGCGCAGGATGACCTCGTTTTCCGGCAGATCGGCGTGCTCCACTGTGATTTTCATATTCGTTACCTCCTGTCCCAGGACAGCCTGAGCATATCAGAATATGGAGAAAATCGCAAGGGCTGTACCCTTTGGGTGCGTTTTTCAGGGGGTAAGATGCAAAAAGGCCCCTCAGGCAAAGGGGCCTTGCCGCTGCGGCGGGACGGGGCTGTGCCTTAGAGATAATGATATCGCTTCCGATAGTGCCAGATGAGCCCCAGGGCCAGGTTGGCCCCCAGGCCGTCGGCCACGACCACGGCCAGCCAGATGCCGTCCAGATCCAGCACCAGGGGGAGGAGCAGCACCATCCCGCCCCGGAACAGGAAGGTGCGCAGGAAGGAGATGAGGGCGGACACCGGTCCGTTGCACAGGGCGGTGAAGAAGGCGGAGCCGTAGATGCCGAAGCCTACGAAGAGGTAGCTCAGGGCGAAGATGCGGAAGCCGTGGACAGTCAGGGCCATCAGCTCCGGGCTGTAGCCCACAAAGGCGGCGGACAGGGGCCGGGCCAGCAGCTCCGCCGCCGCCACCATAGCCAGGGAGGCCAGAGCAATCACCGCCATGCTCTTGCAAAAGACATTTTTCAGCTCGTCCCGGTTGTCCGCCCCGAAATGGAAGCTGACAATGGGCCCGCTGCCCATGGAAAAGCCCAGGAACACCGCCGCGAAGGCGAAGTCCACATACATCATCACCGAGTAGGCCGCCACCCCCGCCTCCCCGATGATGGCCATGAGCTGGAGGTTGAACAGGATGCTCACCACAGAGGCGGACAGGTTGCTCATCAGCTCGGAGGAGCCGTTGGCGCAGGCGTTTCTCAGCTCCCGCCCGTAGAGCCGGGTCCGGCACAGCCGCAGCGCCCCTCTGGGGGGCGTGACAAAGTAGAGCAGAGGGAGCAGGCCGCCCACGGCGTAGCTGAGGACAGTTCCCCAGGCCGCCCCGGCGATGCCCATGTTCAGCGGGCCCATGAGCAGGTAGTCCAGGGCGATATTGGTGACTCCGGCAGCCAGGGAGAAGAACAGCCCGATTTTGGGCAGCTCGGCGGTGACGAAGAAGACCTGGAAGGCCACCTGGAGCATGAACACCGCGCTCCCGCCCAGCAGAATGCGGCCGTAGGCGATGCAGTCGTCCATGAGCAGGTCGCTGGCCCCGGCCAGCCGGGCAATGGGCTCAATCAGCAGCGCACCGCCGATGGAGAACACCGTCCCCAGCCCCAGCGTCACTAAGACAATCATGGAGAAGTACCGGTTGGCCAGGTCGGGCCTGCCCTCCCCCATGGTGCGGGCCACCACGGCGCTGCCGCCGGAGCCCAGCATAAAGCCGGCGGCGGCCAGGATCATGGACACGGGGAAGATGATGTTTACCGCCGACAGGGCGTTTTGCCCCACCAGATTGGAGACAAACAGGCCGTCCACCACACTGTAGATGGAGGTGAAGATCATCATGATGATGGAGGGCAGGGTAAAGCGAAGCAGCTTGCTGTAGGTAAAGTGGTCGGAAAGCTTGATCTGCATAAAAAATTATTCCTCCTGGGGTGTGTTTAAAATGGCTTCGGACTCCCGGAGCATCAGCTCCAGATGGAGGCGGGTCAGGCGGAGAAAGTCCTCCTGTTCCTCCTGGGTCATGGAGAGAAAGGCCCGCTCCTCAATCTCTATCACCGGGCGGACAGTGCGCGCTGCCAGCGCACGGCCCGTGTCGGTGAGCCGGAGGTACTTCTTCCGTCCCGGACCGTCGGACAGGCGGATGCGGCCCTCCTGCTCCAGCTGTTTCAGCCCGGAGTTGATGGTCTGCTTGCTGAGATACAGCCAGCCGCACAGCTCCGCCTGGGTCAGAGGCTGTTGGGAGGCCTCCAGCGTATATAAAATCCAAAAGGCGGACTCGGACAGTCTGAAATGCTTTGCCAGCCGCCGGTACAGGCCATCGTCCTCCTTGTACAGGCGGCTGTACTCCTCGTTGAACTGCTGAAACTCCATAGCGGTTTCCCCCAAAAAAGAATGTCCGAAACCAGACTTAGAACATTCTAGTCTGTTTTCGGACATTTGTCAAGCTCTTTTTTGTCTCTTATTTTCCAAAAATCTCCGCAGCCTGTCTCATATTCTCCATGATAGACACCGAGAATGGGCACCGCTTCTCACAGGCGCCGCAGGAAACGCACTCCCCGGCGTGGTGGGGCAGGACCGCGTAGTGCTCCCGCACCGTCTCCGGCACCTCACCCTGGGCCCTGACCAGGTTGAGGAACTTGGTCACATTTGCCACGTCGATGCCCCGGGGGCAGGGGGCGCAGTGGCCGCAGTACATACAGTGCCCCTCCCAGCTGATTCTGGGCATGGCGGCAAAGGCGGAGGCGTAGTCCTTTTCGCTGTCGGCGGCCTCCTCATAGGCGGCGCACCGGACCAGCTCCTCCACCGTCCGGGCCCCGGCCATAACGCAGGCCACCCCGGGCCGGGTGAGGGCGTAATGGAGGCACTGGAAGGGGGTGAGGGCCACCCCGGCGGGGGAGTACCGGCTGAGCAGGTCGCCGCCGCCGAAGGCCTTCATCACTGTGACACCCACCCCCAGCCGCTGGCAGCTCTCATACAGGGCCTGACGCTGGGGGTCCATGTTCACCAGCTGCTTTGCATAGGCCGACTCCGCCCACAGCTGCTCCACGTCCTCGTTGGCAGGCTGGAGGTCGTAGCAGGGGTTGACGCTGAACATGAGCACGTCGATGAGCCCGCTGTCCACCGCCGCCTGTCCCACCTCCGGGTTGTGGCTGGACAGGCCGATGCAGCCGATCCTTCCGGCCTCCTTCAGCTCCCGGGCGTAGGCCATCACCGGGCCGTGGACAATCTCCTCCCAGTCGGACAGGGCGTCGGAGTAGTGGATCATGCCGATGTCGATGTAATCGGTGTCCAGCAGGCGGAGCATGTCCTCGAAGCCGGCCTTGACCTTGTCGATGTCCCGGGTGCGCAGGTACTGGCCCTTCTCCCAGATGGAGCACAGGTGGGATTGCAGGACGAATTTCTCCCGCCGGCCCTTCAGGGCCCTGCCCAGATTGGCGCGCATGTCCGGGAATTTGTGGACAAGATGGAGCAGCTGGGGGAGTACAGGTCGATACAGTTAATCCCCAGCTGCTCCATCTTGTCCACAAATTCCCGGACTTGCTCGTAGCTCTTGTCCACAAGGCCCTCGCAGCCCATGGCGATCTCGCTGACCTTCAACCCGGTACGGCCCAATGTACGGTAGTTCATGACGTTCCTCCTTGGTTTTGATTGGAACCATCTTATCACTTGAAGCCGGGTTTAAGTCAAGAGGGAGATTTCTCTCCGCGTTGACGCTGGGAGGTGATGGTGATATAATCGGGATAAATCAAGAGTTTAGGAGTGAGACAGATGACAATCGCTGAAATGATGGCAAAGATGATCGCGTTTTCCAAGGGAAATATCCATGATATCGACCATCTTATCCGCGTATGGACCTATGCAAAAACCATCGGCGAGCTGGAGCGGCTGGACGCGGAGACACAATATGTGCTTGAAGTGGCTGCAATCACCCATGATATTGCCTGTCCTCTGTGCAGGGAGAAATATGGAAATACCAATGGAAAATACCAGGAGGAAGAGGGGGGCCGAATGGTCGAAGTGTTCTTAAGGGATTCTGGAATGAGCGGGGAAAAGATTGGCCGGGTGTCATACCTGGTGGGCCATCACCACACCTTCTCCGACATTGAAGGACTTGATTATCAGATCCTGGTTGAGGCGGATTATATTGCAAATGCGGCGGAAAACGGATATACAAAGGATAACATTAGAAACGCCATAAATAGAGTGATAAAGACAGAAAGCGCAGTTCAGCTGATCCGGTCAATCTTCTGTTTGGAGCAGTAACCTTTTGGCAGAAAACACAGAGGGGCGGCAATCAGCCGCCTGCGGGCGCAGATGAAGGAGGAATATTTTATGGAGGAAAAAATCAAAACCCTGCAGCAGTGGATCGACGAGAGCCAGCGGATCGTCTTTTTCGGCGGGGCGGGGGTATCTACTGAGAGCGGCATCCCGGATTTCCGCAGTGTGGACGGGCTGTACAACCAGAAGTACGCCTGGCCGCCGGAGGAAATCCTCAGCCGCACCTTCTTCGACACCCGGCCTGAGGAGTTCTACCGCTTCTACCGGGACAAGATGCTCTGTCTGGACGCCCGGCCCAACGCCGCCCACAAAAAGCTGGCGGAGCTGGAGGCGGCGGGCAAGCTGAGGAGTGTGGTCACCCAGAACATCGACGGCCTGCACCAGCTGGCGGGCTCCAGGCGGGTGTGGGAGCTCCACGGCAGCGTCCACCGGAACTACTGCATGAAGTGCCGCAGGCCCTATGCTGTGGCGGACATCAAGGACGGGACCGGGGTGCCCAGGTGCGCCTGCGGCGGGACCATCAAGCCCGACGTGGTCCTCTACGAGGAGAGCCTGGACAGCGCCACCATGGAGGGGGCGGTGATGGACATTCGCTCCGCCGACCTGCTCATTATCGGGGGCACCTCTCTGGCGGTCTACCCGGCGGCGGGGCTCATCAACTATTTCCGGGGAAACCGGCTGGTGCTCATCAACAAGAGCCCCACCCCCTACGACGACCGGGCCGACCTGGCCATCAACCTGCCCATCGGGGAAGTGCTGGGGCAGATAGAAGTCCGATGAAGAACAGCCGCCTCTTTGAAATTCTCTATCTCCTGGTGGAGAAGCGGGCGGTTACCGCCGGGGAGCTGGCTCAGCGGCTGGAGGTGTCGGAGCGGACCATCTACCGGGACGTCGACGCCCTGTCCGCCGCGGGCATCCCCGTCTACGCCCAGAAGGGCAAGGGGGGCGGCATCCGGCTGATGGACCAGTTCGTGCTGGACCGGGCCCTGCTGTCCCAGAGCCAGCAGGACGAGATTCTCTTCGCCCTCCAGGCCGTTCAGGCCACCGGTGGGGGAGAGGAGGCCCTGTCCCGGCTGTCCGCCCTGTTCCGCCGGGAGGGGGGCGACTGGCTGGAGGTGGACTTTACCGACTGGGGCAGCGGCGCGGCGGAGCGGGAGAATTTTTCCCTGGTGAAGGGGGCCGTCCTGGAGCGGAAGCCCCTGTCCTTCACCTACTACAGCTCCGCCGGGGCGCGCAGCCGCCGGACGGTGGAGCCGGCACGGCTGGTGTTCAAGGCGGGGTGCTGGTATCTGTCCGCCTTCTGCCGGCAAAAGCAGGACTGGCGCATCTTCCGGCTGGTGCGGATGGAGGACCTGTCTCTGGAGGAGGGGACCTGTCCGCCCCGGAAGCCTCCGGAGCAGCTGGAGGCCCCCATGCCCGGGGACTACCGGGGGGTGGACCTGCGGCTGCTGTTCGCCCCCTCCGCCGCCTGGCGGGTGCGGGACTACTTCCACCCCAGGGAGGTGTCCGTCCGGCCGGACGGGCGGCTGCTGGTGGCGTGTACCTTTCCCGAGGACCAGTGGCTGCTGTCCTTTCTGCTGTCCTTCGGCGGCCAGCTGGAGGTGCTGTCCCCGGCTTACTGGCGGGATATTTTAAAGGAAGAACTAAAAAAATCTTTGGAAGTCTATAAAACTGGACAGACCCTGTCAGGTTATGGGGCGTATCCTTGTGTCAGAGACGGGGCAGACCCCGCCCAACATAAGGAGGTTATCCCAATGGAAGAACGGAAATTTTGTCAGTGCTGCGCCATGCCCCTGGACAGGCCCGAGGACCGGGGCACCGAGGCCGGCGGAGCCCTCAGCGAGGACTACTGCCGCTACTGCTATCAAAACGGGGCCTTTACCGTCCCCGACGCCACTATGGACGACATCATCGCCTTCAACCTGAAGTTCAACGAGGAGAACGGCCACCCCTTCGGCCCCCGGGAGGAGGCGGAGAAGATGATGCGGGGCTGGTTCCCCACGTTAAAACGGTGGAAGAGCGGAACATAAGAGACCGGTCCCTGCGGGTTTTTCCGCAGGAACCGGTTTTTGTTCTCAGCCCAGCATGGCGTCCAGGGTCTCCAGCAGCTTGTTGATGTTGATAGGCTTGGAGATGTGCCCATTCATTCCGGAGCGCAGGGCCTCCTGCTTATCCTCCTCAAAGGCGTTGGCGGTCATGGCCAAAATGGGGATGTTGGCCAGCTGCTGGTTTTCCAGCTTCCGGATGCGCCGGGTGGCCTCGTAGCCGTTCATAACCGGCATCTGTATATCCATCAGCACCATCTGATACCAGCCCGGCTCGGACTGGGACACCTTGTCTACTGCGGTCTGCCCGTCTTCCGCCGTCTCTATATGGAAGCCCGCCTCCTCCAGAATCGCGGTGGCAATTTCCTGGTTCAGCTCATTGTCCTCCACCAGGAGGATCCGTCCGGCGTGGACCGCCTCTTTATGGTCGGAGCTTTTTTCCTCCGTCTCGCATCCCACCAGGCCCGCCAGACAGCCGCGCAGCTCCGACAGGAACAGCGGCTTGGAGCAGAAGGCGCTGATTCCCACCTCCCGGGCCTCGTCCTCAATGTCCGACCAGTCGTAGGCGGTCAGCACGATAATGGGCACCTGGTCGCCTGTCTCCTTGCGGATGCGCCGGGCCACCTCGATGCCGTTCATATCGGGCAGCAGCCAGTCGATGATATACACGCTGTAGAGATCGTTGCGCATCACGGCCTGTCGGGTGCGCAGCACCGCCTCCTTGCCGGACAGGGTCCACTCCGCCCGCATGCCGATCTGCTGGAGCATGCAGGACACGCTGTCGCAGGAATTGAAGTCGTCGTCCACCACCAGGGCCCGGCAGCCCTTCAGCTCCGGGATGGTCTGGGGCTCTCTCTCCTCCGTGCACAGGCGGAAGGTGACCAGTACGGTAAACTCCGTCCCCACTCCCTGCTTGCTCTTCACCGAAATGGTGCCGTTCATCATGTCCACGATGTTTTTGGTGATAGCCATTCCCAGGCCGGTGCCCTGGATTCCGCTGGTGGTGGAGTTGCGTTCCCGCTCGAAGGGTTCGAATATTTTGCTTACGAACTCCTCGCTCATGCCGATGCCGGTGTCCTTGATGCAGAACTCATAGGTGGCGTGGCCCGCGGGAGCCCCCGGCTTCTCCGTCACCTTGACGCTGACCACGCCCCCCGCCGGGGTGTACTTGACGCAGTTGCTCAGCAGGTTGAGCAGGATCTGATTCACCCTCAGCCGGTCGCAGTAGATCTCCTCGTTGACCACGTCCACCGCGTCCATATACAGCTCCAGCTGCTTGGCGTGGACGTCCGCCTGGACGATATTGCGCAGGCCGTGGAGGATATCGGGCATGGAGCAGGGCTTCTCCTCCAGAGACATCTTGCCGCTCTCGATACGGCTCATGTCCAGCACGTCGTTAATCAGGCTGAGCAGATGGTTGCCTGAGGTCATAATCTTTTTCAGATAGCCCTCCACCTGGTCCCGCTGGTCGATGTGGGTGGTGGCCAGAGCGGTGAAGCCGATGATGGCGTTCATGGGGGTGCGGATGTCGTGGGACATGTTGGACAGGAAAACGCTCTTGGCCTTGTTGGCCCGGTTGGCCTGGTCCAGGGCGTCCTTCAGCACGTCCATCCGCTCCATTTCCTTGCGGGTCTCCTCGTCCACGCTGCGGAAGCCCAGCACCACGGCCCGGGTGTTGGCCCAGTCTCCGGTGCGCACGGCCTTCATCTGGAAGTACCGCACCTCATCGCCGCACAGGGTGCGGTAATTGCAGTAAAACTGATTGCGGACCCCCAGCTCGATGCGCAGGCGGTCCCGGGTGCATATCCGCTGCATCATCTCCTTGTCCTCGATGTGGACACACCTGTCTATGTACTGGCCCATGCAGTCCTCCAGCGTCAGCTCGCCGGTAAAGAGCTCGTCCAGCACGCCCAGCTTGCACTCGTAAATCCGCAGGGACCGGCCCAGGCCGGTGTCCAGGTCAAAGACGCACACCAGATTGTAATCCAGTGTCAGGGCCTGGACAAGCTCCATCTGGCGGCGCTCCTCCCGGACCCGGGCCTCCTCCTCCCGCAGCTTCTGGGTGGTGCAGTCCAGAAGGAAGCGCTGATAAAACAGCTCCCCGTTTTCCTCAATCAGCTTGATGTTGCCCATTACGTGCCGGACGTCCCCGTTGGTATGGCGGACCCGGTACTCCATATTGACGTTGTCCCCCACCTTGCTCAGGGTCTGGATACAGTCCCGCAGCTTGGGCTTATCCTCGTCCACTACAGAGGAGGCAATCATATCAAAGCCGTCCTCAATCAGCGCCTCCTTGGACTCGTAGCCCAGAATCTGAAGGGCCGCCCGGTTGATGCTGATAATCCGGGAGCCGTCCAGGGTGTGGCACATCACGCCGCAGTCCATTGTGGTAAACAGGTTCTCCAGCTCCCGGTTCTTATCCACAATTTTCTGCTCATAGGCCCGCTCCTGGGTCACATCAATGGCGATGCCCACCGTGCCCATCACGCTGCCGTCGCAGTCGTAGAGGGGGGACTTGTAGGTGGTCAGCAGACGGGTTCCCTCCCCGGTCAGGATGGTCTCCTCTGAGATGCAGGTCTTCTCCGTCTCCATCACGATGCGCTCTGACTCGATACAGGCGGGGTCGTCCTCCTCCACATCCCAGATATAGGCGTGGCCTCTGCCCTGCACCTGCTCCTTGGTTTTGTTCACCGTGGCACAGAAGGCGTCGTTGACCTTCTCGTGGATGCCGTTTTTGTCCTTGAACCAGACCAGGCTGGGGGTGTTGTCGATGGTGGCCTCCAGGTACTGGTTGGTCTGCCACAGGTCCAGGCGCAGCTTCTGCTTCTCCTGCCAGCGGGTGAAGCGGAATACCAGCTCCGTCTCAGACATGGGGAGAATCCACAGCTCGTCGATCAGGGACAGGCTGTCCCCCAGGGTGCCGGCCTGCTCCTGACCTGCCAGAATAATGAGCTGGGCCGAATCCTTTTTTCCCTCTGCCAGGGCGCGCACGGCCTCCGCTCCCCCGGAGGGAACCGCCAGGATCACGTCGGCCCGGGACAGCAGCGCTGCCCGGGGCTCATCGCTGTCCAGAAAAGAGTGGTTGAAGGACTCCATCGGCGGCAGCCGCTGAAGCGTTTCCAATACCCCGGACGAACAGTTGATTAAATAAAACTCCATATGGCAGCGATACATAGACATCGTTCCCCCCAACAAGGTAAAACTCTTTATTTTATTTTAATCCTCAAAGCGCCTTCTGTCAACCTTGGAAGGATTTAAAATGGACTAAGTTTACTGCCCCGCCGCCCGCTCCATAAGCTCCAGGTTATTTCTCAGCCGCTGGCTGCCCGGCTCCAGGTCCAGGGCCTGCCGGGCCTCCGCCGCCGCCTCCCGAAAGGCCCCGGTGTGATAAAAGGCCATAGCCCGCAGATCGTGGGGCAGGCTGCCCCAGGCGGCGGCCTCGCAGATATAGCTCCGGGGCCGGAGGGTGATGGCCAGGGCGCAGGCGGTGAAATAGAGCACCCCCTCCCACTCCCCCTGGTGATAGAGCATCAATGCCAGGTCGGTGTAGGGCTCCCGCAGGTGGGGGGCCTCGGTAATGGCCCGGAGATACCAGTCCCGGGCCTGGGACGGCTCCCCCTTCTCCCAGTATGACCTTGCGATATACCGCATAGAGGCGGCCCGCTCATCCCGCCACACGGCGGTGGGCATGTTGAGATGGCCCTTCAGGGTGCGGATACAGTCGTCCCAGCGGCCGTGGTACATGTACTCCCGGCCCAGGTAGTGGACATTGCGGTCGTCCTCCGGCTCCTCCCGGACGGACAGCTCCAGCAGGGGCAGGTACTGTCCCCGGGACTTGGCGGGGTCCGGGTGGTGGTCCAGCTGGATTCCCTCCGCCGTAACCATGGGGCCCGGGCTCCCCTCCCCCACCCACTTGAGCACCTCGTGGACCGGGTGAACCCACCGGTAGCCGTGGCGGGCGTGAATTTTCTCGTACCAGAACACCACGCCCTCCGAGCCGTCGGCATTGAAGGACCAGGTGTACCGGTAGGAGGCCTGTCCCGCCCCCGGAACCCAAACCCGCTCCAGCTCCTCCCGCCAGCCGGAGTGGAACACCTCGTCCAGGTCGGTGCAGACGCAGATGTCCGCATCCTCGGGCGCCAGCTCCAGCGAGCGGTTCCGGGCAGCGTCAAACCTCCAGGGGGAGACGGTCTCCACCGTCACCTCCGCCCCCCGGGCCCGCAGTTTTTCCACGGTCCCGTCCTCCGATCCGGTGTCCAGCACCACGATCCGGTCTGCCTCCAGCATGGAGTCCATCCAGCGGTCCACGAACTTCTCCTCATTTTTGCAGATAGCGTAGACGCATACCTTGTACTTCCCCATGAAAACCTCCTTCTAAAAAGACCGGCGCTCCCAGGTCAGGAGCGCCGGCGGATTTCAATCAGGTCGCAATAACACCGGCAGTTCTCAAGGAAGCCAGCAGCTCATTGATCTTGGCTACGAGTTCCGGAGTTCCGGCGCCCGCCTCCTCATCCTCCACAGCAGGGCCAGGAGTGATGGCGGGTCCGGCAGGGCCGGTAGGACCGGTAGGACCAACTGCACCGGTGGCGCCGGTAGCGCCCGTAGCCCCGGCAGCGCCGGCAGGGCCAGTAGGACCGATAGGTCCGGCAGGACCCTGAGCGCCCGTAGCGCCAGTAGCACCGGCAGCGCCGGCAGCGCCGCTAGGACCAGTAGGACCAGTAGGACCGATGGGGCCGGCAGGGCCCTGAGCGCCCGTAGCGCCGGTGGCGCCGGCAGGGCCAGTAGGACCGATGGGGCCGGCGGGGCCCTGAGCACCGGTAGCGCCGGTAGCACCGGCAGCGCCGCTAGGACCAGTAGGACCAGTAGGACCGATGGGGCCGGCGGGGCCCTGAGCGCCAGTAGCGCCGGTAGCACCGGCAGCGCCGGCAGGACCAGTAGGACCGATGGGGCCGGCGGGACCCTGAGCACCGGTAGCGCCGGTGGCACCGGCAGCACCGGCAGGGCCAGTAGGACCGATGGGTCCGGCGGGACCCTGAGCGCCGGTAGCGCCGGTAGCGCCAGTGGCGCCAACAGGACCGGTAGGACCAATGGGACCGGCAGGACCCTGAGCGCCGGTAGCACCAGTAGCACCAGCAGCGCCGGCAGGGCCAGTAGGACCGATGGGTCCGGCGGGACCCTGAGCGCCCGTAGCGCCAACAGGACCGGCAGGACCAATGGGACCGGCAGGACCCTGGGCACCTGTCGCGCCCGTCGCGCCGGTAGCGCCCGTAGCGCCGGCAGGACCGGGGATACCCTGCGGACCAGTAGGACCGGTAGCGCCGACGGGGCCAGGATACCCCTGAGGACCAGTGGGACCGGTGGGGCCGACGCCGGGATAGGGCGGGAAGGGACCAGGACCGGGGCAGGGAGGTACTGGAGGCAGGGCAGGGCCGGGGCAGTCACAGTCAGTATTGCAGCCGCATCCGGTATTGCAGCCGCATCCGGTGCTGCAGCCGCAGCCGGTGTTACAGCCGCATCCGGTGTTGCAGCCGCAGCCAGTGTTGCAGCCACAGCCGCTGGTCAGATGGGCCACAACGCCGTCCCGACTGCTCTGCTCCCAATCAGAAGCATAGTATCGATTCATAACGCACTCCTTCAACTTAAAGTAGTGGATGTGGCAGTGCCACATACCATTCTATGAGACCTGCCGGCATCGGTGCGGACCCTTTACAGCGCGGCTTTTTTCTGGCATAATGGGAACAAAAGGAGGCGTATCTCTATTGAGTCACATTGATATTCCCACCCTTCTCTTCTGGGAAAACGGCAACAGCTGGTATGGCAGTCTGGGCAGCACACGGTTTTTCATCAAACCGGAGCTCCCCGAGGGAGGGGAGGAAAAGCGGCTTGCCGTCCGGGTATGGAGGGGGCCGCTGGCCATGGACCTGAGTGAAATTTTGGCCACGGCCGCCTTTCCGATCACCGAGGAGGGGCTGGCCGGCACAGCCGCCTGGCTGGAGGAGCAGGTGGAGAAGACAGGTCAGGACCCGGGCGCAAATACGGCAAAGAGTTAGCACAGCCCCGGCTGTTCCGCCAGGAATGGCCGGGACCAATTTGTTTATAATAAATATTTTGTAAGAACCGGCAAAACCTTGTGAAACAGCGCATTACGCCGCATTTCCTGACAGTAGACCACCCCAATTACTACGAATTTACTACCAAGGGATGAGCTTTGATACGACGAAACACCGGGAAATGCGGACATACGGTTTTGCGCCGCCCTTTGAACTACCCCTGAAAATCACATATCGCTTGACTGGATAGGCCGTCTTTTCAATGATGAAAAGGCGGCTTTTTCTATGCCCATACATAGCCGTCTGTTTCGCCGCAGGCGGCTAAATTCATGAAAGGAGGAACCCCCAAAATGGCGAAACCGAAAGTGATAAGCGTAGCAAATCAAAAGGGCGGAGTTGGCAAAAGCACGACGGTCTATAACCTGGGGGCCTGTCTTGCGCTGGACGGAAAGAAAGTCCTCATGCTGGACACAGACCCCCAGGGGGATTTGACCAAGATGCTGGGCCAGCGCAAGCCCCACGACCTGCCCCTAACCCTCGCCAATGTCATGAGCGATGTGGTGTCCGGGAAAGAGTCGACCGGCCACCCGGAGATCATGCACCACCGTGAGGGCTTTGACTTCGTGCCGGGGAACCGCAGCCTGTCCGCCGTGGAGGTCAGTTTGGTGAACGTGATGAGCCGGGAAACGGTACTCCGGCAGTATGTGGACAGCGTAAAGCGGGACTATGATTATGTGCTGCTGGATTGCCGCCCCTCGCTGGGTATGCTGGTCATCAACGCCCTGTCCGCGTCGGACTATGTTCTTATCCCTGTCCAGGCGGACTATCTGGCGGCGGAGGACATGACGGAGCTGGTGGGCACGGTGCGGAGCATCCAGCGGCAGATCAACCCCAAGCTGAAGATCGGCGGCGTGTTCCTGACAATGGCGAATGAAACCAACTTCCGCAAGGATATTGTCGCCACCGTCAAATCAAACTTTGGGAAACATCTGCCCGTGATGGACGCAGTGATCCCGGCAACGGTGCGGCTGGCGGAGGTCAGCACAGCGGACAAGAGTATTTTCCAGCACGAACCCAGGGGGCGGGCGGCGGACGCCTACCGCAAACTGACAAAGGAGGTGCTGGACATTGGCAGCAAAGAGCGCAGCCGGACTTCTGACCTCAGTAGATAGTATGTTCACCACCCAGGAGGAACGGGACAACGCCCAGCGCAGCTATGTGACCGACTTGCCCATCGCTGAAATCAGCGACTTTCCCGACCACCCGTTTAAGGTGCGGATGGACGAGGAAATGGAGCAGATGGTGGAGAGCGTCAGGGAGCGGGGCGTCCTCTCCCCTGTGCTGGTGCGGCCCATGCCGGACGGCAGTTATCAGATGGTGTCCGGCCACCGGCGCAAGCTGGCGTCGGAGCTGGCGGAACTGCCCACGGTGCCCTGCATCGTCCGGGAGCTGACCGATGATGAAGCCATCATTATCATGGTGGACAGCAACCTCCGGCGTGAGCGCGTCCTGCCCTCGGAAAAGGCGTTTGCCTATAAAATGAAGCTGGACGCCATGCGGCGGCAACAAGGTGAGCGCACAGATTTAACTTCTGTCCCACTGGGACAGAAGTTAGGAAAGACATCAAGGGAGCAGTTGGCAGACAAATCGCCTGATAGCAATACCCAAATTCAACGCTATATCCGCCTGACAAACCTTGTGCCTGAACTGCTGGACATGGTAGACAATACTGTGCTGAAAGAAAAGGGCACGCTGCAAATGGCTCTGCGCCCCGCCGTGGAGCTGTCCTATCTGCCGGAAAACGAGCAGAATGCCTTGCTGGAGGTCATGGAGAGCGAAGACTGCACCCCCTCCCACGCCCAGGCCATCAAGATCAGGGACTTTTCCGAGAAGGGCAAGCTGAATCCTGACGTGATTTTGTCCATCATGCAGGAGGAAAAGCCCAATCAGGTGGAGCAATTCAAGATACCCCGGAACCGCATCGACAAGTTTTTCCCTGCGGGGACGCCCGCACAGAAGATCGAGGACACCATCGTAAAGGCGTTGGAGATGTACCGCAGGCGGGAAAGGGGGCGGGAGCGGTGAACGTCACACCTGGGGGATATTCTGCCCTTTTGCGGCCCGGGCACCTTCCACGCCCTCCCCCTCTCACACTCTCCCCCTCAAAACCTGCTGTACCTGCTGAAAAGAAAGACCCTGCCCCTCCTTTTTTCAGCCAGTAAAAACCTTTGAACCCGTGGACGCCACGGGGCTTTTTTGCGCCCAAAATCAACAACATGGAGGTAATTTTTCTATGAAGCGGAAAACCATCACCCACGCGGCTCGGCTGCTGTGCGTCCTGGCCCTTGCCATGACCATGACCACCGCCGCCTTTGCCGCCGACCCGCCTGAACCCGTCCAGCCGTCCCCCTGTTACCCCACCGCCGTTACCCGGAGCGAGGACGGCGGCGAGATCAGGAAGATGTACGACCTGGGGCGGTCGGACGACCCCGCTGGCATCCCCCGTTCCGACTTCGAGCAGGAGGGCTACCACTACACCCTTACTGACCTGCTGAAACAGGAGCTTCCCGCCAACGAGAGCCGCCAGCACACCGAAACCGTGTCCGTTCCCAGCCAGAGCAAGGATATGGGCGCGGTGCTGGCCCTCCTGCCGGAGACAAAGGAGTTTGTCACCGAGGACGGCCTTGCCGGGACGCTGGCCCTGAAGCTGGACACGGTGAAGGTGGAGGTGGCCGGGTATGGCAGCTCCACCAAGAGCGTCACCGCCAGCCGCACCTACCCCGGCCTTGCCGACCAGGACACGCAGTATATTCCCAAGTCCATCACCGACAACGGCCACTCCCTGACACTCCAGACCGTCAACTGGCAGACCGAGGGGGACGGCCACTTTACCGCCGTGGCGTCCTACTCCGGCTCCGCCACCAGCTCCTATGTGAAGGGCTACACCGTCACCGCCGACTACGCTGGCACCGTCAGCCGTATCAACCTGAATAAGATACGCTATGTGGCGATCTTCGAGGGCACGGCCCTGGAACCCGCCCCCACCGAGGAACCCGGCGACACCCCTGACCCCGGCCAGACCGACCCCGCCGACCCCACCGCTCCCGTTGACCCCGCAGACCCCACCGGCCAGGACACCCCCACCGGCGAGAAGAACAGCGTCCTGCCCGTGGTGGCCGTTGTTGTGGTGGTGCTGCTGGGCGGCGGCGTGTTCTACTTCATCAAACGCAGGAGGTAATCTACCATGAAGAAACTGACCACGCTTTTTTCCCTGCTGTGCCTGACGCTGGCCCTGACCGTCCCCGCCAGCGCCCTGGACTACAACATCGACGGCCCCGGCGACCCGGAGTACGGCAAGTCCACTTCCATCGAGCCGGTGGTCACGGCTGACCGGGGCGAGCTGCCCAACGTGGATGTGAGCAAGAACGCGGCCCTGATCCCGCCCACGTTCGGAAGCCCCACCGCCTACACCCTGAACACGGGCAACCCCCTGACCCCCAATCTGGCCCCCGGCTATATGCTGGGCGAGGGGGCCGTTATTACTTCCGTAGCTAAAGATAGGAAAGCGCCGAGTGGAGGAAAAAGCAGGACACGAGAGGCGGATGATGCTGCAATTTTCGCATGAATGACTGAATTTTATGAGAGATATCAGCCGCAGTATA